>DYSI01000074.1 GCA_020718275.1 Draconibacterium orientale
TTCATATATTTAATCAAAATTCAATCTTTCTAATGGAGCGACTGCAAAATTAGCTATTTTTTATTCCCCTAAAATGCTTTTTGTTGAATAAATAGATTTAATAATAACTTAATAAATATCATAAATTACATATTTGTAATTATTATAAATTTGCAATGTTTTTAAATATTAAAATAACATGGGTTCTAGTACCGAAAATTTCATTCAAATTTTGAAAAATGCAGGCGTAAAACCCAGCATTCAAAGAATTAAGATTTATGATTTTCTATGGAACAATCGCACTCACCCTACCATTGATTCTATTTTTCAAGTGCTTGTTAATGAGATACCCACACTTTCAAAGACCACTGTTTATAACACCATGAAACTTTTTATGGAACATCAGTTGGTTCGCATGGTCACCATCGACGAAAGTGAAGTTCGTTTTGATGTGGTTACTCAATTTCATGGACATTTTAAATGTGAAGTTTGCGGCAAGTTAATGGATGTTGAAATTGAAAATCCAGTGTTGGTAAATCAAGCCAAATTAGATTTTGAAGTTTCAGAAGCTCATTATTATCTAAAAGGTATATGTAACGAATGTAATAACAACTAACATATTAAATATTAATAATTTACAAATTTAAACTTAAAAAAAATGCAAAACTTAATTGGAAAAAAAGCCCCAAATTTTTCTGCAACAGCGGTAGTAAACGGTGGCGAAATGGTCGAAAACTTCTCATTGGAACAATTCATCGGCAAAAAGCACGTGGTATTCTTCTTTTACCCTCTCGATTTTACTTTTGTTTGTCCTACTGAAATCATTGCTTTTCAAGACAAAATGGGAGAATTTGACAAGCGTAACGTTGCCGTAGTGGGATGTTCTGTGGATTCAGAATTTTCACATTGGGCATGGTTAAATACCGAATTAAAAAACGGTGGAATTAAAGGAGTAAAGTATCCATTAGTATCGGATTTGAGTAAAACCATTTCAGAAAACTACGGTGTATTGGCAGGTGAATACGATTACGATGAGAACAACAATGGAGTTTTTGTGGGTGCACCTGTAGCCTACCGTGGACTTTTCCTAATAGACAAAGAAGGAATAATTCGTCATCAAGTAATCAATGACTTACCTTTAGGACGCAGCGTTGATGAGACCTTGCGCATGGTGGATGCCCTTCAACATTTTGAGCAATATGGCGAAGTTTGTCCTGCCAACTGGCATGCTGGCGACGAAGCTATGAAAGCTACTGCCGAAGGAGTTGCCGAATATTTAGGTAAGAAAGCTTAATAATATCGTACATTTACAAAATTAACCTTAAACCAATCAACCTATGAAAATCAACAGATATCAAGACATTTCAGAAATCGATCGCGAAGCAAAACGCGACTATATCGACCGTCATTCAGCCTTTGTGCATTGCGAAAACACTGCGGTTGCAGGTGAAAAATTCAAAGTAAAAGTTCAAGTGGGTGATCAATATAAACATCCCGATGACTTTGACCATTTTATTAAATGGGTTCAATTATGGGATGGAGAACGCTTTTTAGGTGAAGCCAGCTTTGCCGCTGGCGCAATGGGCAGCGCTCCTGCTAATCTGGAGGTTGACTTCTATATTGTACCTACAAAAAGCATGAAACTCATGGCCCACGCCTATTGCACCAAACATGGTTTATGGCAAAGTGATGAAGTGACTGTAGAAGTGAACTAAAATTACCTATAGGTTAAAGAGGTTGTTCTTTTAAAGTAGGACAACCTTTTTTTTTGTTAAGAAAATCAATAAAAATCAATCTTTGGATTGAAGATAAAAAGCAATTCTTGTAAACCATAATTTTATTGATCATTTTAAAAATTTACATGTATTTATTAGGTTAGATAGATAATTTACTTAAATTTACACCATTAAATCTATAACAAAACATAAATTTCAACTATATGATTAACAAGAAATTAGAAAATGAGCTCAATAAGCAGATGAATGCTGAATTATATTCTGCTTACTTATATTTATCCATGGGCGCCTATTTATCAAAACAAAATTTAAATGGATTTTCGCATTGGATGCAAATTCAATTTCAAGAAGAGCAATCGCATGCCATGAAGTTATTTCAATATATCCTTGATAGAGGCGGTGAAGTGAAACTCGAAAAAATAGAAAAACCAAAAACCACCTGGGAAGGCATTGTGGACGTATTTGACAATATTGTGAAGCATGAAAGTAAAATTACTAGCATGATTAATAGCTTGGTAGATGTAGCCATGACCGAAAAAGACCATGCTACAGTAGCAATGATGCAATGGTATGTTTCTGAACAAGTGGAGGAAGAAGCAAGTGTTTCATTACTTTATGATCAACTGAAGCTTATTGAAGGCAAAGGTCCAGGTTTATTCATGCTTGATAGAGAAGCAAATCAAAGGGTGTTTACACCTGCTCCCACAAAATAAATTACAGATTGATGGCTAATTTTAATGTAAATTATTTGGGATTACACCTCCGCAATCCAATTATAATTGCTAGCAGCGGTTTGACCAATAGTGTTGAAAAAAACATTGATCTATTCGAAAAAGGAGCTGGAGCTATAGTACTTAAATCTCTATTTGAAGAGCAAATATTGGCAGAATCGGCCCATAATATTTCCTTAGACCAGAGCTATGGTTATGATGTACATGACTATATCAGTAATACCCTTAGAAATGTTCGAATAAGCGATTACTTGCGTTTAATCAAAGAAACTAAGTTGGCTGTTGACATCCCTGTGATAGCAAGCATTAATTGTGTCACTGACCGCGAGTGGGTTGAATTTACTCAACAAATCGAAGACGCTGGAGCTGATGCATTGGAAATTAACATTGGTATTTTACCTTCAAATCACAACATTTCCAGCGAACAAAACGAACAAAACTATTTCAATATTCTGAAAAAAGTAAGAAGAAATACTAAATTACCCGTGGCTGTAAAACTTAGTAATTACAGTGCAGGCTTGGCACATCTTATCAAAAAACTAAGCTGGACCGGATATGTGGATGGTTTTGTGCTTTTTAATCGGTATTATCGACCCAATTTGGATATTGAAACCATGAAGGTAACTTCTAGTGATTTATTTTCAAATTCGAGTGATATCAGCGAAAGTTTGCGTTGGGTGGCAATCATGAGCAAAGCGATTGAATTACCTATTTCAGCCACCACAGGAGTTCATTCTGGAGCAGACGTTATTAAGCAAATTTTGGCTGGAGCTAACAGTGTACAAATCGCATCCGCAATATATAAAAATGGATCAAGTCATATTCAAACCATGCTCAAAGACATGGAGTCATGGATGGATCGTAAATCATACAAAAATCTGGATGAGTTTAGAGGAAAAATGTCATTTGACGTTAATTCAAATACTGTTGCCTTTGAGCGCATACAGTTTATGAAACATTTTGGAACAATTGAATAATAAATCGATAAACAAAATATGGAAGAATTAAATGCAGTTATTACACAAGTAATTCAAGTATCCCCCACCATGAAAGTGTTTCGGATAGCTCCTTTGGGATGGGAATTACCCGATTTTAAAGCCGGTCAATTTGTAGCAATTTTTCTACCTGGCTCAGCGCATCGTTGTGCTGAAGCCACTGAAGAATTTGAAAAAATGGATTCCGACAAAATGATTAAAAGAGCGTATAGTATTGCTAGCAGCTCTAAAACCAAGGAATTTTTAGAATTTTACATTACTTTGGTTCATTCAGGAAGTCTTACCCCTCGCCTTTTTGATTTGAAAATTGGTGATAAAGTAGGTATCGGAACCAAGTTTGTAGGAATGTTCACACTAGACCAAATACCTGAAGATAAGAATGTTGTGTTAGTGGCTACAGGTACTGGAGTTGCGCCTTACATGAGTATGCTTCGCACCAGTGCCTTACAGCGTAAAGGTAATATTGCTGTGGTGCATGGAGCTAGTAATTCATGGGATTTGGGATACAGTTCTGAGCTAAACCTCCTCCAAACGCTTACCACACATTTCAAATACCTGCCCACCATTACCGAACCTCAAAAAGAAATGACTCCTTGGAACGGGCACGTCGATTTTATTCAAGATATGTGGAATGCTGGAGTAGTTGAAAAACTATGGGGTTTTAAACCCATGCCTGAAAATACTCACATTTTCCTTTGTGGAAATCCTAGAATGATTGGCGAGTTGACTCATGCTCTTGAAAAAGATGGCTTTAGCGAATGGAACAGAAACAAAAATCCTGACGGACAAATTCATATCGAAAAGTTCTAGCTTTCAGTTAGTAAAGTATTGAAAGCCACCCATCGGTGGCTTTTTTTTAACTTCTTAAATAACCGATCCATGTCAAAACAGCGAATCTATAACCGACTTGAGAATCTATTGAATGAAGGTTTTAGTTTTAACAGAAATTACTATTTCCAAAGTGCATTTGAACTGATCAGACCTAATATTTTGTTATTGGCCATTTTTACTGCCCTCTATATGGGGATTGCAATATTAATGTTGCAAAACCCAAAGTTTGGTCCATGGATTCAAATGCTTATCAATGGCCCCATTTCAGCTGGATATTATTTAGTAATGCATCGAATATTTCAAAAGCAACCGCTAAGTTTTGAAAATTTCTTTGAAGGCTTTAAAATATTTTTACCGGTTTTAATGGTATCAATAGTGGTTAATCTAATCACAACCATTGGGTTTGTACTATTGATAATTCCTGGATTGGCCTTTGCGCTCCTCTTTCTTTTTAGTATGCCCTTAGTCGTTTTTGGAAATTTAGATTACTTTTCTGCCATGGAAGTGAGCAGAAAAATAGTAATGAGAAACTTTGGAGAATTTGTGATTTTGGGTCTGGTTATCACTCTAATTAATGTTATTGGGCTATTAATGTTCGCAATTGGAGTTTTAGTAACTATACCTCTAAGTTATGCAATTATTTTTTTGGTATATAAAGATCTTATAGGTCTTGAGGATTCTGAAAATAATGAAAAAGATTTTAGTTATTTTAGATAAAACTCAGCCCATGACTAAGGATGAATTGTATATGTTACGCTGCCTTGAGCTTGCTCAAAAAGGAAAAACCCACGTAAAACCTAACCCCATGGTGGGCTGTGTAATTGTCAAGGAAGAAAAAATCATTGGTGAAGGCTACCACCGAAAATACGGAGAAGCCCATGCCGAAGTGAATGCAATTAATTCAGTGACTGACGTTGAATTACTTAAATCCAGCACTTTATACGTAAATTTAGAGCCCTGCGCGCATCATGGCAAAACGCCCCCCTGTAGCGATTTAATTATCAGAATGGGAATTCCAAAGGTGGTAATTGGATGCATAGATAGCTTTAGCAAAGTGGCGGGCAAAGGCATTGAAAAAATGCAAAAGTCAGGAATTGAGGTTATTGTAGGCGTTTTAGAGTTGGAGAGCAGAAATCTTAACCGGGCTTTTTTTACATTTCACGAAAAAAAACGACCTTATATCATATTGAAGTGGGCTCAAACTTTGGACGGTTTTATGGATGTTGTACGTAAGCCCGAAGATCCAATTGGTGTCAATTGGATTACTCATCCCAATTTAAAAATGCCTGTACATAAATGGCGAAGTGAAGAAATGGCCATTATGGTGGGTGCAGGAACCGCCATTAATGACAACCCTCAACTCGATACTCGTGAATGGTTTGGTAAAAATCCTTTGCGTATTCTTTTTAGTGAGGCTGAGAAAATTGGCAGCCATTTTAATCTTTTGGATGGAAGTACTCCTACCCTTATTTTTACCAACAAACCCCTACCTTTCGAACTTAATAAAGATACGCAATTACAAATTTTAGATTTTAGTCAAAATCCACTATCACAGATGTTGAACTACCTTTATCAAAATGAAATTCAAAGTGTGATGGTTGAAGGTGGAAAAGCACTTCTGGAAAGTATGATTGAAATGAATCTTTGGGATGAAGCTCGTGTTTTAATCGGAGATAAAACCTTTGGCGCAGGACTTAAAGCGCCTGCACTTCCTCAAAAACATTATTTAAATTGCCGATATTTAAAAGATACTATTTTACATTATTACAACCTAGATTTTAAATAAAATCCAACATCGTTTCTATTTTTTTAGTTTTGATATAATTTTCATTTTTGATAAGCTCTAATAGGGTCTTGTGCGACGGCAATCCACTAAAATATTCTATAAAAATCACACCATAATCCATACATTTCAGTGTATTGTCGTGTCGGTCTTTGATTATTATCTCGTGAGGCTGGCTCGAATAGCTTAACTCATACTTGTAAAATATACTATGAAGTACTTGTTCTCTAATATCTTGATGTATATCAAGTTTATCAAATTGAATTCGAATGTAAATTAACTGATTATTTATAAAATGTAGCTGCACAATGATTTTTTCTGTTCTCATTATTAAACGATAAAATGAAACCTGATAATTTTGGGACTTATTAAAAGTAGCTTCAAATCGTGCTTTACCCAATTTTGCATCACATTTTTGTTGTGAATCGTTGAATTTAAGTCCTAACGGACTAATATTTTGTTGAGTAATTACAATGTTATCAGAGGATTGAAATTCATCGAATTTCTTAACCAAGCCATTTAAATTTCTAAATGCCAATAAAGTATTATAAAAATCAGTTCGTTGATTTTGGTAACTATACGATAATTCTTTCCTTAATGAAATCAGAAAATTTAAAATTGATATCCCTTTCATAAGCAAAAGTTGTTAAAGGTGGGTTCTAAAAATTGGTTTTTTTATGTTTGATTATAAGAAAATCGCAGAACCCATTTAACGATTTTCAAATATCTAAA
>DYSI01000028.1:0-20418 GCA_020718275.1 Draconibacterium orientale
ACGCAATGGGCGATTCAGACGCTGCTTCCAGTGGTAGCGTTTTTATTCCTGATAATACTATCAAGTTTGGCTTTAGGATTATGGGAGTATTTGTGAATGTGAGCTCAGAAAAAACTTTCAATGGGGATGTTACTTTTAGCGCAGCATTCAATACCACTGGTGGAATCAACTATCTGGAATTAGGCGGTAAAGCCTTTATGGGGACTGAAATTAAGGAGCGAAGTAAAGCAACTATGAAAGCTTCTTTATTAGCTAAATACGACGATGTGAAAGGCGTTTTCGATCTTAATATAGCAATAGCAATTAAATATCCACAAACCGGCAAAACTTTAATCCAAACTACTCAGGATGCAACACTTGCCTTGAATGTTAATGAAAAACAAAAGATTGGAGATCATGCCAAATGGAGTCTTACAATAGGAACACCGAAAGTGCCAAACCAAATATCCTTCTTAGAACTTAATACTTGGGCTTACTTTAGAACTGGTAATAATCTAGTTGCAAACACTAGTTTTCAGCCCATAACTCTTACTGGCCTGAGAGGTATTAATCCCAGCTTTAGTGGTTTGCCTGAACCATTAGGCAATGATGCTAAAGCAGGTAAAGGGTTTGATTTTGGCATTGGCTTTAACACTAAGGGTGACTTACATTTTGGTAATTTCAAAGGGGGCTTTTCTTTGGGTGGTGAGGTCAACTGCTCAATGATTCAATACGATGCATCACATAGTTGTGTTACCGACCGATTTAACTATTGGTATGCAAGAGGTGGTTTGGCAGCTTACGCTTCGGTTTATATGCGTTATAAGTCTTTGTTAGATGTTTATCTTGGTTTGGCTGCAATGATGCAGGCTGGAGCACCCGAGCCCTTGTGGATTAAAGGCAAGGCAGCAGTTAAACTTCGTATAAAGGTGGGCTTCATTAAGCTAAAGATTAAAGCTACAATCCCTTTCAAATACGGAAGTATATGCCCCAAAGACAATGAAGCTGATGAGGGATCAGATGGTAAGGAGGAAGAGGAATGAGAACTAAAGTAACTCTTTTTGACTTCAACAGATTGATTGGTGGTGAAGGGGGCTTAACTTATTTCAAAGCCTCTCAAATTGCTTGGTTGGATGCTCATTATTGGTATTTTTGCCCTGAACTTTGCCTTATCAAACACTTTTTGTACGAGAAAACGAACCTTTCTAAATTAAATAAGAAATAAATCAAAACCTATAAGAACTATGAAAAAGATAGTCATCCTGTTATCTATAATATTTGTCTATTTAGTTTTTAATCAAGCATGGGCACAAAATAGAGAAGAGCCGCCTGCAGTGATTGGAATCGTATCCCGTTCTGCCCCCGACAGTATCGTTTTACGTTGGCTAGTTGATGATGTTAATCTATTTAATAATGGATTTGCTAATGGCTACATAATTGAGCGATCAGAAGAAAATGGAGGTGTTTGGTCTGATTTTAAATCGGTTGCAGTAGTTAAGGCATGGCCAAAAAAACAATGGATTGATAGGCTTAAAATGCTTCGCGATACAAGCCAGAATAGTTATAAAAATTTCAAGACGGCATACGAACTCCTATTGGAAACCACTGCAAACCCTACCATTAATTTATCCGACTCCGATGCAATAATGGAAGCTCAAGCAGAGAATGAGCTCAGTTTTCTCTATACTGTAATTGCTTCTTGTTTGGATATCCAAACTGCTGACGCAATGGCGCTCCGTTGGGTTGATCGCAATGTTACCAGTGGAAAAAGCTATAAATATCGTATAAGTTTTGCCGATGCTTCACTAAAATCAAAATACTCTTCAACCGAAGTAGAAGCAAAAGCTGAAACCTATGTTTCTAAATCCAACACTGTGATAAAAACCATTGAAAATGAGAGCAGTATAATTATGAATTGGATTTTGGGTGAAGAACCAATCATAGGTTATAGCCTTGAAAGAAGCCAAGATAATGGCAAAAATTTTCAACGCCTGAATAAGAGTATTGTCATCCTTGACGAAGAATATGATGAAAAGGGCAATGATATAGCTACTGTTGTTGATACTACTGTTGTCCTCTACACCCCTTATTTATACAAGATTATCGGTCATACACTTTTTGCCGACGAAATAGAAATTGGTCAAGTGAAAGCCATGGCTCGCGACCATACTCCAGCTAATGCCATCTTTGTTCCCAACCCTGAACCTACTTCTGGTGAAAAAGCGGTGATTGAATGGAGAATCACAGCCAAAATGCCCGACCTCAAGGGTTTAAACGTGCGCCGTGATTCTGACCGTGAAGGAGATTTTAATCTAAAACTAAACGAAAACCTTATCCCGCCTGACAAACTCCAATTTACGGACGAAAATCCCGATCCGGAAGGAACAAGTTATTACCTCGTGGAAACGGTTGATACCGCTGGAAATGTCTTCAGGTCAAATCCTGTTTTATTAGTGCTGGTGGACAGTTTTCCCCCATCGAAACCTGTTTGGAGCATGGGAACTATCGATAGCACAGGCGCTGTAACCCTCGTTTTACACATCAACAAAGAGAAAGATTTCATGGGTTACCGGCTTTTAAGAGCCAATCAGGAAGACCATGAGTTTTCGGTGTTTTATGAAAGCTACAAAAGAGACCATTTTGTTCAAGGTACCGACAGCGTTTTTCGTGATACCATTAGCTTGAACTCCCTCACAGGCCACGTTTTCTACAAGGCTGTAGCGCTCGATTTTCATTATAACCAGTCTAAACCCTCCGATGCCTTGAAATTGGTCCGCCCTGATACCATTCGCCCCATGCCTCCTATTCTTAAAAAG
Source organism: Draconibacterium orientale (assembly GCA_020718275.1). Classification (GTDB taxonomy): domain Bacteria; phylum Bacteroidota; class Bacteroidia; order Bacteroidales; family UBA1556; genus UBA6267. The sequence continues at coordinate 2,796 of DYSI01000028.1, forward strand.
CTGCTAATCAGCGATACTGCTATTTCTTTGGTGATAGTTCCAAGTGCTAGTAAAGACGTGGGAGTTATCAAAATCTATCGTAAATCGTCTGCAGATACTGCTTGGATTGCCTTCGACGAAGTATTGGCCAATGAAAGAGCCTATAATGATCTTCAAGTTACACCAGGGCAGAATTACGAATACCGATTAGCGGCAATAGATACAAATGAGTTGGTTTCAAATTTCTCGTTCAGCCTCAGCGGTACACCTTATTTCCCTTCAAGGATTGATGTCATACGCAATTTTAAAGCAGAATACGATTCCGACGCTAAACAAGTTTTTGTTACTTGGGATTGCATACCGCTGAAACACAATTACGATCAGATAACTTCATTTGTAATCTACAGGGCAATAGGCGACTCCAAACCAGAGCGATACCATGCCGTTAAGTACGAAAAGCAAAAATTTTATTTCATTGATAAAGATTTTAGTACGGGAGTAAGTTACAAATACTCCATAAAAGCTATTACTAAAAACGGAGCCGAGTCGTTGTTGTTGCCTTTGATGTTGGTGAAGATTCCATAAGACATACTTTTATTCACGAGTTGTAATTTGAGCAATTGCACCTTCACAGCCAACTACATAACTTAATTTGAGTTCAATAATTAGGGAACGACCCTAAAACGAGTGGAAATTAATTAGTCTCTAGGCTAAAAGCGTATGCTTTTAACCAATAGCAGCGCTACAATGTTTATTAAGCTAATTGTTCTTTTTGTAAATAATTGTCAGTCAATCCTAGCTTTTTGCACAAATGAAAAGATTGCTCATCAATTATTTACAGTCGCATTTTTTTGTTGGATATTGGGATTGAAAAAAGCTAGAAACCAATGTAAAATAGGTTAAAAACCAAAAAAGCACCCAATAAATTGAGTGCTTTTTGCGGTCTGGACGGGACTCGAACCCGCGACCCCATGCGTGACAGGCATGTATTCTAACCAACTGAACTACCAAACCAAGAACTTTGTTATGCTTGTGCTTTCTTTCAAAAGCGGATGCAAAAATACACTTTTTTATTTTACTACCAAATAAAATAATAAATATATTTTTTTAGGCTTTTTAATGTACATCTTGTTTTCATTTTGTAAAATTATTACCTTTGCATTTAATTCTAATTATAAGCTATTTTGAATTTGGAACACCTTGTAGAATCGATTTTACAAAAAAGCCGTCGACTGGTGGGTCAACGCAATGCGCTTATAGAGGAGAAACAGCAGCTCAAAAATCGAATTGTCGAATTAGAAGCCGCTCTGTCAAATCAGGAATTAATAATTAACCAATTAATTGAAAAACAAAAGATTCAGCAAATAGCTGGAGTATTTGGGAAAGAAGAAAAGAAAGCTTCATTGAAGAAAATAGATGAAGTTGTGTGGGAAGTAGATCGTTGTATTGCACTTTTAAATGGATGATAAAATGGCAAGTTTGACAATAAATATAAATGTGGCTGGAAGAAGTTATCGAATGAAAATCGATGAGAAAGAAGAGGAGTATGTCAGAGCTGCTGCCAATGCAATCAATGATAAAGTAAATGATTTCTCAGGCAATTATGCCTTTAAAGATAAACAAGATTTGCTAGCCATGGTTAATATAACTTTTGCTAGTGAACTTCTAAAACTTAAGAAATCGGGCGATAATACCTCCATCATTGCAATTGATAAATTGCAAGAAATTGAGGCCTTATTATCGAGTTAACGTTCTTTTAAAATATGGACCCGCACCATTTTGATTATTTAAGTATATAAACTCAACAGATACTTAATTAGAGAATAGCTCTAAAAACAGTTTTAGAACAGGCCTTATCCTTCGGGAATCTTTACAGATCGTTGGACGTTCGAGAACACAGGCTTCTCTATCCTTGCATATAGGGGTTTATAATGCTCCTTCGAAATGGTCGGGTTCTTTTTTCTCTCCTTCTCCCTCTAGTCTTGCGAATCTACTAAAATTTAACGTATGGAATATATCAGTATTATTATTACTGCTTTGGTTTCCTTAGGTTTAGGATTTGGGATCGCTACTTTTATATTAAAACAGCAATCGCAAAACAAAGCCAGTGGAATAGTAGCAGAGGCCCGATTAGAGGCTGAAGTAATTAAAAAAGATAAAATTGTAGAGGCTAAGGAAGAAATTCTGCAATTGAAATCAAACCATGAAAGTTGGGCAAACGAAAAGGCTAAGGAGATTCAAAAAGTCGAAAATCGTATCGCCCAAAAAGAATCTGCCCTTAATCAACGATTCGAAGAGCTTAAGAAAAAGCAAAAGGAATTGCAGCAGCAAACAGATCAATTCACAGAGCATACCTTACGACTTGATAAGAGAGAAAAAGATCTCGAAAAAGCACATCGTCAGCAAGTTGAACAGCTTGAAGTCATTTCAAATTTATCTGCAGCCGAAGCCAAAGAACAGCTTATCGAAGCCATTAAGTCTGAAGCTAAGTCGGATGCAATGGCTTATGTGGATGAAATTCTAGAAGAAGCAAAAGCCAATGCTACCTTGGAAGCTAAGAAAATTGTTATCGAAACGATCCAACGTACCGCAACGGAAAATGCTATCGAAAATGCTGTGTCAGTTTTCCATATCGAAAATGATGAAATCAAAGGTCGTATTATTGGTAGAGAAGGACGTAATATCCGTGCTCTTGAAGCTGCTACTGGAATAGAAATCATCGTTGATGATACCCCAGAGGCTATTATCCTCTCGGGTTTTGATCCTGTACGCCGTGAAATCGCTCGTTTATCACTCCATAAATTAGTGACCGATGGCAGAATCCACCCAGCTCGCATCGAAGAGGTGGTTGCTAAAACTAAAAAGCAAATTGAACAAGAAATTATCGACATCGGAAAACGTACCACTATCGACTTAGGTATCCATAATATGCATCAGGAGTTGATACGCATGGTTGGTAGAATGAAGTATCGCTCTTCGTATGGTCAAAACCTATTGCAGCACTCGCGCGAAGTGGCTAATTTATGCGCCACTATGGCTGCTGAATTGGGTTTAAATACCAAATTGGCTAAACGAGCTGGTCTTTTACATGATATCGGTAAAGTGCCTGATAATGAGCCAGAACTGCCACATGCACTGCTAGGGATGAAATTAGCAGAGAAGTATAAAGAAAAACCTGAAGTTTGCAATGCTATCGGTTCGCATCATGACGAGGTGGAAATGACGACTTTACTCGCTCCAATTGTTCAGGTTTGTGATGCAATTTCTGGCGCTCGACCTGGTGCTCGTCGCGAAGTTGCTGAATCCTACATCAACCGTTTGAAGGAACTCGAAAATCATGCACTAGATTTTCCTGGTGTGGTGAAAACATACGCTATTCAAGCTGGTAGAGAATTAAGAGTGATTGTTGGTGCTGAACAGGTTACTGATGAACAAGCTAACCAAATTAGCTATGAGCTGTCCAAGAAAATTCAAGAGGAGATGACTTATCCTGGTCAAATTAAAATCACGGTTATACGTGAAACCCGTGCAATCGCTTATGCCAAATAGTACATCAACTTAATAAATATTGTATAAAAAGTCTTGACCTTGATCAGGACTTTTTTTTTAAAATTTATTATCTTAAATTATTTTTATGTATTCCTATTCATACCCACGGCCAGCTTATACAGTGGATGCAGCTTTGCTTTATCGCGGAAATATCTTATTAATCAAAAGGGGAAAAGAGCCTTATAAAGGGCAATGGGCCTTGCCAGGTGGATTTATGGAAATGGATGAAACCCCCGAAACTGCAGTTGCACGCGAGCTTTTTGAAGAAACGGCAGTGGATTGCCAAAACCTACAACAATTTAAAACCTATGGTGCAATTGATAGAGACCCTCGTCATCGCACCATTAGTACGGTATTTTATTATCAATGGCCTTCCCATCAATCCATCGAAACCACGGCAGGGGATGATGCAGCGGCAGTGCAATGGTTTTCTCTAAATGATTTACCTGCATTAGCATTCGATCACCAGCTGATTATTAAGGAATTAGTGGATTTTCTTGGTCTGCAGGGTGTATAATTAAAACTAGCCAAATCCAATTTAGAAATTTAAATGCAAAAAAAAGTGGAGAACCGAAGTTCTCCACTTTACACTAGGTTCTAAAGTGATTATGCATCAATTTTAGCATAGTGAGCATTTCTTTCGATAAAATCTCTACGAGGAGGTACTTCGTCACCCATCAACATCGAAAAAACCTTGTCGGCACTCGTGTCGTTTTCAATAGTTACTTGACGCAAAGTGCGAGTTTCAGGATTCATGGTCGTTGACCACAATTGCTCGGCATTCATTTCTCCCAAACCTTTGTAACGTTGCAAATGGACGTTTTTATCTTTACCACCATTCGACATTTCCATGGTGATGGATTCGCGTTGCTCTTCGGTCCAGGCATATTCAGCTCGATTTCCTTTTTTGACTAAATAGAGTGGAGGAGTAGCAATATACACATAACCTCTTTCTATCATTTCTTTCATGTATCTGAAAAAGAAGGTAAGAATCAGCGTTGCAATGTGACTACCGTCAACGTCCGCATCGGTCATAATAATGACTTTATGATATCTTAATCGGTCTAAATTAAGTGCTTTTGGATCTTCATCGGTTCCAATTGAGATACCAAGTGCGGTGAACATGGTTCTAATTTCCTCATTATCAAATATTTTATGAGGCATAGCTTTTTCTACGTTTAATATTTTTCCGCGAAGAGGCAGGATAGCTTGGAAATTTCTATCTCTACCTTGTTTAGCAGTTCCACCGGCAGAATCTCCTTCAACGAGGTAAATCTCTGTAGTTTCAGGATCGCGGCTTGAGCAATCAGAGAGTTTTCCAGGCAAGCCAGATCCGCCGAGTATGTTCTTCCTTTGCACCAATTCGCGGGCTTTACGGGCTGCATGGCGTGCGGTGGCTGCAAGAATTACTTTGTTGACAATAATACGTGCCTCACGGGGATGCTCTTCGAGATAATAGCTTAGCGCTTCGCCCACCATCGATTCAACGGTTCCCATAATGTCGGAGTTGCCAAGCTTTGTCTTGGTTTGTCCTTCAAACTGAGGTTCAGCAACTTTGATAGAGATAATGGCGGTTAAACCTTCTCTAAAGTCATCACCACTGATTTCAAATTTCAATTTAGCCAACATTCCACTTTTCTCGGCGTAGGTTTTCAGAGTACGAGTAAGTGCGCGGCGAAAGCCTGAAAGGTGTGTACCGCCTTCGTGGGTATTGATGTTATTTACGTAAGAATGGATATTTTCGGTGAAGGTGGTGTTGTATTGCATGGCTACTTCCACGGGTACATCGTTTTTTTCCCCTTCGATATGAATTGGTTCTGGCATTAATTTCTCGCGCGCTTCATCCAAATAGTCGATAAAGTCTACTAATCCTTTTTCGGAAAAAAATTCTTCCCGAATGAAAGCGTTGGTTTTGGAATCTATTTCTCTTTCGTCAGTGAGAATCAAACGAATGCCTTTGTTAAGAAAGGCGAGTTCGCGCAATCTGCCGCTTAGTATTTCAAAGCTGAATACGGTTACATTAAAGATAGTATCGTCGGGCTTAAAAGTTACTTGTGTACCTCGCTTGTTCGATTCGCCAATTTCTTTTACAGGGTATAAAGGCTTGCCAATATTATACTCTTGAATATATTTTTTTCCTCCGCGGCATACTTCTACGGTAGTATGGACAGATAGTGCATTTACGCAACTCACCCCAACGCCGTGAAGACCACCAGACACTTTATAACTTCCTTTATCAAATTTTCCTCCGGCATGCAAAACGGTCATAACCACTTCGAGGGCAGATTTTTTTTCTTTTTCGTGATAATCAATCGGAATACCACGACCATTGTCGAGTACTCGAACGCTATCATCGGGTAGAATGGTCACTTCAATTCGGTCGCAATGACCTGCTAAGGCTTCATCGATGGAGTTGTCCACCACTTCGTAAACTAAATGGTGAAGTCCTTTCACACTAACATCCCCAATGTACATGGCAGGGCGTTTACGTACGGCTTCGAGCCCTTCAAGAACTTGTATATTATCTGCAGAGTAATCTTTTCCTATTTGCTTCAATTCTTCTTCACTCATATTCAATATGTTATGTATTTTAAATTAAAAAACAAAGATAATAATTTAATATGATTTTGACCGCTGAAAAATCAATGGAAACCGCTTTTTTTATTAACAAGAATGGTGTTCTAGATAGTGCTGTAAGTATCTGTTAACTAATAATATATAAACATAATTAAAGTTAATTTTTTTAAAATTATGAATATAATGACTTCATATACCGAAGAATCAAAATTATGAAAAGGAAAATCTCTATTTAATTAGAAAATATAGCTAAATCCTGCCATGAAATTGAATCGGTAGGAGGGGTAGTTGTACCAACGATTGTACTTAGATGCAGTTAAATTATTGAGATTTAGAAAGATTCCAATTTTTTTGCGATAGCGATATTCAACACCTAGGTTGGCATCTATCCATGATTTAATATCCACGGTCGAGCTGATACCATCTGTCCAAATTGGAGCTTTGGATGATCCATAGTTGATGATGGCTGCTTTGAGTAAAATCTTATCTTGAATATTATAATTAACTGATAGATTAACGTCGTAATTTGGTTTATGCCAAGCGAAGAGTTCTTTGGTCATATTATAGGAATAGTAGTTTCCCAGCAATAGTATTCTGAGGTTTTCATGTTTTTGGTAGGTGATTCCTGCTTTCAAATTTACGCGATCGTAATCGTCGAAAACAATGCTAAATTGATTGTTGTACAGGTTATTCGTGTCGTTAACAAACAGGGTAGCATTTTCGAAATGGTCGTAAAAGAGTTGGAAATTGAAGTTGATACTTTTACTAATGGAACTCCCTAACCCAAAGTTAACTTGAAATTTTTGATTAGTAAAAGATAATGGTATCTGGCTTATAACGAATGGGTTTTCGTCCGTTAATGTTCTAAAGGAATTACGTTGTTGACCACCGCTGGCGGCAAAGTTGAAGAACAGAACATCGGGGATAGCTTCTAAAATAAGGTTGACTGCTGGGTAGAAGTATAATTCGGTAATGCTGTCTGTTTTAGCTTGTACATCAAGGCCTATTTTAGCCGTTAATCCGCCTGCTTTTAGATGATAGTATGGACTAATCGTCACTAGATTAGTAGAATATGGACTAAGGGTATCTAAAATATTATGGTAAAATATTTCTTTCACTTTTATCCCAGCTTTTTGTTGGTTAAGCTCTTGAATTAGTTTTACATTCCAACTAAAATCAGCATCAAGTGCAAATTGATGTTCTGATGCTCTATAGAAATCTTGCAAATAGTAATAATTGGCTTGGAGGTTATAATTCATTTTGTTTTGAAGGTTCTTGTACCGATACCAATTGAAATCAGCCTCTACTAGATTAAATCTTTGGGCAATATCAACATCTTTAGGTAGTAATGAATCAGGGAAAAGGCTGGGCTTAAATCCGTAGTAATGAAATACATTCCTTTGATAGGCAATTTGTGATGTAATGATACTTTGATCTAGTATTTTGCTTGCGGTAAGTTCCACCTCATTATCGCTCAAAGCTGGAAAAGCATAGTCTTTAATGGATCCAGCAGAGGACAAATGTTTTACATGGATTCCATATTTCAGCGTGCGGGAGCGTAATTTACTATGATAGAACTCAAAGAAAGGGGTGAGGTAATTACCCATTCCCATGGCTACGTAATTGCTATACAGCTTATTGAGAGGCACTCCCGATAATTTAGCAGGTTTTATAGGGACTATTTCAAAAGGGGTTTCCATTTTCATTTCCTCAATACTATATTTGAATTCAGGCACTTTGTAAACGGTGTCGCGCAGTTGTGGGCTGGAGTTTATCTTTTGCGCATCGCCGATGGAAGGGGTAAAGCCAACTTGAACGACCACTTTATTATCGCCTGTTTGAGCGTAGGCTGAGCCTAGCATGCTTGCCAAAATCAAAGTTAATAATTGATTGTATATTTTCATGTTTTAATTATTTCTTCGTCAATAATTTATAAATCTTCTTCTGTTTTTTCTATGCTCTCTAGTTTTTCGATCTCTTTGTTTTCAAACAATTGATCATTTTTCCCGCCATAATCAATAATCATCTCAGCGGGTTGACTCTTTGTATTGTCTTTATTCATTAGGGTTTCTATTTCAGCAAGCTTATCTTTAGCTGCTTTTATCAAACTTTCGTCGCCTTGGTAATTGTCAATAATGCTTGTTAGAGTGGCTTTTGCTTGATGTAAATTGTTGGTTTTGATAAAGATATCGGCAGAAAGTAGGAACGATTTAACAACCCAAAATTCATAGGAAGGTTCTTGTTGAATAACTGCAAAGGCCATGGTTTCTGCAGTGTCATATTGATGTTTTAGATAAGCGGATTCGGCTAAGTAATACATTGCTTCTGCGGCTTCAATGGATGATTTATACAGACGCAATTGTTCTAAAACAGGAGTTGCATTTGTCCAATCTCCTTTGTGAATATAGGCTCTTGCTTGATACAGTTTGGCTTCTTTTTCGATTTTTGAATCCAGATTTTCAAGCTTCAAAACAGCGGCGCTGCTGAGAAGTAAATTATCATAAGAGTTTGTATTCCAATCACATCTCATAATTCCGATGGTTGCAAGATTGAGATTTTCTTTTGATTCAGAAATGGTTTTAAGTTTATCAAACGACAGTCGAGCAGCTGGATAATCTTTAAAAAGATCGTAATTAATGTGGCAAATCCAATGGAGTGATTTTTCGGTAAAAGTATTTACAGGGCGATCTGCAAGGTATTGATAATCCTTCAAAGCTTCTGCGTATTTTGAAGTTTTACGTTCGCTCTCTGCTTTGTAAAAATGAGCGTTGTTGATGAAATAGCCAGTGGGGAAACTGCTAATATAGCGTCCAAAAGATTGGATAGCTTCTGTAAATTTGTTGTTCATGAAGTCAGCCTCTGCCACATAATAATTGGCCGAATCTTGCACACTTGTAGAAATAGTCACGCCTTGTTTTTCAACCCATGCAAAGAAATCGCTTACATTTCCTTGCTCGGAATAGATTCCTTGTAAAGCTTTAAGGGCTTCGTTTGATTCTAATGAACCTTTATAATCCTCATAAACGCTTTTCAGGATTGCAATTGATTTTTCGGTTTGTTGTGTATTATTGTATAAATATCCTAGGTCAAGTTTTGCTTTTTTTACAAAATTGGTTTGTGGTGGGTAATTTTTGATAATGTTTTGATAATGGAAGGTGGCTTTTTCGTTATTACTCAGGATTTTAAAATAAGTTTGAGCCAGTGCATATTCTGCATTTCCGGCATAGGTAGACTGCGGATATTCTTTTAGTAATTGTTCAAAAGCAATAATTTTTTGATCTGGAAATCCTAATGGACTGAGTGCTTCAGCTTTTTTGAATAAGGAATAATCAACATCTCTCTTACCGATGGCGATGGCATTGGTATAATTATCAACTGCTAGTTGAAACTCTTTTTGGATAAAGTAACTATCTGCAATTCGATTGTAGGCATCATTAACTCTCTCTGATTGTTTGTCACTTTCGTTATTGACAAAGATTCTAAAGTTGGCATTTGCTTTTGTATAGTCTTTTAAGTTAAAATAAGCATAGGCCATGTTGTAATAAGCTTCGTTATAATTAGATTCCAAGATAGCCCCGGCTGAGGTTAAGAATTCATTATAGACATTGGCGCTATTTTGGAAAATGCCAAGCCTAAAATACGATTCAGCTTTCCAATACAAGGATTTGGCGGTGAAGCCTTTATCTTTGTTTATTTGGATTGCTGTATTAAAAAATTCTACGGCTGATTTATATTCATTTTGGGTAAAAAACTGAACCCCCCTGGAGTATAAAATCCGTTGGTAAGCTAGGGTAAGCTCTGGTGATTTATTATCAATTTTTTCAATGCTTGCTAAGGCTTGAGCGTAATTATTGGTTGATAAATACATCTTGGTGAGATAGGTCATTGCTTCGTTGCGATGGGGGGATTTCGGATATTCTGCAACGTATTTTTCAAAAGCCTTAAGTGCTTGATTATATGGGTTGTAGTCTAGTTCATAACTCAGTTTTGCAAAGTTGTAAAGGGCATCTGATGTGATTTCTGGGGTCGAATCGGTTGAATAGGCTTTCTGAAATGCATTTAAAGCGAAACTCTTTTTTTCGGTTTGGATAAAACACATGCCCAAATAATAATTAGCACTTTGACCCAGTTTAGAGTTCTGCTCACCAATTGTTTGGAAATAGGGTATGGCTTTATCGTATTTTTGGGTTTTGTAATAAGCATAAGCCATTTGGTATTTATTACTTGCGCTCACGGCGCTTTCAGCACTGTTATAATATTGTTCTAGATAAGGAATAGATTGCTCGTAACGATCTGTGCGATAATAAGATTCGCCAATCAATCGGGCGATTTCAGGTTGCCGTTTAGGAGTCGATTTTTCAAGCAAATCGGGGGCTATTTGTAATAACTTTTCGTAATTTTTTTGCAAATAATAGATATGAGTTATGTAGTAAGGGATAACAGGTGCGAAAGCTTCATTATCTTTTATCAGGTCAAAACTCTTGAGTGCTGTTTCATAATTCCCTTCACTATAAGCAATGTGGGCGTAGTAATAATTGGAAGGAGCCAAGTACTTGCCTTCCTTGTTGATAACCTCAAAAAGGTATTTTTTTGCTAATGGTAAATTGTCTTCCGAAAAATAGGAGTAGGCACGCTGAAAATAAAATTCCGTCTGTTCAGTTTTGGACAATTCTAAGGGATCCACTTGGTCGAATGAAAGAAGCGCTTTTTGGTAGGCTTTTTTCAGATACTGAAATTTTCCCAATTGAAAGTATATGTGCTTAATATGCATGCTTTCGGGATGGGTTCCGATAAATTTTAATAATAAAAATTCAGCATCATCATTAAATAATTCGATGGCACAAAGCGCTTGATAGTATTCGGCATTGGTGCGCATGATTGAAAAAGGATCTTCAATTAAACTTATCGTTTTAACAAATTTAATTTGTGCGGGTCCATATTGCTCTTTATTAAATAAAGAAATCCCATCTTGATAATAGCTATCTGGTTGGTCATAAATTGCGGTTTTTTGTGCCTGAATGAAATTGACGCCTGACAGTATTAAAATACTGATTATTAATACTTTATAAATACTAAATTTCATAATTCTTGTGGTTATTTTGCATTTTAAAATTAGTAACAATAAGTTGTTTCCTTTTTTGTGGATAACAAACTTTTCAACACGAATAATTTAAAAACTCAAGCTGAAATTCTCTAAAAATTCTACTCAGTGGATTTCTTTTTCAGCGCAATTGGATACCATAAATGTTTGAATAAGCCTTGAAGTAAAGGTTGTGAAGGCAAAATTTTAGCCCTTACAAAACTGAAATATTTTATCATTTCACTAACGTTTTAGTTTATGATTAAATTATACATTTGTGACCTAAATAAAAACAGAATAAAATTATGCTTCGTAGATTACAATTGGTATTAGCTTTATTGAGTTTTTCTTTGATGAGTATGGCGGCCATAGTGCCTGATTCGGTGGCTCGAATAGTTGCAATACATTTCATACAGGAACGTTTTTTGTCCATTCAACAGCTTGAGAAAGTTCCACTTATCGTCTCTAGTTTCACTGTTGAGCGAAATGGATTTCCAGTTTATTACACCTATAATTTTAAAGGTGGGGGCTATGTGCAAGTGGCAGCAGAGGACGCTGCGTATCCTATTCTTTCCTTCGATTTGAGTAATCAGGTTGAATTCGGTAAAAAGCAAGATAATTACGACAATTGGATGCAAAATTATATTGATCAAATTCTGTTTATTCGAATGAATCAACTTACAGCTGATCAGGTTGTTTCGCGTGCATGGACTTTGCTCATTAATGGTCAAAATGCGAGTTTAATTGCTTCAAAATCTAGTGAACCCCTCTTGTTAAGCAAATGGAATCAGGGGAGCTTGTATAATGCTGATTGTCCTGAAGATGTGAACGGGCCAGGCGGAAGAGTGTATGCAGGTTGTGTGGCGGTGGCGATGGCTCAAGTGATGTATTACTATCGTTTTCCCGCTCAGGGACAAGGAAATAATTCTTATTATCATTATGCGTATGGCACTCAATCTGCCAATTTTGGAACTGCTACTTATCAGTGGAATGATATGGTGAATGTGGTCGATGCCAGCGGTAATTCTGCGGTTGCTAATTTACTTTATCATTTAGGAGTGAGTGTTGAAATGGATTATGGGGCTTCGGGCTCGGGTGCTTATTCGCAGAATGCAGCCTTAGCACTCATAAACTATTTTAAATATCAGTCGAGTGTTGGACTCGAAGATAAATCGGATTTTACTTATGCTCAGTGGGTTGCAAAAATTGTCAACAGCATCGATTCCAAAATTCCATTATATTATCATGGATATGATAATCAAGGTGGTGGTGGCCATGCTTTTAATTTGGATGGATATCAAGGAAGCGACCATTTTCATTTCAATTGGGGATGGGGTGGTAGTTATGATGGCTATTTTTACTTAAGTGCGCTCAATCCTGGCTCGAGTAATTTTATCAATGGACAAGGCGCTATCTTTAATATCTTTCCAAGCGGAACTTTCCCGCTTGGTTGCTCTAGTAATACTAAAATATTGAACGGCTTAAGGGGTAATTTTGACGATGGAAGCAGCACCGTAGATTATCTTGCAAATCAAAATTGTTCCTGGCTGATTCAACCGGATAGTAATATCGACCACATCACTTTGACCTTCGATCGCTTTAATTTATCAGCCGATGATACCTTATTTATTTACAATGGAAATAGCAGCGCTGACTCCTTGCTGAAGAAATTATCGGGTTCGCAATTGCCTTCTAGCGTGAGTTCAAATGGTAATAAGGTCTTTCTGCAATTGATGAGCAATAATGCCAATCAATCTAGTGGATTTGATATTTCGTACCATTCTTATTATCCTATTTATTGCGGTGGAACGGCATACTTCACCGACTCAAGCTATACTTTCTCGGATGGATCAGGGCCAAATTCTTATAGCAATAATAGCTTGTGTCGTTGGATGATTGAACCTAGTAATGGTTTCCCTATTCGCTTGGAATTCAGTGCTTTTCATACCGAAACCAATGAGGATTATGTAAAAATATACGATCCAACTCCAACGCCCTCCTTACTACTTGCAAGTTTTACTGGCCAAAGTATTCCAACGCCTGTCGTTTCAAGTTCCGGAAAAATGATGGTGATTTTTAATACTAACCAAAGTCAAGTGGAATCTGGATGGACGGCTCATTATGTTACAGGCCCTTCGGTAGGTTTTACCGAGACAAAGTCGATGAGTTCGATTAAGGTATTTCCAAATCCAAGTACAAGTAGGATTTATTTAAAAAATCAAGACGCAGTGAATCCTTTGAAATCGGTTTCCATTTTTTCTTTGGAAGGGAAAATCCTTGAAAATGTTGATTTTAGATTTGTTAGTGCTTCTTTGATTGAAATGTACGTTCAGCATTTGGCGGCTGGATTTTACTTGCTGAAAATTGAAACCTCCGAAGGTTTCGAGATGCAAAAAGTAATGATTGAATAAGCTCGCCTTTAATGAAGATATGCTGTATAAAATAGATGTTAATTATTTAAAATCAAGTAGTTAATATCTTTAATCCAATCGCAATTTTAGAGCATAATTGCGTCGTATTTTACCCATATTTTCATGTCCTTTGGGGCGGGGATACTATCGGGACCTCCGTAATAAAAAAAGCTAAGGCATTTTGTATCCTCTATGCTCATCGAGCTTTCACGTTTCACTTTGGCCTTTAATTCGTTATTTATTCTAAAAATGTATTGATTAGTAGTTAACTCAATGCTAATATCCACTGCAGAATCTGCTGCTAGCATTTCTAATAGGTCAGCTCGCGAATACTTTTGTAGTAAATAATTTTCTTTAATATTCCTATTTCCATCGCTATACACATAAGCCTTTAGTTCAAGACTATCGTATTGAATGTTATTGATTGTTTGCGTAGTGGTATGGAATGAAACCCTGGCGGAATTCGTGTGGATATTGTCTTCGTAAAATCCTACCAATTTACTTTGAAAGCTGCCTTCATTGGTAACTAACATGCTGGTGTCAATTTTTACCGATACTGCAAATATTGGACTTGTAAAGCTAAGCATTTCAGTAATATTGTGATTATCACAATAGTGTGAACCCTTCTTTATAAGCTGAAGTTGATATTCTTCCAATTCTGTTTCGCTAAGGGGCTTTGTACATCCTGCAATAAGGAATATTCCAATAGCCATGTATATTAACTTTTTCATGTTGAGCATGTTTTAGAATATAGTTCATCAAAATCGAAAAAGAGTATTGTTGAGCATTGATTCTCTTTTGGGAGTGCTTCAATTTTGATTGCTTTGACAAAGATACGTCTATTATGCCCATTGTGTTTTGTGGGCTACATTGTTTTTTTGTTTTTTAACCGAAAAAGATATTTTACAGCCACAGTCCTTAAAATTTCTTGAGTTTTTCGATCATAGAAAGGTGCGTTTAAGTGCTTGAAAAAAAGGAGCTGGCGAATCGTAAAATACGGCAGCTCTTATAATTGAATCAAGTGGCAGAATTTTAATAATCCATTTTTTTGAGCTTATTTTCTGAATAATGCTCAAAAGCCTGAGCTAAAGTCATATTATGGGCATCCGTAAAAATCTGAATATTAATAAGTTTCAGCACTTTAAGGGCCGTTTCGCCAGGTCCGTTTCCAGTAATTACTACATCGGGTTTTAGTTCAAATACTTTTTGTGAAGTAGCTGTTCCTGCTCCGTGGGCTTCGTTTTTGACGGCACTATTGTCGTAGGCGGTTAACGATTTATTTTGGTCGTCATAAATAACGATGTACTCAGCTCTGCCAAAACGAGCGTCAATTAAAGAATCCCATTGGGTTCCTGTGGCGGTGAAAGCAATTTTCATTTTGTTTGTGTTTTAGGTTTAATTTATTGATAGATTGATTCTTAGATATGATTTACTGAATACAAAGTGCTTGAATGTTAATCCAAATTTTTTGCATTTTTTGATGGCTATCGGCACTCACTTCTACTATTGTTTTCGCTTGCACCATGGCGCTCGTAAAGAGCGGGTCGTAATGGAAATTGCCTAGATGAGCAATTTTTTCAATAGTCAGAAAATCAATTATTTCTGTGGTTTTTTGAGGATTCAAGTCCGACTTGTTAATGATGCAGCCTGCTTTGATGTTCATTTTCTTGATGACTTGATACACCCTACGGAGATCGTGCATGCCCGACATGCTCGGTTCAGTAACTAGCAGTACAAAATTGGCACCTGATAAGGCAGAAACTACGGGACAGCCTGTTCCCGGCGATCCGTCAACTATAATCCATTCTTTGGATGTTTCTTTAGCGATTGCTTTTGCCTCATTTTTGACTTGGGCAACTAATTTTCCTGAATTATCAGCCCCAATATCCATCCGTGCATGAACCATTTTTGAGCCAACTCGTGTTTGTGACTTATATAGGTTTCCCGATTTTCTGGGATGCATGACAATTGCATTGTTTGGGCATACTTTGGCACAATACGCACATCCTTCGCAATTTAAGGGGTGAATTGAGTATTGATTATTCGCAAATGGAATCGCGTCAAATCGGCAAATTTCCGCACAAATGCCGCATTGGGAACATTGCGATTGATTGATGCTTGCCAGTTCACCACTGTAAAATTCATCTGATTGGCCAAAATCGGGTGCAAGTAAAAGATGCATATTGGCTGCATCTACATCGCAATCGGCGATAACCGAATTTTCTGATGCTAATACCGCTAAGGAGGCCGTGATAGAGGTTTTGCCGGTGCCTCCTTTTCCTGAAAGAACAACTATTTCGTACATCTTTAGTTAATTGTTAAAAGGTATGTTTTCCATTATTTCACTCATCGACTTAGCCACATGGTCTACTTTCTTGTACACTATATCGCCTTTGGAATAATGCAAGGCTATTTGCTTGTCGAAGGTAATGCGCGTTAATATCGGAATTTGCTCGCTTTGGCAGTACTGAACAACGGACTCATCGCCAACTCCATCTCGATTGATGACAACCCCAAATTGCTTTTTTAAATGGCGCATGGTTTCAACCGCTAGGCGCAAATCGTTGAGGCCAAAGGGAGTAGGTTCGGTTACTAAAATTACGAAATCAGCATTTTGCGTAGCAGCAACCACCGGACAGGAAGTGCCTGGCGGACAGTCGAAAATTTGAATGGCGGTATCGCTATAATTATTATCTACCCATTGATGAGTTTTGTGAATTAGTGGTACCGCTTGTTCTTCTTCGATGTTCAATCTGCTTTCGACAAGTGTAAGATAGCCTTTTTCTAATTTATGGAGTTCCCCAATTGGATGCATTTGCATTGGTAAAGCGTCTGTGGCGCATAATTCAGAGCATGCGTAACAACTGTGGCACAACTCTTTGAATACCGCCACAAAAGTTCCCAATTGCAAAACCGCATGGAATTTGCAATTGGTACTGCATTCTCCGCAAAGCGTACATTTGCTTTCGTCCCATTGTGGTATCATCTTATACTGTAATGTAATTGGGGTGAGTACCTCTTTGAAAAACAAACTGTCATTAGGTTCTTCAACATCTAAATCTACCAGCAAGCAATTTTGAGTTTGACTAATGTAACAAGCCAAGTTAGTGGAAACAAGTGTTTTACCTGTTCCGCCTTTGCCACTTGCAATGGCAATTTTAAAGGGGTTTTTTTGAGTCATTTTTAACGTTGTACTATAAATTGGCTTCTTCTAATGTGAGTTGGTAACTAAAGCAATGATTAGAATGCCTAATAAAATGAGTGAAAGCTGTATTACAGAATCTTTAATGCTTGTTTTGCGGTGCATTTCAGGAATTAAATCTGCCAAAGCAATATACAGAAAGCTAGCAGCAGAAAGCGCAAGAGCCCAAGGGATTAAGCTTTGCATACTTTCTAATGTATAAAAAGCGATTATACCAAAAACGATGGCCGTACTGCTTGATAAGATATTGTAAGTGAAAGCTTCTTTGCGACTCAGTCCACTGTTAATAAGAATTCCAAAGTCACCTAATTCTTGTGGTATTTCATGCAACATTACCGAAAAGGTTACGAATATTCCTAATTCGGTAGAAGTAAGAAAGGAAGCTGCAATCACGATTCCATCAATAGCATTATGGAAGGCATCACCAATAAGAATGATGGAGGCAGCCGCAGAGTTTTTGCGTTCACACTCTTTATGATTGCAGCTACGCCACAATATTATCTTTTCGAGCACAAAAAACAAGAGTATGCCAACAAGAATAACTTGTAGCACACGTTCGGGATTGGCCATTTCAATTGCATTGGGAATCATACCTAAGAGAGCGGCTCCCAAAAGGGTGCCGCCTGCAAGGTATAATAGATAAGTGCTTACTTTTTCCAGCAAATGGTCGTTGAGTTGAAGCATGATACCAGCAAGGGCAACGCTTCCAACTCCACCCATTATCAAAGCAATGATGACATAAACTATTTCCATAAATTAATGAGAATGAGAATGAGAATGATGATGATCGTGTCCGTGTTCGTGACCATGGTCGTCACCGTGATG
>DYSI01000028.1:20518-26352 GCA_020718275.1 Draconibacterium orientale
AATGAGAATGATGATGATCGTGTCCGTGTTCGTGACCATGGTCGTCACCGTGATGATCACAATAGTTTGCATTAAGTTCTAGTTTATTGGCCAAAAATAGTTCGACTAAAGTTTTGGCAGTTTGCACAGGTGCACCAACAAATACATTAATACCGTTATCATTAAAGAGATTGACTGCTTGTGGCCCCATACCACCAGCAATAACATCGGTAGCACCGTTGGCAGCAACCCAACGTGGATAAGTTCCAGGTTGATGTTCGGGAGGATCCATCATAGTAATATTGGTAATCATATTGTCTTCGACATCAACAAATGCAAATGCTTGGCAATGTCCAAAATGAGCTGATAAAACATTAGCAGCCATAGGTATAGCAAATCTTTTTTTCATAAGGTATGGGTTGTTTGGTTTAATTTATTATTGGTTTTTATTTTAAAAAAATGTCTTATTGATTGTTAAAACGATTACGGTGTTGGTGTCCACCGCCGTATCCGCCATTTCCTCTTCCTAAATGTTGCCCTTGTTGATTTCCTCGTCCCAAACCTAAACCGCCATTTCCTTGCGCTTGGCTCTGACCGAATTGATTGCTAGGGTTCTGTACTTCCGTCACAGCTTGTTGGGGGGTTGGTTCTGATTTTTGACTTTCATCGGTCAGGTTTTTAGTTCTTTGGTTTGCACCGTAATTGGTGCATTTTCCCATGGCTCGACCCGACATGGCTCCTTCGCCTTGTGGTCCTTTTCTATTAAATCCAGGCATTGTTTACCTCCTTGTTTAATGGGTTAATTTGATTGTTTATGTTGTTTTAACACTTTGTTCTTGTAGTAATTCAATGATTTTTCTAATGGTAATATTGGTGTTAGATAGGATAATCATTTGTATTTTATGACTGTCTAAGATGGGTTTAACTTTTTGACCAAAATCACCAGAAATTATTTTTTGTACATTTTTTCCGTGTAAAAGTTGAATGGCTAAAAGTCCGGCTTGTTCTTTATTTTCGCGGTATGGATTGGGTAAAAATTCGATGGAGCCATTAGTACTATCATAAATAACAAAACAGCCACAATGCCCAAATTGCAAATCAACTTCGGAGTCCATACAGGCTTTTAGTGAGGTGATTGCTGTTTTCATATCTGATTTTTAAGGACGCTATTGCCACGCATAAGTCGCTTACAATGTGGGCAATGAGTTTTACTATATCGATTTATGACCTGCATATTTACATCGTATCCGCAATGTGCACAAACTAAATGCATGGATATTTCTTCGCGATCAGTAATAGATTTATCTTCTTGCTTTGCATTCTCAATTTGCTCACTTCCGCATAAAGGGCAGTTGGTAAGTTGGAGCATGCGGTCCGGATTGTTAAAATGGCTTTGGCATTGGTTGCAATGGTACCAATCACTTTCAAAATATATCTTTCCACCTTCCACTTCAATTTGGCGGCCTTCGGCAAATGATATGGCAATTTTAGATCGGGCTGAAGCGTAAATTCTTGTAAAGGTTGGTCGGGAGATATGCATCAATATCGAGGCCTGATGATGAGTGAGATGATCGTAATCACAAAGTTTGAAAGCCTCAAATTCCTCGTAATGAAGTATCACCGATTCGGTCTTTGTTAAGTCAACCAATGGACCATAGGGATTAAAACCCCTGATTATTGGTGGGTTAGATAACTTTCGAGGTGTTTTAATTCGAGACATCCTTTTTAACTATTGTTCGCCACAAAGATAATGAACTATAGTTCATAATTACTTTTTTTTATATTTTTTTCAGTGTTGTCCGATAAAAAAACTACTAAATTGCTGAAATGGACTAAATATAATTCTTAACGGACAATAGTGATTTTTTTTACTAGCTTTTTATTCGCAGAATCTGCTTTTTTATTGTTACAGAATGCTGTTTTTGTTGTGGTAAATGCGATTGCCTTAATTTTTTTTGATTGCATTTAAGTTGGGGTGATGATGGAAATTCGATTATTTTCGCTCATTCAAAAGTTTTAATTAAGTACTTAAGTCAAAATAATTATGAATCGTCGATTCACCGCTGATTATATTTTTCCAGTCAATGTCAAGCCAATCAAAGAAGGCGTGGTTGAATTGGATGCGGAAGGTAATATTGTGGAAATCAGCGCAAAGAGGAGAGGGGATGAGACCTATTGGCAGGGAATTATTTGTCCAGGTTTTGTAAATGTTCATTGCCATACAGAATGGTCATTTGTGCGAGGACTGATTTCAGAAAACACAGGCATTGACCATTTTATAAGCGAGTTGGAGCGTTTGAAAAAACTATTTTCGATGAATGAAATACAAGATTCTATTGCCGTATCGCTGGACGAAATGTATAACAATGGAATTGTGGCGGTTGGTGACCTTATGAATACTGATTGGAGTAAGGTCGCTAAAGCTAATTCGAGCATTGAATTTTACAACTTTATAGAAGTGTACGGTTTACGGTCAGATCAATGTGATACGATTTGGGACAAGGCTTTGGCACTGTATCATTCTGTTGAATCTCCTAAAAACATTATTCCTCACTCGCCTTATTCCTTGTCCAAGGAGTTGTTTGAAAAGGTACATGTTTTTCAGAAAAAGAATCAAACCCTGAGCCTTCATCTACTTGAAAGTCAGGGAGAGGTAGATTACTTTATGGAAGCAAAGGGTCCTTTATTTGAAAGGTTTAAAAGATGGGGCTTACCCATTCCAAGCACTATTTCCACTGCTAAACGTCCACTTCAGTCCGTGGTTGATTTTATTCAAAATAGTAATCGTATTTTGTTGATTCACAATACTTTTATTAATGAAGAAGACCTTTTATTTGCGAATGAGCATTTGATGGAAGTATATTATGGACTTTGCCCTAATGCCAATTTATTTATCGAAAACCAATTGCCACCCTTGGATTTGCTACGACAAAAAGAAGCGATAATATGTTTAGGAACAGATAGTTTGGCTTCCAATCATCAATTGAGTATATTATCTGAGATGAAAACTTTACAAGCTAATTTTAATATAGGTTTGGAGGAACTTATTCAGTTTGCATGCCTGAATGGCGCCAAGGCCTTAGGCATTAGTAATCAATTTGGTAGTCTTGAAATAGCCAAAAAACCTGGTTTGGTATTGATTGAAAATGTCTTTGAGCAAGACAATTTTAATTTGAGAAATGCCACCGCCAAACGAATTGCATAGGTGCAAATACCACAAGCTAAATAATTACTAATTTTGCAAATTATACCAAAAAATTAAATGATATGGCAGGATATGGCAAATGGATAGGTGGAGGCTTAGGCTGGGCATTCGGAGGTCCGATTGGGGCTTTTTTGGGTTTTGCTTTTGGATCGATGCTCGATAATACTACGGTTAAGATCCAAAGTGATGGGTTTCAGGCTAATTCGCGACAAAGAATCAACACCCAGCATGGTGATTTTACGGCTAGCTTATTGATTCTTTCCGCGGCTGTAATGAAGGCAGATGGGAAAGTTCTTAAGGCAGAACTCGATTTTGTAAAAGTGTTTTTGCAGCGTCAATTTGGAGCCGAAAAAGCCAACGATTTTCTCCTCGATTTGCGCGAAATATTAAAGCAAGAAATTCCAGTGCGGGAAGTAGCGACCCAGATTAGTCAATTTATGGATCACTCATCGCGACTTCAATTATACCATTATCTATGGGGAATTGCTGCTGCTGATGGTCAGATTGATACCAGCGAACTACAACTTTTAGAAAAAATTGCCAGCTACCTCCGCATCAGCCAATACGACTATAACTCTATCAAAGCCATGTTTGTAAAGGAAGTTGATAGTGCCTACAAAATATTAGAAATCAGTCCCGAAGCTAGTGAGGAAGAACTTAAAAAGGCCTATCGCAAAATGGCTATTAAATATCATCCCGACAAAGTGAGTCATCTTGGAGAGGAGCACAAAAAAGCTGCTGAAGAAAAAATCCAACAGCTAAATGTTGCTTATGAGCAAATTAAAAAGCAGCGTGGTTTTAAATAGCCTAATCGAAAATTAATGAAGCCCAAGCTGAGCAAGCGGATTATGATTGAGGTGGCTAGTTTGCCTATTCATTTCTATCGCTTTGTAATTTCACCACTTACGCCTGCCGCTTGTCGTCATTATCCCACTTGCTCCGAATATGGACTTACCGCGCTCAAAAAGCATGGCGTAATAAAAGGCGGCGTGATCACTATGGCTAGAATTGGACGATGTCATCCATGGGGAACACAGGGCTATGATCCAGTTCCCTTATTCTTTTTTCGTACGTTCGTGAGCTCAAAGCTGTGTTGCGATCGGCTAAAAGAGCATGAATAATAAATCAACAAAACAATAAATTACCAATTATGAATAAAACAATTCTAATAACGGGAGCCACTTCAGGGATTGGCAAAGCTTGTGCGTATCAATTTGCTGCTAATGATCATCGCGTTATCCTTACAGGACGTAGAATGGAGCGTTTGCAGGAAATAAAATCAGCACTCGAAATACAATTTCAAGCCCAGGTTTACATCCTTCAATTTGATATTCGAAATCAACAGGAGGTGGAAAGTGCAATTGCTTCTATTCCCTATGAGTGGTCTCATATCGACATTCTGATTAATAATGCAGGTTTAGCGGTAGGATTAAATAAAATCCACGAGGGCCTTATCGACGATTGGAATCGGATGATTGACACCAATATCAAAGGATTACTGTATGTGACTCGCGCCATTAGTCCAGCCATGGTAGCCCGCAAATCTGGCCATATTATTAATATCGGAAGCATAGCTGGTAAAGAAACCTATCCGCTTGGAAATGTGTATTGTGCTACTAAATATGCGGTGGACTCATTGTCAAAAGCAATGCGTGTGGAATTAGTTGAATTTGGTATTAAAGTAACGCAATTGGCGCCTGGTGCGGTGGAAACGGAGTTTTCAAATGTGCGTTTCAAAGGAGATGATGCAAAGGCCGAGTCGGTTTATAATGGCTATCAACCACTCACCCCCGAAGATATCGCGGATGCAGCTTACTATTGCGCAAACTTGCCAGAACATGTAAATATCAATGATATGGTCATCATGCCTTTTGCACAAGCGAGTACTAGTGTTTTTCATAAGGTGTTGTAAGCGCGTGATTTTTAGGTGGGCGTAAAGTTTTTGGGGATGTATTATACTGGTTGAAACGAGCTAGTTGTACCTTTCACTTTCAAAGGTTTGAAATGCCGAGCATTAATTTATGGTTTTCGCATGCTTATTTGTATCCGAAACAACCACTCGGTTTTCTGCAATGCTTTCAAAAATTTAATACCATATTTGATTTTTCTGAAGTAGGAATAAACTTTCAACTAATTGATTAGCTTATATATAAATGGATTTCTATAAGAACATTAACAAAGGACACGAAATGATTAGCAAATATTTGACGTTTTTTATGGTATTTATCTCAATCACGGTTTTTGGTCAGTGCGAAATTAAAAATGAGATGACTGTGCAACATCAGAATATCAAGGGAACAAAGTTAAGCCTTATTGCCCCAAAAGGATTTGCGGAAGGATTAAATTTTCGTGGCTTTCAATAAAATGCAAGCGGCTCAAGCATCATGATTCTGGACCTGCCTGGTCCTTATTCAAAAATCGTAAACGGTATTACTAAAGAAAGTATGTGGTCTAAAGGTGTGGAAGTTAATAAGATCGAAAACCTTATAATCAATGGATTACCAGCTACTTTTGTTATAGGTTCTCAAAAAGCCTACGGTAATACTTATACTAAATTTATACTTATTTTGGGTACTGAGATTGAAACCATCATGATTAACGGAGTTTTTCCCGAAAACTCAAAAAAAATTGGAAGTCAAATAAAAAAATC
>DYSI01000075.1 GCA_020718275.1 Draconibacterium orientale
CATCCCAATTAACACTTTGATCTGCATAACCCATTCCACTACCTGAATAGGAGTACACCTCGTCACCCCATCGATTGAAGATGTGAATTTCTATTTTGTCGAAAGCTTGGATACCTAGAATTTCCCAAGTATCATTTACACCATCGGCATTAGGTGTAATTACAGAAGGAATAAACAAAGGGATTTCAATTTTAAATAAACTATAAGCATTACAACCTTTACTATCGGTAACAGTAACTGTATAATCTCCTGCAATTAACCCCTCAACAAAGGCTGTATTTGCACCGTTAGACCAATTGTACTGATATGAAGGAATACCGCCGATAACAGTTGTCGAGATTTGCCCTTCGTTGTTCGAAACTTGGCTGATTCCATCAACTTGAATAGCGTTGGGTTGATACAGTACCACTGTGTCGCGAACAAAACATCCGCTAGTATCTACAACGCTAAAAACGTATGTCCCAGATTCTAGCTGACCAAAATGAGTATAAGCGACATTTTTTCCGTTCAAAGCGTATGAATATTCTGGTCGACCACCTTGTATGGTATATTCGATAAATCCATTTTGACTATTATAACATAGTGGTTGACCAACTGTATCGAGATTAAGCACCAATACAGATGGGTTTACAATCTGATAAGTTTGTACGGCAAAGTCGCAATTTAGAGCATCGACCATGCTTACGGTATAAGTGCCTTCGCTCAATTGACTTATTGTTTGAGTTGTGTCACCTGTTGACCATGCAATTTGGTAAGGGGCTGTACCTCCATTAAGAATTACATGAATAGCACCATTGTTTTCGTTATAACAGCGAATGTGAGAGACCGTTGCTGTAGATTGCAGTAATACAGGCTCAGATAAATAGACAGAATCTGATGCACTCGAACAGCCCATGCTATCATTTATCATGTAGTAGTAGTGACCTGATGATAAGTTAGAGATGGTATCACTGCTAGAGTTAGTATTCGATTGATTGAATAAAATCCCCTCGTAATACCAGATGTATTGATATTGAGGCGTTCCTCCCGCAATCTGAGCAATAATTTGACCATTGTTTGCCCCGTTACAAGTAATCGGGCTAACTACAGCCTGACTCATGGTTCCCGTTGTATAATTTATGACACTCAATTGAACCAGAGTGGTACATAAATTCTGGTCACTAATTTCTACTTGATACGAACCAGGGCTTAACTGACTAACAAAATTCGTATCTATATTTGCATCGTGACTCCATTCAAATTGATAGGTACCAGTTCCTCCAGTCACATCGATAGTTACATCTCCTGTAGCTTGATTACAAAGTGCGTTATTGACAATAGAATTTGCAGTTAAGGCTGCGGGTTCTGAAATTTGAATGGAGTCGGAAAAAGTACAGCCATTATGATCAGTAGCCGTAAAGTAGTAGACGCCTCCTGATAGATTGACTAAAGCAGTATCTTGGACAGAAGTATGTGCCCATTGCATCTGATAAATCGGTGTACCACCTATCAAGCCAACTGCAATTGACCCATTTTGGAATCCGTTACAACTCACACCAGTTGTACTTATAGTATTGGATTGAAATACTTCTGGCTGACTTAACATAACTGAATCTTTTAGAACGCAATTGTTGGCATCTGTTATTTCAATAGAATACCAAGTATTAGCCGATAAACCGGTTAATGTATCGTTAGGCCAGATGATGGTATAGGGCCATGTTCCTCCAGTCTGTTGACTGATTATTTGTCCAGACCCATCGTTATGACACAGTAAATTAGTGCTTACAAATTGATTTTGTAAAATGGAGGGCTGATAAATGGTTAAAGCTTGAGACGCCACGCAAGAAGTTGTACTATCGATAATAAAAATCTGATAATTGCCTGCAGTTTGGTTAGCAAAAATTGAATCTTGTGAAAGTGTAAGGCCATTGTCGATGCTATACCAAACATTCGATGTACTTGGGATGATGACAATGTTCGAACTTGAATCGCCATGACATTGTATGGCATCAGAATTTACTTGAACAATGCTTAATCCCGAACTGTTGGATATTGCAAAGTCTTGATGCCACAAACAACCTTTGCTGTCTTTAATACCAAGTTGATATACTATAGAATTAAGATTGGAAAATTGATTCTGAGAACTAAATGAACCACCATCAATATTATATTCGTAAGCAGGTGTTCCCCCTAATCCATTAACTGTAATTGAACCATTTGGAACGACACAGTTACTTACACTATTTATTGTTGGGGTATCAAATGCAGGCAATTCGTTAATAATTACCTCAACGGTATCATGAATTGAACACAAGTGTCCATCGGTGATCGTTAAATAGTATGAAGTTGTGTATGAGGGGATAGTTATTAAACTGTCATTTTGGGTTGCGTCACTCCAAGTAAAGGTTAATGAACTGTAACCTGTCGAAGCCGAAGCGTCAATAACTAAGGTATCGCCAAAACAAATTTCAGAGGGAGAAGTCCAATGAATTGTAGGTAAATTATTAAGTTCAACATGCAAGGTATCGGTTTGGTTACAACTGTGTCCATCGGTTACCGTAACAATATAATCGCCAGAAACAGAGGGTGTTATTTGGTGCGATTGACCATTCCCTAAGCCATTGTTCCAATTGTAACTGATGCTTCCGAATCCTGAACTACCACCAGCGTCAATGTGCGTGCTTTGACCAAAGCAGATGCTTTGATCGGTTCCTGCATTGGCTAATGGTAAACTATGGGTTAATATTTCAACGGTATCTTTGTTGATACAACCATTTAAATCGGCTGTAACAATATAGGTGCTGCTTCCAAGAGGTGGTGTAAAGGCAAGGCCATCGGTAATACTTTGATTCCATGAAACATTCGCTGCATCTGGGTTATTTGCGGTAAGTGTGGCGTTCAAACCGATGCATATTTCTAGATCAGAGCCTGCATTCACATTCGGGATAGGTTTAACGACAACAGAGACATCATCTGTATTTTTACAACCATTGGCATCTGTACCCTCAACAATATATGTTGTGGTTGCACTTGGTGTTACGGTCACAGACGCGGTATTTCCAGCACTATTATCCCAAATAAAGCTTGAAGCACCTGTGGCAGTAAGTGTAGTATTTTCTCCAGGACAAATTAATGCATCAACACCAGCAGAAACATTTGGTAATGCATTTACTGAAATCATTTGACTGTCGAAACCTTGACATCCATGCGAATCGGTTACCGTAACATCGTATGTTCCAGCTGCGGAAACCGAAATGGTTTGCGTGGTGGCTGTGTTACTCCAAACATAAGAACTATACGAACCGGCATCTAAAGTTGTTGGAGAACCCGCACAAATAGCCGTTGTCCCAGTGATGTTGGGAGAGGGGTTCTCGTAAATAGTAATGTTAATATCATCGGTTGCTGTACAGCCTTTGCTATCGGTCACTGTAACAGTGTAGGTTTCAGAGGCTAGACCAAAAATAAAAAAGAATGGGTTAGGCGTAACAGACACAGTTTGTCCACTACCAGCACTGCCCCAATTGTAATTGTTATAAGTTGGAGTACCACCAGACGGAGTAGCCGTTAAATTGGTACTAATGCCATCGCAAATAGTAGCGTCACTTGCTGTAACGTTTACTGTTGGGTTGGCGTTGATGGTAACCGTAACCTGATCGGTATTGGTACAACCATTGGCATCAGTTCCCGTAACGGTGTACGTTGTGGTTGTTGCCGGTGTAACAGTAACAGGGCTTCCTGAACCAGCACCATTGTTCCAAGTATAGGTATTTGCTCCGCTTACGGAAATTGCAACAGATTGACCGGCACATCGCTCAATATCAGCCGAAGCCGTTACGGTAGGCAAAGCATGAGCATTTAAAGTATGACTGTCAGTGCCTTGACATCCATGCGAATCGGTAACTGTAACCAAATAAGTTGCACCAACAGATGGAGCAATGGTTTGAGAAGTGGCCCCAGTGTTCCAAACATACGAACTATACGAACCAGCATCTAAAGTTGTTGGAGAACCTGCACAAATAGCGGTAATACCTGAAATATCAGGTGTTGGGTTTTTATACACTGTAACCGAAACGTCGTCGGTAGCTGAACAGCCTTTACTGTCGGTAACAGTCACGTTGTAAGTAACGGACGCCATGCCCAGAATATAAATAATTGGATTAGGCGTAACAGATACAGTTTGCCCACTACCCGCACTGCCCCAATTGTAACTAGAATATGTGGGTGTTCCTCCGCTTGCAGATGCACTCAAGTCCACCGAAACTCCTTGACAAAATGGCGAAACGGAAGCCGAAGCAGTCACAGAGGGCGATGCATTAATAACGATACTAGCATTGCCATTCATATTTGCTGGACAACCATTGCTGCCTACCACGGTATAAGTGCCAGCTGTTGTTTGTGTACCAAAACTTAGTGCATTACCTGTTCCACTTGCTGTAGTTCCTGTACTTATACCATCACGGTAAAGTGTATATGAAATCCCATTGTCTGAATCGCTCAATCCAACAGCAACACCCGATGCACCCGAACAAAATTCTCCGCCTCCTGTAACATTGTAAGCCACAGGGTATAGTGTTATGGTAAAGGCTTTTGTTCCAGATGCATTGTTCGAGCATTTGTCGGTAAAACCTGAATAATTCAAAGTATATGATCCATTACTCAATGCAGGACTAACGTTTAAATCAACCGTGTTAGTGTAACCACCTGAGCAATTGGTATTGTTTATTGTAAAAGTATAACCAGAAAGCGTAAAATCTGATGCTTGGATGGTGGTGCAATCTACCATTTCGCTTAAATTGACACGAAGTACTGTCCCCGCACAACCAGAGCTTGTTGCAGAACTTACCGTAGGTGCTTGAGAGTCCCCGATTGCAGGGCCACCCCAGCTTAAACTAAAATCAGAAGTTCCGCCATACAAATTGACCATTAATGCATAAGTATGTCCCGTAGATATTGCAACATATTTATTCCACCGTCCACAATCTTCGTTAGCGATATTGTAATTGGTGGTACTATTGCAATCAGAATATGTCCATGAATCATGACTGCCTTGATATACAGAACTGCTTGCAGATAATCCAGTAGACCCATATTCGGCAGAGAAATTACAACTCAATTGTGTTTTTGAGGCACAACCAGAGGTAATGTCATATAATACATAGTCATAATCCGCAGAGCCTGTAGGTGCAATTGTAAATGTTAAATTACCAGCTGTTTGTGGTGTAAAACTAAACCACGCCGATTGTAAGCTCCCTCCACCAGCTGTAAAGCAAGATCCTATTTCGTCGTTAACACTACCATTGTCTGTATATTGGCCAGTAGGAAGAATATCTCCACTACTACATAAACTTAATGCCCCGATACAATCGGAATTTGTAGCTGAATTGATTTGTCTGGTATTGTCCGAACAGTCTGTTTCTTTAATTTTTGCAGACCAAAATATTGATTCGTTTAAGTTGATTATTGCCCCAGTGTAAACAAAAGCAAATGCATCACCAACAAGAAATTCTGGAGCATTTGTTCCAGCGTAACTCCCGATTAATAATGCAGAATTGACACTATCGCCTTGATATACCATTAATGCACCAGTTAAACCTAAGTCGAATTGGTCAAAATTAATTTGAATACAGCGTTCGGTATTCGATTTCAGAACGATAGTTTTCGATTCAAGGCCTAACGAACCACTTTCGAAAATACCAGAATGGACAATGTGATGCCCTTCGTTCGACATGGTATAAATCTGTGACTTAGCCACATTAAATGACCACATCAAAATCGCAATAAGTAGATATTGTGTTGTTTTCATAACTTTATGGTTGGGTGGTTAGTTTTCTTTTTAAATCTGACTTCACTCGATCGAGAGAAAAAAACTCAATGGTATATATGTCATACGCATTTACAAACACCGATTCTTCTTTTTCTCTTGCCACAAGTAGTGGCCTGATGTCGATGGTGTCTTTGTTAATGTTGACGTGACTCTTTGTTTTGTCTCCTTTGTAGAAAATATCCCATGATTCTATTGCCAGGTAATTTTGTGCAATAATGTAGTTTTGGGACATGGTGTCAACCTGCGACTGAGTAAAATTCTTAGCCGAAATAAGGTTTAGTTTTTTAAGTTCTTGACTATAAGTGAGATTAACTAATAGTGCAAAACATGTGAGTAAATAAGTTTTCATTAGATTTCAGTTTTGTGACGGTTAAAAATATATCTTATATCACCTAATGCAATGTGCCAAGTTGTTCCGATTGACAAACTAGAACAAGGCGTTAAAACAGTCATATTTTGGTCTTTTTTGTAGTGTATTCTTTATTTTTTTTGTTTTTTATATCATTGTAAGTCTAAATCAAAAAAAACAGAAAGCATTATTGGGTTCATTTAAGCTAAAAGTTTGACTTAATTAAAAAAATTGAGCTTGTATTTTATTGAGATAAATGTGTTATACATAAAATAGGAGTGAGGTGTGTTTTTTAATAAGTTTTTTAATGTATAAGGAAATGGCTTAA
>DYSI01000029.1 GCA_020718275.1 Draconibacterium orientale
TTTCAGTTATGTGAACCTCAACAAACTTGGAAATATCCACATAACTTGTGCTTTTGTCACTAAAAACTATAGTCGTAAATAAAAACTAATTTTTTAAAATTTTGATTTTCATAGAGATACAGTTGTTAATTTGAATAATGTATAGGCCGTTAGCTAATTCTTCGGCTTTTATTGCACCTCCAATATCGATTTTTCCACACACTAGAATTTGCCCAAGCGTATTGAAAATCTTGTATTCGTCACCTAATTTGGCGCCTTTAATGTAAAAACTTCCACTACTTGGATTTGGAAATACTTGGATTTTTGTTTGTTCAGTTGTTTGTATATTGGCTGAGTAATTCCAAATTAAATTAGCATATTGGGGATTATCGATAAAGGGGTTTCTATTACGCTGAAACTTATTGTAAATGATGTTGTTTCTGCGTTTTTCTTTAGAATCAACAGGATCATCGTTATTCCATTGAAGCAAGTCGCTTAACTTAGCCATTATGCCGGATGGCTCGTTATTATTGGCAGGGATTGAATCAATAATTTCTAAATCAGGTTCGCCATTTTCTCCTTCATACCGCACTGCCATGTAAAAAATCATTCTAGCGATATCACCTTTATCCTCATCCCTAGGTTGCCAAACGTATTCGGTTGTGCTTTTATAACAGCCAGTTGGGGTAACACCATTAACATAATAGGGAATATTGCAATTGGCAAAATATCTACTGTTTCGGGCGGCATTCACCGTGCCATCAATAGGTCTTAGGTGATGAACGTCGGTTCCTGCGGGTGGATTTGTGCCAAAACCGCCATGCACTTTTGCCCACACGTGTTCTCTTTCCCAACCGTCACCATTGTTATACTCTTGAGCTGCATTCACCGACCAACCGGTATATATTTCTATCACATTGTCGGTATTATTGGTATCTTGATCAGTCTGTTTTAGTATATCCCAAACATCGGTGGTGTCGGAGGTATACTTGTATTCCACATGGTTCTTAATAATGTTATGTAATGCAGATTTAAGTTGCAATCCGCTTAATCCATTGGCTGAATTATAGTAGTTTAATGGAATTTGTGCAAAGACAACATTACACATACAAGCAAAAACACTTAAGAAACTGACAGTTTTCATAGTATATTGTTTTATTCAATCTTCTAATTAAAATTGATTTTAAGCCCCATTCGTCCCCACCAGCTATAAAATTCTTGTTGTTTGAAGTAATCGGTGCTACCCATATAATATCTTAGGGGAGTATTTGTTAAGTTAATAACGTCCATAAAGATATTTAGCGACTTGCTAATTTGATAATTGGTATTAAAATCGAGTCTAAAGCTTTCGGCATAATAAATGTCCAACCCAGCATCATTTCCAAGTGAGCTAAGAAAATCAGAGTGATAATTAGCAGTAAGCTTTATATAAAACTTGCGCGATTCGTGATAAAGTGCAAAGTTCATATTATGCTTAGCTTGGCCTGGAAGCGTAATTTTTTCTACTTCTCCATTTGTATTTGTGAAGAAATCAGCCGTGTTTTCGTTGAAAATAAAAACAATGTCATTTTCGTTTTGAGGATAACGCTTGCTTATAAAAGCCTCTGAATGAGTGAAAGTATAGTTGCTGTAGATTCCAAAGTTTCCCCAAAAACCTTTTAGAAAATTGAATTTGAATTGGGTGGTGATTTCAGCACCAAACACATTGGCATTCATCCCGTTAACAGCCATGGTTATTTCTTTTAATCCATATAGATTAAAGTTGGTTCCTTCATGTGCATTTCTAACAAATTTGAAAATGATATCGTCAATTTGTTTATAAAACAATCCTCCTGAAATAAGGCCGGCGTTTTTTAAATAGGTCTCTGCGAGCAAATCAAGATTCATCGATACCGGATATTTTAAGGAGGGATTACCTATTTCAATATCATCATCATCATCCTGACGATAGGGGATTACATCATCAAAATTGGGTCTGCTATAAGTATAAGTCATTGCAGCTTTGATATTTGTATTGGTTGTTAGTTTATAGCGGGCTTGTATTTGTGGAAGCAAAAAGCGATGCGTCCGACTGTCGTAAGTGGTGTCGAGATAAAGAACGCCTCCGTTTGTATAATCAATTCCTGCTTTTATTCCCTGATTGTCGATGGCGGTTTGCTCATATCGCAGTCCACCAAGGATGAGTAATTTTTTGTAATTCTGACTTATCATTCCATATACTGCATAAATCCGTTCTTTGGCTGTGTAGTCCTCGCTAAAAGTTTCTTCCCAGGTGTCCGCTTCGTCAAATTTAAAATGCTGAGGGTGTTTTTCGTAGAAATCTCTCATTTCTGTCGACCCTATCATGTTGCTAAGTAAATAGTTATGATTTAAAAGGTTTTCTTCGCTAAAGTTGTCAGTTATGGTTGTCAGATTTAATTCGGGCCCGGTTTGGCTATACAACGATACCTTTTTGTAATATTTGTTGAAGCTTTGCACCTCATTGGCTCTAGTTTTGTCTTTAAACCTAAATTTACCTCCAAATTTAAAAGATCCAATGTATTCAGGCTTTTTACTATATTTATAATCCATATTTATCTTTCCAGTGTAGTTATTATCCTGCACTTGATTTTTGTAAAAATTCAATTCATCAAATTCATAATTTTTATAATCGAATGCGTCCGCAGAATCAGCGGCATAAGGGAAAGAAATGGTTGGCCATAGTGGATCTGATTTATCGATTTCGAGGGTAATACCGCCATTATCAAACTTGGCAAACATTCCATTGGGAACATCTTCTTTTGCTATTGAAACACTGCCTTCGTAATCTAAAGTGAGGGAAGGAGAAAAAATGTGTTCAGCACCAATATTTAGGGTTGATATTTGTTGTAATTCTTTTCGGTCGCGTATATCGTGCGATATGCCAGCCTCGCGATAAATGAGTAATGTATTGGCGTCGGTAAGGTCGTACGACATTCTTCTACGTTGCTCGTCATCCATAAATCTGTTGTACATCCCTCTTGCGTAAAAGTTATGGTCCTCGCTAAGTTTATAATCTAAATTGAAACTAACTCCAATTCGTTCTCTGGTAAGCGTATAATGTCGCAACTCGACATTTTTGTATAGAATGTGAAAGTTATCTGCGGTGGTGTCGCTGGCTTGACTGAGTACTGGTCCTCGGGTGTAGTCATACTCCATATTGTGCGATCCCTGATTATTGATATAATAACTTGCATTCATTTGAATGCCAAATTTCTTAACTCTTTGACCGTATGAAAACTGTAGTTGATTATTTCCTGTTTTCATCAGATGATTGTATCCTGTGGCAAGTGAAGCGTTAATTTTGGGTTCGGTGCTTGTGGCTGTTTTTGTGATAATATTTACGGATCCTCCAATACCATCTGCATCCATATCTGGGGTAAGAACTTTAGTAACTTCAATCATTTCGATTTGGTCGGCGGATATTATATCCATTCCCACATATCTCACTCCGCCCTCTGGAGAGGAGATTTGTTCCCCATTCACATTGAAAGAAGTGAGTTCGGGAGCTGTGCCACGGAGTTGTACATAGCGTCCTTCGCCCTGATCACGTTGGACAGTAATACCCGGAATGCGCTGCATTACTTCAGCGGCATTCATATCAGGAAATTTGGTTATTTGGTCTTCGGAAACCACATTCTTGATATTTAAAGCGGTCTTTTGTTGGAGTAAAGCTTTAACTTGTCCTTTTGTTTGTCCGGTTACTATTACTTGGTTCAGCGAGGTAGCCGCTGGGTTAAGACCGATTTTTATTGAAATATTGGTTTTTTTATCAAAATTCACCGTAATGGTATCGGTTTGATAGCTCACAAAGGAAACAATCAGTTTTACTTGTTTTGCTTGTATGTTTTCAATTCTAAAGCCTCCATTGGTGGAAGTGGAGGTGCCTTTTGTAGTGCCTGCAATTTGAACAGTGGCTCCTGAGAGACTATCGCCGGTTTGCTTATCATATACTTTTCCGCTGATACTGTATTTCTGGGCGTTTAAATTTTGACCAATGAACAATAATAAAAATAGCATAGATACTGCTAAGAAATTGATCGATAATTTCATATTGGTTCGTTTAGATAAGGATATGATAATTTTTTTTTGATTGACACAAAAAACTAGGACTCCATTTAGTTATGATGGAGTCCTGTTTTATAAGTTAACTAACTATTTAGTTTACTTGTTGATAATGATTTTTTGTGTGCTTGTGTTTTCATTATTTACTACCTGTATAAAATAGATTCCGTTGTTGAAATTGCGTAAATCAATTTGAGTAGTTGGTTTATTACTTGAGGTTGCTAAAACCAATTTTCCGGCAAAGTCATAAATGTTAATTTCACTTTGGCCACCATTTTCAAGTGTTAAGTGGAAAATCCCATTGTTACTTGGATTAGGGTAAATAGATAATTGGTTGCTAACTGATTGGGATTGGTTTATGCCTGTGAATGTACCATAAACCACTAGTTCAGGGATTCTCTCAGGATGATGCAATCCGTCTCCACCATCAGAAGGATCTTCAATATTTTCAAAAGATTCGAAATCGCGCGCATTGTCCAATAAGCTAGCTCCTTGATTTTCTCCTCTTAGGAAAATCGTCAAAGCATTTCCTGAAACCCAGCCGCTGCGGTTTACAACTCCTTGAATTACGGAGCTTATATTAACGCTTTTGTATGGTTGCCACATCGTCCATGCTTGTGTAATGTCCCATTTTATAGAATCGGTACCCCAAACTCGTGCTGAGATAAGTTCCGAATCGTTAAATATAACCGAATGATCTGTTGCTTCGGCAAAGATGGTTACTCGAGCTTCATCAGCTTCGTCTTCATGAGCATAAATGCGCAAAAAGGCTGAATCAATGGTTACACCTTGTGGAATTTGAACATTTTGAAATCTCAAAAAGGTTGTCATTACGTTGAAATCGTCGCCTTCCCATCCCATGTCTAAATCATCATCATATAATTTATCAATGGCGTCATTTTCGTATTCGCCATCATCGTATGATACATCAACACCAGCGTCTTCTCCAGTCTTTATGATTCTGACAGAGTACTGCGCATTTGTGGTTAAAAAACTGATTAACAGTACTAAAATAAATAGTAATTGTAAAGATTTTGTCATAGTTGTATATTTTAGATTTATTTTGCAATGATAGTTTGACATTATTTCTTATCTATTAACCCAAATTTAAGTCTAGGTAAACTACTAGTTAAGGCATTACTTCATTTTTGGGAGGTAGATATCTTGCATTTATTTAATAATACTATAATAATCAATAGTTTATGATTATTAATTAGTGGGGAATGTATTGCATTTCATTAACCAAAGGTTAATTTTTTATTAATCGAGGATATCTTATCAAAGTCGTATTTTCGCTTTCGCGCTATTTCGATTATTATAAACTAATGAAAGATATTTATAATGAAGCATTTTCCACTTATATTTTTGACTGCTTTTTCTTTGATGCTGAGTCTTTTTTCTTGTAATACTAAACCTTCAAAGAATGAAGCGGGGCAGGTCAATCAAGATAGTCTTGATCATATTTCCGATTCGGTTGAATATGCACAAACTTTACTTTTGCGCGATGCGTTTCAGGGTCGAGTAATGGCTACCATCGAAACAACACCTGTTGATGCCAATATTGATGGTGATGCTGCTGACGATGCTGCTATTTGGTATGATCCGATAAATCCTATGAACAGCAAACTAATTGGAACCGACAAAAAAGGTGGCTTGATGGTATTTAATTTGTCTGGCAAAATGCTCCATTATCATAAATTTGGTCGCATGAATAATGTGGATTTACGGCAGGATGTATCCTTGAATGGTAAAAAAATAGATATCATAATTTCTTCTAATCGAAGTCGCAATTCACTAGATGTTTTTACCATCAATGCCGATGGTAGTTTAAAGGAAATAAGCAACAAACCCACTATTATTTCAAAGGATACGATTGATGATGTGTATGGCGTTTGCCTGTATTATCATCAAAAGAATAAGAAATTGTTTGCTTTTATAAATGGAACCAATGGTATGGTTTTGCAATTTGAATTATATGCCACTGCAAAGGGTACAGTGGGAGCTAAGCGGATTCGAAACTATCAATTCTCCTCACAAGTGGAGGGCATGGTGGCAGATGATCGATTAGGATTTTTGTATGTGGGACAAGAAGAAGCTGGCATTTTTAAAGTGGAGGCAAATCCTGATGCTGCTTTTAGACCTGTTCTAATCGAAAATTCCTCTGAAGCGAATACGCAAATAAAATACGATCTTGAGGGGATAAGTTTGTATAATTCAAGTGATTCAACTGGTTATCTTATTGTTTCAAGTCAAGGGAATTTTAGTTATGCTGTTTTTAAACGTCAAGCAGATAATGATTACCTTGGTTCATTCGTTATCACCGAGGGTACGGTGGATGGAGTGGAAGAAACTGATGGCTTAGATATAACATCAAGACCTTTTGGAGATTTATTTCCTACAGGATTTTTGGTTGTTCAAGATGGTTTTAATTATGACGGGCAATCCAAAAAAGCTCAGAATTTTAAATTAGTTGATTGGAAATCTATAAGTGAATTAATTAAACAATGGGAATCTAATTAATATTTTAGCCCAGATTTTAAACACGAGATAATCTTTATCGTTTATTTTTCAACCATTTATAGCCATAGGTGGATTTCAATGGCGAAATAATTTGAAGAAAACCTAGTTTGCTTTTCTGAAAAGAAAAACTCCCTGTTATCGGTTATAACAGGGAGTTTTTTCGTTAAATGGAATTGGCTATTTTGTAATTAATAGTTTGCGAATACTACGCTCATCCTCATTTTGAAGAATTACATAATAAATTCCACTCTCAAAACCCGATAAATCAATTTGCAGGCGCTCTTTTTGCATTATGGTTTCGTAAACTTCCATACCAAGGCTGTTTACTATTTTAACTTCAAATGCATGTCCCGAACGATCGCCCATTTTTAGGGTAATGGATTGATTAGCTGGATTTGGGAATAGTTCAAAAATGGCATTTTCTTCCATGGTATTGATGGCGGTAATTGTGATGCTCCGACAAACATTGTACGAAAGTCCTGCCGCAGGATCTGAAACCGTTAAGCAAACATTATATTGACCTGCATTGGCGTATTCGTGCATGGGTTGATTGGTTAACGAATCTTGCGTTCCATCACCAAAATCCCAAAGATATTTAGCTGGCACGCCAGCCGAAGCGGCGTAAAATTGAACAGGAAATCCTCCACTCTTGCTAATAACATTGTCGAATAAATATCCAAAGTCGGAATAAAGCGAAGCGGCTGTGGTGTTTACGTTTACTATTTCTTGATACATATCCTTGCAACCATTATTTTGTACGATTAATCGACCTAGATAGTGTCCGTCGGTAGCGTAGGTGTGGGTGGGACTTTCCAGCGTCGATTGTCCATTATCACCAAAGGTCCAATCGTTTAGCGAATTGTTGTTGGAAGTATTGTAAAAGCTAACCTTCTTGCTTGCAGAATCCAGTGTATAAACGAAATGGGCTTTGCATTTAAATCCAGCAGTATCTACCACCATAGTTTTGCATTTTGTATTGGAGCAACCTGTCGTTGAACTATAAACGGTTAAACAAACATTGTAATTTCCCGCACTGGTGTAAGTATGCGTCGAGTTGGCATTATAAGCATATTGTCCATCACCAAAATAATACACATAATCAGTAATATTATTTCCCATGCTAAAGTTATTTACCGTAATGGATTTGGTGCTATGATCTATGGTATAGGCAAAGTTGGCTTGACAATCCATTGCTCCTGCATTGCCAATCTCAACAACGAAACTAGTGTCAATGGTGCATCCATTAAAGGAAGTAGCAGTAAAGTTAACATTTTGATATCCAGGTCCAGAATAGCTATGAACAGGATTCGCTTGCGTAGATTGAG
Source organism: Draconibacterium orientale (assembly GCA_020718275.1). GTDB lineage: Bacteria > Bacteroidota > Bacteroidia > Bacteroidales > UBA1556 > UBA6267. The sequence goes on from DYSI01000029.1 coordinate 7,908, forward strand.
TTCCATCGCCAAATTGCCAATTGTAGTTAAAGGGTGAGGTATAAGGGGCTTGATTTAATAGGGTGGTAAATGCCACTGAATTATTGGTTGAATTTACCACAAAGTTTAATTGTGAAATACAAGGATCAGGCACCGTTACCAGTACTGCATCTGTTGCCGTATAAGTATTGTTTAGGGTTACACTAAGTGTATAATTGGTGGTCAGTCCTGGGGTAAAAGTGGGTTTTAGGATAGTTGGGTTGTCAAGATTGGTAGCTGGAGTCCAAGTATATTGCGGGTTTAGGTAGCGAACATAATTATTGTTTCCCATACCAAAAATAATGTGTTCATCCACCGCTGAGATATCATAACTTGGAGGATTTAGGGTGTTAATTTTGGTCCAGTTTGCACCGCCATCTGTGGTTTTTATAAAAGGACTTCCCATGTATCCAACTGTATCATTAATAAAATCAATGGACAACAAAGTTAGGTTTCCTGTAATTAGACCTCCGTCCACAACAATATCTGACCATGTTTGACCACCATTTGTGGTTCGTTTTGCTTCACTATAAGCTGCTACAAATCCATTATTCTCATCTATAAAATGCATATCATAAATGAATGGAAAGGCTCCGCCTTGGGTAGTCCAAGTATTTCCTTGATCTACAGTTTTCTTAATGTAACATCCTGTGTTTGAATAAACTCCAACAAATCCAATGGTGTCGTTCAAAAACTGTACGGTAAGTAAGTCACTACTTGCTCCAATTGATACGGAAGTCCAACTTTGCCCACCATTGGATGATTTCTTCATTATTCCCCCATTGCAGACAATATAGGTATACGATGGGGTAAAAAAGATTCCGTTTATTTGTTCAGTAGTTGGTGTTGATAAACTCCAACTTTGTCCACCATTGGTAGTATAATATAAATCGCCATCGATAGTTCCTACTGCTCCTTTCAACGAATCTGCAAATTTCATACAGCTAACATTACTGCCAGTTTTTAAGATTTCCATAAATGACGTTCCACTATTGTATGTTTTATATACGTTGGTTGTAAGACGCCTTGATATATAGCCTAAATGCTCAGAAAAGAATTTTAAATTTGTCCAGTGAGAATTACTTTCTGGAAATAGCATTGGTAAAATTGGGTCAAACGATGCATCATAAAAGGAAATAGAACCGCCATACTGTATCGTTTTATCAGCGCCGGCATCAACGCTTGGTTCTACCACCGTTATAAGTACCGAATCCGAAGCACACTGAACTCCATTAATTACCGCATTGATGTGATAAGTAGTTGTTTGGCTTGGTGTTACGATGGGAGAAATGGAAGTTGTACTGTTGATATTCGTATTTGGCGACCATTGAAAATCTACAACTTGATTGCTATTGGTATCTGCATCCACATAAAGCTGAACCGATTGTCCAGATAGAATGTTTTGACTGTTGAATACTTTCATTTCCATAGGATTTACGTTGATTACCACATTATCTGTGGCAACACATAAGTTCTCATCAGTAGCTGAAACAGTGTAGGTAGTGGTTTGCGTAACATTGGCAATGGGGTTTTGTATGTTGGCATTACTTAATGTCGATGCATTTGACCATAAGTAGGTATATGTTTTCTCCTTCAGCAGATGAAAATTTCCAGTAAGTAGGTAAGTAGAATAATTTTTAATCACGGCTGCGATTATAGCCGAAGTGCCAGTAGAAACATTGGTCCAATTAGCACCTCCATCGGTAGTTTTGAAAATATTACCAGAACCGCCCGCAGCAATACCATTATTTAAATCCTTGAAAGCCACAGTTTTTAGGGGGTCTGAATAGCCAGAAGAAAAAACATTGCTCCATGAAAGTCCAGCATCGGTAGTTTTTAAGATAACTCCATTGTTACAAGCGGCATAAGCAATTGTATCGTTAACAAATTGAATATCATTTACATTTGAAAAAGTTCCACCATTGACGGTGGTATCTATCGAAACCCAATTAAATCCTCTATCAGTAGAAACTTTAAAGCCTCCATTTATTCCATTTCCTGTTCCTATTACGATGGTTGATGGACTAACCGCTATGGCATAAGGGGTTACCCAAGCCGTAGTGCTAAAACTGCTCACTTGACCAAAGGTTGTGCCCCCGTAAGTAACATCAAGTCTTCCTGTCCAATTGCTCCTATTTACGCCAGTAGCATAAACGGTGTCACTATAAATAGTCATGTCCCAATATTCTCTACTTCCATGATCAACTAACAAAGTCCAGCTAATACCGTTGTCGGTTGAACGCATGATACGTCCATTATTACCTGAGTAATAATACCCAGCGGCGTAAAGATGGTTTTGACTGTTAATGACTAAGCTTCGATTATCATTATAATAAATGTTAGTAGCTGTCCAACTTGTGCCATAATTGGTTGAGCGATAGGCACAATTACTACCAACAGCAATAATCGTATCACCAACAAATCGCATAGACATTATGTTGGCTGAGATGTTTGAATTTTTGTCGGACCAAGTGGGAACATCTGCAAACAATTGAACGTTTGCTTGACATTCAATGCTTTGATCGAGTCCGGCGTTGACCGAACATTGTGAATAGGAGTTTGAACCAATCAATAGATAGGAAAGTAATTGAAAAGTAAATAATAGATTTTTCATAGTTGGTTTTTTTGTTAAAAATCAGGCAAAAGTATTAGTTTTTCTTAAATTAATAACAAGTAAATTGCTTGATTTTATTTAATAATCATTATATTTTCGTAATCTTTTAGGGATTTATGTTTGATGATTGTTGAGTGTTTCAGGACAAAGGAAATCTTGCTCTTTATAAGTATAAAGTGTTTATTAATAGCCAATTAATTTCATCTGAAAAATTTTGCCTGAATTAGTGCAATAAAGCGATACAGAAATTATAGAGGGGTTCAAAAAATTAGATTTTTTGAGGCGGACAATATTAGTTCGACGGGCTCACCACAAGTTTAAAACCGGAGTTTACTAGTGTAAATGTGATGCTGTGAGCCCGCCGATGTGAGGATTTTAAAATTGAAGTCCAACGAAGAAAAAGCAATTTTTAAAACTCCCGTATATTTCAAAATTAGAAAAATCTATCTTAGGGCATGCAAAAGATAAAACCCATAATAAACTATAGACTAGGAGGTTTCTTGTATATTATTTTCCCGCAAAAGATTAAATTATAGTCGGAATCTAGTAGTTTCCAATAATACAATCCTTCGTTCTTGATTAAATTTACAGGGAAATGATTGGAGGTTATGGTTTTTTCAATTATTTTTTGGCCATTATTATCAAATATTTCAATGTTAAGCGCTTGTCCGTCATTTTTCCAATTTATCGAGGTGGTATTGGTGTTGTTGGTTTTGATGATTTGATTACTGATTATTACAACATCGGATGCTCTCATCGAAGTTTCTGTATATCTGTCAAAAATCATTTCTAGTTCTTGATTTTCATTAAATGCTATGAGCTGATCGCTTGAGGAGAGGTTCTTTTTCTCAATTTTATCTTGAGTTAAGGTGGTGTTTTTTTGCGCTGTTTGATTAGTATCATTTATAATTTGCTGATTTTCAATAATCAATTTGTTTTTAGTCAAATATGGATTTTTATTTTCGTTTTTGATAAATAAAGTATACACAATCATTAATAGCGTAATTGTGGCTGCAATGCCAATAGCAAGTTTTATGAACCTAGCATTTGATTTATGGTTTGTTTTAGTGTTTTCTAGTGTCTTTAAGTGAACGTTTTCAATCATATCACTCACTATCATCACTTCGTTTGCACATTCGTTACAATCCTTTAAATGTTCTTGAATTATAGGTTCTAGGCTTTGTAAATTATCATTATTGATAGCCTCGGCTGCTTGGGCAATTTGCTCCTCGTTCAGATGATTACTTTTCATAATTTCAATTTTATTTTATTAAACGAGCTTAATTCGATGAGGACAAGAATTGTATTTCAGGAAAATAATTTCCTTCTACATAATAATATTCGTAGAGTGCTTGAAAACTATCATTGTCGTAATTCATTTTTCCTGAATAGTTATTGAGTCTTTCGATAATTAACATTCTCACTTTCTTTAGCCACATTCTCACAGCATCATTTTTAATTTCTTTGTTTTCAACTAAATTTACCACATTGGCCAGATTTTCGAATACTTCGGCTTTTGATAATCCTTCTGAATTATTAAAAAATAATTCTAAATTATGGTTTATATAGTCTGAATCATAGTTTTTTATGTCGTTTAAAATAATGCGTAATCTATAATAATAGGCAATAAATAATCTGATTTTATATTTTTCAGCACCAAACATGATGATTATTTTATTCAAGTTTTTTGTTTCATCTTTTATCATTAACATATCGCTTGAACTCAGTTGGTTTTGGTTATGCTTCTCATAAATATCGCTTTCACGTATATCCCAATGCTTTAATTCTTTTCGGATTATTTCGCAACACATTCTATTAAGTACTGCTATGCAATAGGTTGTGTATTTTGATTGTCCTTGAAAACGCTTATTAATATCTTCTTGTTTCTTTAAGAATTTTTCTATAACAGACATTGCAACGTCTTCTTTTTCGCGAATTGGAATAGACCCTCTTGAAACATATCGATTAACCACTTTGTGTGATAGTTCCAATATTTCTTTGTCATTCAGGTACTTATCGTCATTTTTACTGGTCGTTTTTATTCCAAACATTCTTCTCCGTTTTAAAATCAAAAATATTGATTTTTGGAATATCTTGTTGACTAAACTTTCACCTAACCAAGATAGCTTACTCGATTAAAATACTAAATCAGGCGATTTATCCAAATAAATGAGCGATTTGAAAGTCAAAATATTCGTAATGTTTATTTCATTTCGTTGCGCCAAAATACATAACGAGTGTTGTAAATGCTTGAATAGTAATTAATTTGTCAATGAACATATACTGGTGTTTCAGGAATAACCATAAAATTTTCCACTCTAATATATAGCTGTTAATCCATTAGTTGCTTCTTGCGGTATCAAAATGAAAAAATAGTCATTAAAAAATTTGTAAATAATTTTTCAAACTAGTGTTGTTTATGCAACCAATAAGGCATAATGAAATAAATTATTAACGTATAAAAACTATTTAGAAATGAAGAGAATTAGTAAAATCAGTGGACTACTCATGGTAGTATTAGTATCAATTATTTTATTTGGCACTTCTTGTAAGAAGGAAAAAAAGATCTATCAGGTAAAAGTAAGAAATGAATGTGAAATAAACTTACTTAGCACAGTAATCCCGTTTATGAAATATGATATTAAAGCATTTTCGCTTGGCGATATCCAATTTGGAGCCATAGCCAAGGGAAGTGATTCCGAGTATTCCGAAATTGAAAGTGATACCGATTATCCAATCTCGATTACTTATGATGTTTACCTTTATAATGCTGACGAATTGGCTTACGAGTTTGATCGAACCGAAACCGAAGATTTAGGTACTGAAAAATGGTCTGATTCCGAAGAAAGTGATAAGTTTATTATGAAAATTGAGATGGGTGATCTTTTGCAGGCTTATAAACCAAAATTCACAACCTACATAGCTAATTAGTTATTAATTAGTATTTCCCGGGTAAGCAATTACTCAAATCCCTGTGTTGCCAGCCGACTTCTTTTTTGAAGTCGGCTTTTTTCTTATTCACCAATCAAGATAAAACCAGCCCAATCTAAGGCTAAACTGCCTTTTTTTATGAAATCAATTTTGGTCAATTGGAGACTTCTAGCATACGAATTTCCTTCCAGTAAGTAACGGTAAAAAGTTAACATAAAATCCATTGTCTTTTGGTCATGAACTTTCCATAATGTAGCGGCAACATTAGGCACACCTGCTAAAATAAAATATCGCTGCAATGAATTTATGCCCTCTGATCCCTCGATAATTCCTGAACCTGAATTGCAGGAACTCAAAACTAGTAAATTGCAGCTCATTTTGATATTACTAATCTCATCGGTAAATAAATAGGCATCATCGATTTTATTATTGTCACTAAAGAAAAGGCCAGTAAATTCAGGATTGTTCTTTGATATATAACCGTGGGTGGCGATATGCAAAATATTTGCTGAAGTGGCTAAGCTCTTAAATTTTGTCTCAGTTGCCTCTTTTCCAGTCAAATAAAAACTTTCTTTTCCTGCATTTGTAAATATTTCGGCTATTTTTTCAACTTCCAATTTCGAATAAGGTAAATTATTCAAAGAACTGCGATCGGAATTGTAAAGCGATGAAAAATATTCGAAACTTGCGTCGCGAGTAGCTAAATCTTTGTTTCTTCCTATGAAGGTGGGGGCTAAGCTTACCAGCGAATAATCGCCAGTGTAGTGTTTGTCAACTGACTGTTTCCATAGATTTAAGGAGGTGTGATAAGCGATTGCCTGACGCTCAACTAACATTTTTTGGCCATCTATACTTAGTAGTTCAAAAGGTATTTTCCAAAGGTTTTTATGAGGAATTATTACAAGTTTAGTATTGTTTTCAATATCGGTAAGTACATTTCCTAGTAGAATTTTTGTTAGTTTGGTGTTTTCATTGGTTAAAACATGTTCGCCAGATTGTACTTGTCGGTTAAATTGATTGACTAAGCCAAAGAAACTTTCATCCATTTGTTTTGAATAAAATTTAATTTCATCTGTCTTGATTAAAACAGTGTATAGGATAGAATCTTCTGAAATATAATAGTTTATGATCGCTTCATTAGGTTTAATAGATTTTTGAATTTCACTTATTTCTGCAATATATAATTGTGGCGAAAACAGCAGGTTCTCTTCATTCATTTGCAGCTGAAGCTTGATTAGCTTAAAGCCTATTTTTGATAATGAATCTTGATAAACTTCTTTGCTGATGGGATTTTCGGTCAATAATGATTGCTCATACATCATGCTATTTTGCTTTTTTCGCATCATGTATTTGAAGTATTCGTTCCATAGGGAATCGGTTTCGGCGGATTCGGATCTAACCCTAAATGCAGTTTGCTTTTGCAAATAAAATGATTGGGTAATTGCAATATTTGATGCGATTTCAGCTTTATAATTCTTTGTTTTGTCAATTTTATCAAGCGTGCTAAGGCGTAGTAGGATGTCATCACATACTTTCTGATAGATAGTTGAGTAATGAAGCCCAGTGGTGTTTTCAACAATTCCGTTGGTATTTGCCAATATCACTTTAGATAGGGTGTTTAAAAAAGAAAGGGATAGGCGAATATTATCAACGCTGTTGGATGCATTGTCCTCATAAAAATACTGATCACTAAGGGCATTCATGGCCGGCAAAACATCTCTGTAAAATTCGTAATTATTGGTGTTTTTTAGTATTATTGAATCGTTATTAGGATTGTGCGTATCAAAATCTGGCGCAAGTAGCTTTATAGTTGTCATGGCATATTCGGCTTTTTTTTCAGTCGAATCGGTGTATTTTACCAACATGGCATACAGTTGCATTTTTTCTTTTGAATATCCATCTCCAGCCATTTTTATGCAGGTGTCTAAGTAGTAATAGGCCGAATCCATCATTTTTCTTGCATGAAAAGCTTGGCCAATTGTATAATATGAAGGGATTAATAGACTAGGTTCTTTAATATCGTATTTGGTAATTGCATTTCTAATGCGTTTAATATTAGTGGTTTGTAGTTCAATATTTTGATCATCTATTGACGTATAAAGCTGACTCCGATATATATTCATTCGTAGATGTAGATCAGGAATAGTGGTATTATTAATATGTTTCAACGCTTTCTTATCGTATTCACGTTGTTTGTCAAATTGTTGTATATCCCCATAGTAACCTGATAACATATAGCAAATATTGGCTAAGAATTTATTTCTGCTCATCGAATCTATTTGTAGTTTGGTGGCATCAATTTCAACCTTTTTGAATAGGTCAATTCCTAATTCTATATCAGCCAAATATGCAATGTGTCCAAATCCTTGACTAACAATCATATATAGTAATGGGATGTTAAATTTTAAGGACTCATCCAAGGTTTCTTCCATATAGGGCAGGGCTTTCAGTGGTTCACCTATATTTAAATAGCTATTACCTACATTGGCCTTAAAATCTGTAAATAATTCATTTTTAAGGTTTAATAATTTCATTATTTGATAGCCACGCAAAAAATATTGAAGACTCTCCAAATCCTTATAATCATAGAAAGATTGAACACCCATATATTTCATTAATACAGCAAATTCAATTTGAACTGTATCTTGTAGCTCAATTGCTCGATGCATTGCAACAGTTAGCAGTGAATCGGCAAGTCCCAAATTTCTGAAAACATATATAATATTAGCCGATGTTTGATTCATTATATATAAATAATCCGATAGATTTCCGTTTGCTAAAAATTGGTTTCCAACCTCATTTGTAGCAAACAAAACTGAATCAAGTTGCTGAGTTTTGATAAAATGGTCAATTCGGTTTGTAGAAATAGTATCAGCTGGCAGATTTCTGTTTTCGATATAGGCTGGTCGGATTTGGCCGTATGCAAGCGAGCAAAATGTAATGGCTAAGAAGCCAATTACTATACTGATTATAGGTTTATTCATAGTGTATAATACCAAAGGGTTTCGTCTCTTGCAAATATTCATCTTTAATCAATACGTTGAACATTAAATTTAGATGAATTCAAATCATGTAAAATCTTGACAATAAATCTATTTAGATGCTAAATACGAAAAATGTGAAAAAAATTATAGATATTTTTCAAAATATTGGGTGATATGCAACTAATACTTTAAGAAATTAAAAGGTTAACTACCCGGGAAATGATTTCTTATCTAATTATTAATAACTTAAAACTTTAAATGATGAAAAAATTATGTTTATTAAGTGCTGCTCTTATTTTGATAGGGTATTTAGGAGCGCAAAGTATCAAAGGGCCTGATATGATTTCTTATTTTCAGGCGCCTTCGCAAGGTGTTAAATTTGAGTATGCTGATGTTTTTCTGTTGAATGACAACGTTTTACAAGAAGCAAAAAAAGAAGCACAGCAAGAAAAAAATTCGGAAATGGGCTCTAAGTTTGGGGCGCTCGGAACCGCTGTTGCTAACACGGCTAATAGTGCAATGGATTATTCGGCAAAGCTATCTAAGGCCATTGATGCTTTAAAAGATGATAAAGGACGTTTTGCTTTGTGGTCATTTGTTCCTAATTATATCATTGCTAATCCTGAAATTAAATCAAATGTAATTGTCGAAATTTATGTGCTGAACGAGGAAGATCCAAGTCCAAGTGCAGGAACGAAAGTGCTCACTGCGGATAAAAATGGCTATTATGATATTCCTTATTATATCAATTGTCGCTACAAAGTCACCACTCAGCAAGGGGAAGTTATTTTGGAAAATAACTTAGGGGTGTTAGAAGGAACTAAAAAATCAAAGAAATATACCCCTCCAACTCCTGCCGCTGGTGGCATTGGCACTGTTACTGTTAAAGAATCTGATGAATTAACGGAATCTGAGAAAATTGGTATTAACATGGCGTATAACAGAGTTCGCCAAGATGTTTTTGCTCGTTATGGTTTTGGGGTATTCAGTGCGCCAATCAAACTTGGGGTTATTAAAGAAATTAAAGATTCCAAAAAGCTAATTGAACCAGTGCTTTCTATCTTCGAAAATAAAACTGGTCTACTCCTTAATGATAATGAAAAGACTGAAGTGAAGAGTTTTGTTGATTTGATTGAGGCAAACATTGGGTTATGTACTGAAAAAACTCGTTGGGTCGCTTTTCACAACCTTGCAGTTTGCTATGCTTGGCTTGAGAATCCTGAAAAAGCAAAAGAATATTATGCCAAATATGGAGTGGAAATTAAAGAAACTATCGACAAAATGAATAAGTGGAATCTTGCCCTTCAAGGTAAATTGCCTAAGGAAGAGCGCAAAGGACTTTTTGTTGGGATGAAGGATATGAAGAGATTTAGAAATTATAATGATATCGAAACCTTTGTCAATTTTTATGCTACCGGCGCAACCAAATATGCAAAATTATTTAAAACGATTAATCGTGACCTCGCTAAATTTGTTGATTTCTATGCTCATAACGATTTGTTGTGCCAACTCTATGAAATCGATTATCCTTTCCAATTCTTTCCTCTGCAGGAATTTAATGGCTTGCCTAAGAAAATGGATGGTTCTATTACTAAACAAGGAATGGAGCAAATTGACTTCTCTGCAAAATTTGATTCAAAAAGAAGAATTAAACAGATCGAAACAGGTCAAATTAGTATTGGTGATGATGGAACAAAAGAAAAGCTTATCTCTCGCGAGTTAAAACCAGTCTACGATGAAAATACTGGTAAATATCTCTATACCGAAACTGACGCAGGTATTTGGCAACGTGGAATGGGTAGCTCGGCTTACTATAATGGCGCTTTGAACGAAATTTATGACCCTATCGAAAAGGCTACCTATACTTCAGTTAATAATATCACTAAAAATGCCGGAATTTTTGCCGCTAAAACTTCGGATGAAAAAGTGCAATTGAAAGTTGATTTGGAAGGCAATATTTATTTTACAGGTAAAAGTAATTACTTTAAAGCTAATGCCATTTTTAAAGAAATTATGGTTAAAAGCGGACTTAAATATAACAAAACTTTAACCAATACCGAATTTTCAACCATGGCAACCATCAATGAGCAAGGGGTGTTTTCAACATGGAGTTGGAACGGTAACGTATCCACAAGTTTTGTTTCTGCAATGGCCTCTGCTGCTGGTAAAACCCAATCAATTACTGCTGATAAGATGCTTCGCGAAATAGTTATTCTTGAGCAAGATGAACATGGGAATCCAACTAAAGTTAAATACAATTTTGAAATGAGCGGTAAACTTCATGTGTCTCAAAAAATGAGCGTAAAGGAATGGTTTGCTGAATCTTATGCACAAGGTAGTGCCCCTAAAAATAAAATAAGTGCTGATGGTTTTGAAATGGCTAATACACTAAGCTGGGAAGGCTCTTTTAAATATGATGAACAAGGGAACTGGATAGAAATGAAGGTGGGACCTTATACAGCAACACGCGTTTTTAAATATTAATCACTAAATTATAAAAAGGATTCCTGCAAAGGAATTCTTTTTATTTAACTAAAATTATGATGAAAAAACTATTGATTTTTATGGTTTCGCTGATATTGATTAGCGCAACTTTGACCGACAGCCTCTTTAATATAGTCACTAAAAAAGAAGATGCATTGGTAAATAAAAAATTTACAAAATTTGTAATTGTTGACGACGCCACTCAAATGGTTTTATCAAAATCACCAATTAAATACGATCCTGCTAAAGAAATGCCTGTTCATTATTTTACTTTGGATTTGCCCGAAGGTATTCCTAATACAGAACGTGTTTTCGTAATTCACCTTTTAGAAAATCCTACCTCTGCAGATGAATATGACTGGGTCTTGGACGACAATAAAGGGGAAAATAAAATCATCTATTCTAGAAGTAAATTTGTGATTCAAAAGAGTCAAATGAATTGGCGCTTTGTGATTCGTGCTGAACGAATTCTTATCAAAAGTTTAACCACAGGTGGTTTTTTGAAAATAAACTCCGACGGTAGTTTCTCTACTTCAAAAGATGAGGCCAATGCGAGCAAATGGAAACTTATTCATGTTTATTAAATAATATATAATTTATGAAGAAAATTATTAAAACTCTGATAATCTTGCTTGTATTGCTGTCTGTTTCAGATGTGTATGCCCAGCAAGGACAGTTCTATCAATTTATTTTGTTAAAGGAAACTAAGGTTTTAGGTAGTAATATATTTTATGCTGGTTTGACGAACAATGGAGACGAAAAACAGATTGATGTTAACCAATATGTGAAGGATCAAGTTAATTTCTTTCTAAAAACCTATAGTGGTAATGCTGAAAAGAAAATTCAAAACCACATTTCCTGGACCACTAACCCACTATTTCAAATGGTCAATGATGCTAATGAGGCTGATGTAGTTATCGCGGGATATTATACCATAAAAACGGGGTCTCTTGTTGAAGAAAAATTATTTTACGAGCGTCAAACCAATGTTGGCGGGGCTATCCCATTTTATGAAATTCGTCAAACTAATTCTGCATCCATTCAAATCGTTATTTCATATACGTATAAAGATAAAACAGTTGATTATGATACCATTACGATCAGCAATCAGTACGAACGTAAACCAAATACTACCTATAAATCCATCGATGATTTGCTCAAAAAAGCTGAGTCAGATCTGAAAATGCAATTATACAAATGCTTTACTTTTTATAAACCTAATCATATTTGGTACAAATTCTTGCCAGTGAAAACAAAAGACAAAGCCTTAAAGGAAGAATTGAAAAACGCTTCGGTTTTGTTGGAAAATGGTGAAATTGAAAAACTAGGAAATCTATATAAACGTATTTACCAATTGGAAACTGACAATAAAGAAGCAGCATTCAACCTTGGATTGTGCTACGAATTAGTTGGAAATTATGATAAAGCAGAGCAATATTTTGCAATCATGCCCGATTTTCATGTAAATGTGAGGATGAAAGAAAATAGAATTTTGTTCGACTATTTGAAAAGCATTGGCGTCAATATGGTAATCAAAGACTTTGAATGATTTTCGTAATGACTGTTCTATTTTGTTCGCCAAATTTCACTTGTCTTAAAGTTTAATACTCTTATATAGTATTGGTTTCATTAATAACACATTTCATCGACTTGCCAACCCAATAATGAATATGGTGATGCTTCTAAACCACTAAATCATGCTCAAAAAAAACCTCGGCTTTATAGACCGAGGTTTTTGCTTTTTAGGAAAGGTTAATCTCCATATTTCATTTCAGCCATTCGGCGGAAATTATTATAACGCCATTTGGCATCTTCAACGGCCATTTCGGCTAAGCGATCTGCTTCTTCAGGGAAACCTTTTTGAAGTGATGCATAACGTACTTCGCTATAAATGAAGTCTTTGAATTTGCTCCAATCGGGTTCTTTCGAATCCAAGACAAATGGATTTTTGCCTTCTTTCTCAAGCATTGGGTTGTATCGTAGCAATTGCCAGTAGCCAGATTTTACTGCAAAATCTTCTTCTTCATTAGCATGTCCCATTCCAGATTTCAATCCATGGGCAATACAAGGAGAATAAGCAATAATAACTGATGGACCTGGATATTCCTCTGCTTCCTTCAATACTTTGAAGAATTGAGTTTGACTGGCACCCATCGCAACCTGTGCAACATATACATAACCATAAGTCATGGCCATAGCCGACAAAGATTTCTTGCGGGTTTTCATACCGCTAGCGGCAAATTTAGCAACAGCTCCTGCGGGAGTTGATTTGGATGCTTGACCTCCAGTATTGGAATATACTTCAGTATCCAAAACCAAAATATTTACGTCTTCGCCTGAGGCTATGACGTGGTCTAATCCGCCGAATCCAATATCGTAAGCCCAGCCATCACCACCAATAATCCAAAAAGATTTCTTGATCAAATAGTTTTTCAAGCCAAGAAGGTCTTTAGCGATCGTATGATTTTCTTTTTCTAAAAGTGGAAGTAGTTTTTCAGAAGCTTCAGTGGATCCTTGGGCATCGTTTTTCTTTTCAATCCACTCGGTCATGACGGCTTTGGTTTCTGTACTAAAGTCGTCTGTTTCAAGTGCGCTAGTCATCAATATTTTCATGCGATCACGAATTTTGTTCACGGCAATTGCCATTCCGTATCCGTATTCTGCATTGTCTTCAAAGAGTGAATTAGCCCAAGCTGGTCCTTTTCCACTTTTTTTGTTGATGGTGTAGGGAGTTGAAGGCGCTGAGCCGCCATAAATGGATGAACATCCGGTTGCATTGGCAATCATCATGCGTTCGCCAAATAATTGGGTAGCTGCTTTGATATAAGGTGTTTCACCGCAACCAGCACAGGCGCCAGAAAACTCAAATAGTGGTTGAGCAAATTGAGAATTTTTCACATTCTTCATTTTGTCTAACACATCTTCTTTGTAACCTATGGTACCGTCCATATATTCCCAACGATCGATTTCGTCGAATTGGGTAGTTAATGGTTTCATTATCAACGATTTTTCGGGAGAAGGACAAACTTCGGCACAAATGGTACAACCAGTACAGTCGAGCACGCTCACTTGGATACGGAACTCGTATTCTTTGATAGGACCTTTTCCTTTTTGGAAGGTAGTGCCTTCTGGTGCATTGGCTTTTTCTTCGTCAGTTAGTAGGAATGGGCGAATACAAGCGTGAGGACAAACATAAGCACATTGATTACATTGCGTACAGTTATCAGCTTGCCACTCAGGCACGTTAACTGCTATTCCTCGTTTTTCGTAAGCAGCGGTTCCGGCAGGAAGTGTTCCATCTTCGCGGCCTTTAAAGGCTGAAACCGGAAGTAAATCTCCTTTCTGTGCATCAATAATCATGGCCACATTCTTCACAAAATCTGGAATTGGTTTCTTGGAAACTTCTTTAGAGACTTCTTTGATTTGAATGTTTTTCCAGTCGGCAGGAATTTCTACTTGCTGCACATCACTACCATGTTCTACCGCTTGATAATTCATATTCAAGATGTTCTGTCCTTTGTTGCCATAGGATTTATTGATGAATTTCTTCATCTCTTCTTTTGCTTGAGTATAAGGTATAACTTCCGAAACATAGAAGAATGCAGATTGCATAATGGTATTGGTGCGGTTGCCAAGTCCTATTTCCTCTGCAATTTTGGTAGCATTGATGATGTAAAATTTAATTTGATGATCTGCCATGTATTTTTTGAAAGTATCAGGCACTTCGCGTAGCGTTCTTTCTAAATCATAAATACTGTTCAATAGGAAGGTTCCACCATCTTTCAAGCCTTTTAGCATATCGTATTTATGCACATAACCTGTTACGTGGCAGGCTACAAAGTCGGGCGTATTTACCAAATAAGGCGATTTGATTGGCACATCACCAAAGCGAAGGTGAGAATTGGTAAAACCACCTGATTTCTTACTGTCGTAGCTGAAATATGCTTGGCAATATTTGTCGGTATTTTCCCCAATAATTTTAATTGAATTCTTGTTTGCTCCAACCGTTCCATCAGCACCTAAACCATAAAATTTTGCCTCAAAAGTGCCAGAATCTGATACGTTCAACTCAGGAAGTATAGGTAATGAAGTAAAAGTAACATCATCAACAATACCAACTGTGAAATGGTTTTTGGGTGTTTCGCTTTCTAAATTTTGGAAAACACTCAATATTTGAGATGGGGTAGTGTCTTTTGAACTTAGTCCATAACGACCACCGATGACCATAGGAGCATTTTGTTCATCATAAAATAAGTCGCGCACATCTAAATAAAGTGGTTCGCCATTGGCGCCAATTTCTTTGGTACGATCCAGTACAGCAATGCGTTTTACTGTTTTTGGATATACTTTCATGAAATACTCTTTGGAGAAAGGACGGTACAAATGGACTGTGATAACACCATATTTTTTACCTAATTTGTTTTCGTAATCCACCACTTCTTTGATGGTGTCATTTACTGAACCCATCGCGATGATAATGCTATCAGCTTGTGGGTGACCATGATAGGTGAATGGGTGGTATTCGCGGCCGGTAATTTTTTGCAGCTCAGCCATGTATTCGTCAACAATCTGAGGAATGTTTTCGTAGAATGGGTTGGCGGCTTCACGAGCTTGGAAATAAATATCAGGATTTTGAGCTGTACCACGGGTGACTGGATGCTCAGGACTTAATGCATGGTCGCGAAAACGTTGTATTGCATCGTAATCAAGTAATTTGGCAATTGCCTCTTGATCCATTGCTTCTACTTTTTGAATCTCGTGGGAGGTACGGAAACCGTCGAAGAAGTGCAAAAATGGAATTCTGGTTTTGATGGCTGCAAGATGCGCGATACCGGCAATGTCCATGATTTCTTGTGCACTATTGGTGGCTAACATCGCAAATCCTGATTGGCGTACCGACATTACGTCGCTATGATCACCAAAGATAGAAAGGGCTTGTGCTGCTAAACTTCTTGCACTCACATGGAATACACCAGGTAATAATTCACCCGACATTTTGTACATGTTCGGAATCATCAAAAGCAATCCTTGCGAAGCGGTAAAGGTGCTCGTTAGTGCGCCTGCTTGCAAAGCGCCATGCATTGCTCCAGCAGCTCCTGCTTCTGATTGCATTTCACTTACATGTACGGTGGTTCCGAAAATATTCTTTTTGCCATGGGCAGCCCATAGGTCAACATACTCAGCCATGTCGGAGGATGGCGTGATTGGGTATATCGCTGCTACTTCGCTAAACATATAAGCAATGTAAGCCGCAGCCTGATTACCCTCTAAGGTCATAAACTTTTTCTTTGTCATCATTAGGATATTTAAACTTTACCTTGTCAACGCAACAAGGTGTAAATGGTTAAAAACGAACTAAGTTTTACCTAAAATTCCTTTGGAAATTAAGCGCCGCAAAATTACTAATAATTTATTTTATATTGCTTGCCTTTATTTAGCTTTAACGCTTTTGCTTATTCCTCCTTATTTTAACAAGGTGTTGAAATCCAATAATTTAAATATTAATTCTTAGTTAGAACGATTCTAAATTTCTTTCTTTTTGTTTTTTGTTTTTTGATACTAAAGCCAATTCTCTTTATATACTACTTTTTAATTCCACGGGATTTGAAATTAGTTGTTTTATATTATTTTCTAACATTGGCTTTTAAACTTACTTTTGAACCGACAATTATTAACCTTCTTAATTTATGAAAACTGCATTAATTACTGGTGCATCAAGTGGTATTGGTCTTGAATTGGCTCGCGTATTTGCTTCTAATCATACCAATTTGGTATTGGTGGCTCGGAACTTAACTCGCCTTGATCAACTAAAAATAGAACTCGAAAAAAAGTATAAGATTAAGGTCTTGAATATCGAGAAGGATCTATCAAAACGTGAAGCACCTTTTGAAGTATTTACCGAAGTACAAAACCAAAAAATCCACATTGATTTTCTCGTTAACAATGCTGGTTTTGGAGACTTTGGCCCTTTTTATCAAACAAATTTAGATAAAGAGTTGGCAATGATTGATTTGAATATCACAGCGCTCACTCAGTTGACTAAATTCTTCCTCAAAGAAATGATTAAACACAAAAGTGGGCGCATTATGAACGTGGCTTCTACTGCTTCATTCCAGCCTGGCCCGAATATGGCCATTTATTTTGCTACCAAATCTTATGTCCTTAGTTTTTCGGAGGCAATTAATGTCGAACTTAGAAAACATGGAATTACAGTTACCGCGCTTTGTCCTGGACCCACGGAGAGTGGTTTTCAGCTAGCTGCAGGGATTGAGGAAAGTAAATTGGTTAAGGATAAAAAATTGCCATCTTCAATGGAGGTTGCAATGTATGGGTATAAGGCTATGATAAAGGGTAAATCCGTTGCTATTCATGGATTTATGAATCGACTAATGGCTAATTCAGTGCGATTTTTTCCAAGAGATTTTGTGGCTAATCTCACTGCTAAAATTCAAGAAAAGGCTGAATAATTATATAGATGGCTTTTTTATTGTTGACGATAAATTTCTTTACATTTGACTTGTAAGCATTGATTTTACAAACTTTAGATAAGGAGTGGTCTCCTTTTGCTGATTGGTCCGCTTTTTTCCTGACTTCGACAGTCTTAAAATTTCAATTTTTTAAGTATCAGATAAACA
>DYSI01000076.1 GCA_020718275.1 Draconibacterium orientale
CAAAATTCCAGATTATTAGCCTAGCTCACAAGATGCGGTTTGCCGAAGGGATACAGACAGATTCGTCTATTAAATAAATATTGACTAAACACAAAAACAGAAAATTATGAAAAAGCTACTAATTCTTTTTTTAATTGCCTCATTATCTATCCCATTTACCGAGGCACAGCAAGTTACCCAAGCCTTATCAAAAACCTCCCAAAAAGGAAGCCTTTACAATGCTTTTGTTGGTGAAAATGGAGATCTTTCTTTAAGCTACGGTTATAAAAAGAAGAAAGAGGAATCTTTTGTAAACTACATTTTTGACGCCAGTCTGAAGTTAT
The DNA here is from genome assembly GCA_020718275.1 of Draconibacterium orientale. Classification (GTDB taxonomy): domain Bacteria; phylum Bacteroidota; class Bacteroidia; order Bacteroidales; family UBA1556; genus UBA6267. Next base: position 324 of record DYSI01000076.1, read on the forward strand.
TGAAAGAGGATGAAACAAGTTCACCTCGGGAGTGTGCTGCAAAGGAAATTGACAAACCAACTTTGAAATATGAATATATTTCTACCACCGTAGGAGGTTGTGGGTCATTCGACATTTTAAGTATGAACCTAAATGTCAGTAAATACACGGTCACAGAAACATGGAATAATAAAAGACAATATTATGAATCATCTTATATTAGAGAGAAAATAAGCGTTGGAACCGACAAAGACAATAAATACAAACTAAAAGGATATGTTGGATATTTTAATGCCGAGACCGGATCTAATTTAGTATTAGCAAAGGAAATCAACAAAGACAAAGACGATGGCGTACAATACAAATTATATAAATTTAGTTTAGACGGAAGCGTAACAGACATTTCAATTGGCGAATTGGGAACATATACATTGGTTTATTCTGCTTTAACAAAAATAAATCCAGCAGTCGAGGATAAATATACTGAAAAAAACCTTGCAGAATATCATGCGCTTTTTCTCTTTGCACCATTCAAAAATTCTGGAGCGGCAGACGCTAAAGATTTCGTTCTACTCGTGACTGATGGAGATGGAAATACTATTTTTAAAAGCACTATCAAAATGCCAATGATCGCCACCACCTTCATGGAAATGCAACAAGATGGAAAAGATTTATACTTTTTCGGTTTAACGAGTGATGGAAAAGGACCTAATTATCGATATGAATTTATGGATTTCTCCAATATTTCAAATCCTTGTTATCCAGATTTTTATAATTACCGCGATAATCAAAGAGAAAATGATGTATTAAAGTGCAAAACCACCAATTTAGTGTTGATGAAACTCAGTAATTATAAACTTGACTATATCACCCTCACCTCAGCAGATATACTACAATCAAAAAAGGCAGTCCCACCTTCCGAAAAGAAGGCACCAAAAGGCGATTTTTCGAGATTCAATATCGAAGCTTTTGATGTTTTGCCAAATGGCGATATTATGGTTTCAGGTCAAAAAAAGGTGATTATTACCATTGATCAAGTATCCCGTTTTGCTTATGAGGACATTACTTGCTTTCATTTCGACAACAAAGGAAATTTGCGAGCCGAGTATTGTGTAGAGCCTAGTTTAGCAATCAAAAAAACAGATAAAATTTTTCAAATGATGCAGAAATTTGTCATGAGTGAAGATCAAAGTAAAGTACACTGGATATTATATGAACCTGAAACAAAAACTGGATATGCCTCCTACAAGAATTTAGTTGACGGGGTATCAACTATATACGCAGCATTTCAATTAGAAATATTTAAAATTGATATCGCAACCGCTAAAGTTAGCAATTCCGAGCTACCATTAGGAAAAGAATTATTATTAAACGGATCCTATCCAATTATTGAAACGATGGATAAGAATACGGTAATCTTTTTTGGGCAAAACAGAAAAAATGATGAAATTGGACTTACCACCTATTCGTTTAAATAAACACTCAGTAAAATATACGAAAAAATAGCTCACATTTGAAATGCATAAACAGTAAACAAACCAAGTATTACGGAATACAAATCATTAATCACTGATAAAAAAAAGGCTTCTGTTTCACACAGAAGCCTTTTTTATAAAACAAAAATACAGGAATTTAAGACTCTGGTTCTAGCTCAACAACGGTAACTTTTTTAAAGTCATTTTCATAATGACGAGATCCCAAATAGAATAAAACAGCCCCCACGATCAGCATAAAAGGAAGCACTAAAAGTGCCTGTTCAACCCCATTGCGATCTATCAAAACACCAATGATAACAGGAGCAAAAGATGCACCCAAAAAGTTCTGTACCACCACCGCAATGGCATAAGAAACTGCTCTCAAACCAGCTTGCACCACATCTTGAATTACGGCACCAGCGGCAGCACCAAAAGCAGTGACGGTAGTGCCAAAAAGCAGGAAGATAACATATTGCATAGCACCATGATGGAGGTGAAGCGCTATATAAAGCAGAATTGCCGCTAAAGTGGTTGTGATAGTCGGAAAAAGTAAGCGAGCGCGAAATTTATATTTACGCCAACGATCAGTCAAATATCCGCCAAGTGGTGCTCCAACAATTGCTAATAAAAAAACGAGACTGGCTCTAAAACCAGCTTGCTTTTCGTTCATATTGTTGATTACCATAAAATATTTTGGAAGCCAAGTCAGTAAGGCTGTAGTGACAAAAATAACGGCTGCCATTCCAAAAGAAGTGTAAATAAAAGAAGGTTTAGAAAAAAATTCACTCACAATTAGCTTAGCACTACCTTTTTCTCCTTTTGGTAAATCTAATCCTACCGTTTTATAATCCTTGATAAAGAAGAACAAAATTGCTACTATCAAACCAGGAATCGCAACCACGCCAAAAGCATGTCGCCAACCCCAAGTAGCCGCAATAAAACCACCCAAAGCAACGCCTATGGCTGCTCCTAGTGGAATTGCTGCATTCCAAACTCCTAGCATTTGAGCTCGCTTCCTTTCAGGATAAAGTCCAGATATCATGGCTGTTCCACCTGGCGAATATCCTGCTTCCCCTATTCCTATTAAAATGCGTGCTAATAATAATTGGGTAAAATTTCCTGTCAATGCGCATAAAGCAGTCGCCAAACTCCACAGAATAGCCATGGCTCCTATCGTTTTTCGTCGACTCCATCGGTCTACAAATATTGAAACCGGAAAAGTCAAAATTACAATCGACCAATATACTGCAGATATTAACATCCCACTCTGGGCACTGGTAATATGCCAATCCCGTTCAAGAAATACAAAGAGCGAAGTGACAATTGTCCGATCAACATAATCGAACATATACAGTAGAAATAGTAATATAAAAATATAATTAGTATAAGCCTTGGAAAAAATATAACCCTCTTTTTTCGATTTATCTTTCATCTGCATTGCTATTTGATTAATACAATCACAAAGGTAAGAATTTATTAATACACATTTAACAGCCTTTAACTTTAAGTTTTGATTTAGAAATTAACCGTTATATCCAACCAATTCAAGATAAAGTTTGGGAAATAATTTTTTAGAAAAAGGTGTAAATTTTTTCTTCAAAGAAATAAATTACAAAAACTAATAAGCTTCGTTTAGAATATGTAATTAACTAGCAACTAACTATTTTGAAACACTATTGTTCGTTAAAAATTATATTTAGTCCATTTCGGCAATTTAGTAGTCTTTTTATCGGACAACACTGATTTTGAAAGTAAAATAATTTTACCCTAAAACATAATTACGATAATCTGTCGCTGTTGAGACGCAGCAGCATTTCCTGCGGCATCTTCAACCTGATAAGTCAAAGTATAAGTGCCTTCCACGGAGGTATCGACTGTGCCACTGACTGTAACTTTTGTAGTGATGTCGCCATCTGTTTCATCAATAGCCGAATAGCCTGGATCTGCATAAGTGGAATTTTTATCAACGTGCAAAGGATTGTTGCCGAGCAGGGTAATAATAGGAGCTATTTCGTCTTTATCTTCCTTATTGCAGGCAAATAAAAAGACCATAAGACTGACCATAATTATAAATAAAAGCTTGGTTTTCATAAGATTGCATTTAATTTGTTAAGTAATATTGCAAATATTTTTTAGCTATAATGGATTGAAAAAACTCCAACAATTACTAGCATTTATAAAATGACTAAATTCAAATTATTTCTCTTCAGGCAGCTTAACCCAATCCATCCGTTTAAAAGTAAATTCGGTAAAATCAAAATCAGGGTTGGGCACATCGATGATAAATTGTTCCACCTTGTCACCTTTTAAGGTAAAGTAGATAAAGCCTTGAGGTAAAGAGGGAACTTTTTTAAACTCAATTAAAAAAGTGTCTTTATCAAACATTTCCACATTTCCCTCCCACATGGCCGTATGTAAAAGTTGTACAGTCATTTTTTTTCCTTTCACAGTTATTAATGCATTTCCATACAATTCACTTTGATAAAGACCGGCATATTCTTTTAATTCTAAACTAGGCTTGTTGGCTGTTTCTGTGTCCGCAATAATTGTTTCCCTTTGATCTCCTTTTCGTTGATAAGGAACAAAAAACGAACTCCAATCCGTAGTATCGTTAGAGAGAAAAGAATCCAATATCTTGTATGACAATGCATTATAAAGCGACGAATTTGAATTAGTAAGTATTACAAACCCAAAATTTTGATCAGGGGCAAAGCAGGTATAGGTGATAACTCCATCATATCCACCGCTATGGCTCACCACTAAGTTGCCATGATAATCGTTTAGACTCCAGCCCAAACCATAGGCTTTAAAATGAATGCTTGGCCAAATTTGACGGGCACGATCACTCATTTCAAATGAAACATAAGGTGTGCGCATTTTATTTAGCTGCTGCTTTGAAACCAATGAATTATCGCCAATTTTACCGTTATTGAGTTGAAAAAGAAGCCATGATGACAAATCGTCGACATTAGAATTTAGAATTCCTGCTCCCCCAATATTATCCCAATTGCTCAATTGAATCGGGAAAACTCTATCATTGACCTTATTATGCGGTGTACAAACGTTATCGAGTTTTTCAATTTCGGTCAAACTGCAATAGGTATTATTCATACCAAGCGGTTGAAGAATACGTGTGCGCAAAAAGTCCTCGTAAGAGATTCCAGCTACTGCTTCAATAATTTCACCAGCAGCGATATACATGATATTGCTGTAACCGAAAGTCGTTCTATATTCCGACTGTGGTTTGAGCATTGGCAACTTGCTAATCACAGTTTCGCGACTATAATCAGTACCATACCATAGCAAATCGCCGCTAAAAGTAGCTAAACCGCTGCGGTGTGATAGTAAATCAATTACCGTAAAATGCTCCGTTACGAACTCGTCGTATAGGGTAAAATATGGAAGAATATCCTTCACTTTAGTATTCCAATTAAGTTTGCCTTCGTCCACTAACATGGCGATGGCAGTAGCCGTAAAAGCTTTGGTATTTGATGCAATTGGGAAAATAGTTTTTGAATCCACCAAGTCTTTCTTTTCTATATTGCGAAGACCATAGCCTTTGGAGAGCAAGACTTTACCATCTTTGACAATGGCAATCGACATGCCAGGCACTTGCCATTGATTCAGGGCTTTTTGGAAATACGCATCTAGGCTATCTAGCTGATAGTTTGTAGCTTGTGAAAAACTAGCGGTTGTAAAGAAAAATAGGATTCCTACAACTAAAAGGTGAATTTTAAAATTTGCCATTCGGTTAATCGGTTTAATGAATGGCAAAGATAATAAAAGGTTGGTCGTTTTATTCGGTGATAAAAATTGATTCTAGCGTAGGATTTTTAAATTTGAACCCATCTTCGATAATTCGTTTTGAAGAAACGCTACTTCCTTCGAGAACCATTGCTGCCATTTCACCCATGATCAAACGAAGGATAAAAGCAGGCACATTAGGCATAAAAAAAGGTTTATGGTAAATGGTAGCCATGGTTTTCATAAAGTCGGCATGTGTAATATGATTTGGGGCTACGGCATTGTATATCATATTATTAGCTTTATCAGACATAACAAAATCAAACATCCGAATCAAATCAGCGAGAGAAATCCATGGCATGTATTGCATTCCAGAGCCAAGAGCTGAGCCAAGTCCCAAATTGATAGCGGTCAACATTTTTGGTAAAGCTCCGCCATGTGGAGAAATCACCACTCCTATTCTGAGGATATGCACTTTGAGCGATAATTCTTTAAATTTAGCAACCTCAGTTTCCCATTGACGGGCGGTAGTACCTAAAAAATCATTGGCGGGCGAATTTACCTCTGTAAAAATATGCTCAGAAGTAATGGCGCCATAATAGCCAACCGCTGAGGCAGAAATCAACATTTCGGGTCGCTTTTTAGCTCGCTGAATCGATTGATACAATAATTGGGTTGTTTTTTGCCGACTCATTTGGTTTATCAGCTTTTGTGCATTAGTCCATGGTTTTGCTGCAATATTTTCGCCCGCCAAATGTATTATTACCTCAGCAAATTCAATGGCTTTTTGATCTATTTTCACACGTGTCCGAACAAATTGAGTTTTAGCTAGTTTTAGCCAATTTTCAATT
>DYSI01000077.1 GCA_020718275.1 Draconibacterium orientale
ATATTTACAATAGAGGGGGTCTAAAAATTAGATTTTTTGAGGCGGACAAGATTAGCGCGACCCTTCGGTAAACTCAGGGCTGGCTAAGCTCACCACAAGTTTAAAACCGCAGTTTACTGGTGTAAATGCGATGCACTGAGCAAGTCTACCCTGAGCGAAGTCGAAGGGAAGTGAGGATTTTAAAATTGAAGTCCAACGAAGAAAAAGCAATTTTTAGAACTCCCGATTAATCTTGTTTTATTTCTTTGGGATAACATAGGAAATGTTTGGTTTCAAGTTTCTTAAGTTTTGAAGCACTCAGCTGATCAGATACTGCTGATAAATCTTGAATTTTCCCACTCTTTGATCGTATGCTAATGGATTCCTCGCTTTGATTATATAAGTAATTGCTGGTCATATCCGTAAATACATAAAAGCGACTCTGCTCTTCGCTTAGCGAAAATGCTCGCATGCTTGCATTCTTTATTTTCTCAACCCGATGCTGGCTAAATGGCTGATCACTAAATTCTATTTTCAAAAGGCGCCTATCAATTAATCGCTGCGATAAATCCTTCAGAATAGGATCTTCGGACTGCGCTGCCCATACTTTTGTAGCTCCTAAAATATCGTAATCGTCCAATAATGCAAATTGTGACAAGGCGTAGGGACTCTTGCAAAAATCATCTTCCGAAAAGTTTTGGCTAAGAAAGAATTGTAAGCTTGGTGAACAAAATAGCGCTTGTCCGCTCTGCACAAGTGCTTTAGCTCGTATTAAAATATTCATCAGTAAGTGTTCTGCCACCAATACCGTTTTATGTAGATACACTTGCCAATACATTATTCGTCTTGAATTCAAAAAATTCTCAATCGAGTAAATGCCTTTTTTTTCAACCACCAATTTATCATCAACTACGTCTAACATTTTAATAATGCGCTGAGTACCAACAATTCCCTCCGAAACACCGGTAAAGAAACTATCACGGCTAAGGTAATCGAGGCGATCGACATCCAATTGTGAGCTCACCAATTGATGAAGAAATTTTTTGGGATATTCATCCTTAAATATTTGCAAAGCCATACTTAGTTTTCCCCCAAAATATTGGTTGAGGTTCTCCATATAGAGCATTGAAATTTTTTCGTGTGCAATATTTTCAACAATAGAATATTCTAAAGCGTGTGAAAATGGCCCATGACCAATGTCGTGAAGCAAAATGGCTAGCAAGGCCGATTCATATTCCTCTGCCGAAATAGGATGTCCCTTATATTCTAAAGTTTGTAAGGCATCGCTCATCAAATGCATGGCGCCAAGCGCATGACTGAAGCGTGTATGGACTGCGCCAGGATACACTAAATCAGAGAGTCCAAGTTGCTTTATCCTTCGTAATCGCTGAAAATAGGGGTGCTGAATCACATCAAAAACAAACTCATTCGGTATATTGATAAAACCGTAAATGGGGTCGTTGATAATTTTTTTCTTGTTAATTGTATGCATGCCGCAAATTTAACGTTTATTATTGGATTCGATAATTTAAAATTGGATTAATGAATAAATTTGTAACAACAATAAAACTAGAAAAAATGGTGAAAATACTTTGGGTCGACGATGAAATTGAAATGCTGAAGCCTCATATAATATATTTACAATCAAAAGGTTATAATTTGGACACCATTAATAATGGAAATGACGCTTTAGAATTGATACGCGAAAACGACTACGACCTCGTTTTTCTTGATGAGAATATGCCGGGCTTATCGGGCATAGAAGTTTTAACCGAAATAAAGAAATTGAATGCGGTTTTGCCCGTCATCATGATTACCAAAAGTGAGGAGGAATCGATTATGGAGGAGGCTATCGGTTCCAATATTGCCGATTATCTCATTAAGCCTGTCAATCCAAACCAAATATTGTTGGCAATCAAAAAGAATATGGATGCTCGCCAAATTATTTCCGATAAAAATACGCACAATTATCAAATGGAATTTCGTCAAATTGGGATGGATATTTCTGCTCGCCTCGATCACAAGGAGTGGGTAAATATTTATCGAAAACTGACTGATTGGGAAATGAAATTAGAAAAGTCGCAGGATCACGGTATTCTTGAGATCTTTCAAATGCAAAAGGAGGAGGCTAATGTGGTATTTGCTGATTTTGTAGCGAGTAATTATATCGATTGGTTGCATGGTGCCAAGGATCGGCCTATTCAATCACAAATGGCTTTTAAAGAGTTAGTTGCTCCTAAAATTGCCGCACATAACTCCACATTCTTGTTTGTGATTGATAATCTGAGGTTTGATCAATGGAAATCAATTTTTCCAGCTATTTCTGAATTTTTTAGAATCGAAGAAGAATCCATTTATTACAGTATATTACCCACCACCACTCAATATGCGCGCAATGCTTTCTTTGCGGGTTTAATGCCATCCGAAATTGAAAAAAAATATCCTCAATATTGGGTGCAAGAGCATGAAGAAGGAACCAAAAATCAATTTGAAAAAGAATTGTTGCAAACTCAATTGAAAAGACTTGGCAAAGACTTTAGTATGAGTTATAATAAAATTCTAACCCTCGCCCAAGGCAAAAAGATGGTGGAAAATATGCACACTTTGCTGAATAACAAACTCAATGTGATAGTGTATAATTTTGTCGATATGCTTTCTCATGCGCGAACTGAAATGGACGTGATTAAGGAACTTGCAAGCGACGAAAAGGCCTACCGTTCATTGACTCTTTCGTGGTTTCATAATTCGCCTTTGTTCGAGATGATGAAATTTGTGGCCGAAAAGAAAGGTCAAATAATTATCACCACCGACCATGGATCAGTGCGCGTGAAAAAACCGGTAAAAGTGATTGGGGATCGGAATACTAATTCAAATTTACGCTATAAATTCGGAAAAAATCTGGACTATAAAGCCAAAGAGGTTTTTGAAGTACGGAATCCTGAAGACGTTTTTCTACCAAAGCTTAGCATCAGTACGTCCTATATTTTTGCGAAAGAGTCTGATTTTTTTGTCTATGCCAACAATTTCAACCAGTATAATAATATTTACCGCGATACTTTTCAGCACGGGGGTATCAGCATGGAAGAAGTGCTGATTCCTTTGGTTGTGCTAAATCCAAAAATATAAAAGCTATGTTAGTAAGCCTTGCAGATATCGATAAAGCTGCCAAAGATATAGTATCGCAATTTTCTGAATATAGGATTTTTGCTTTGAATGGCGAAATGGGAGCCGGTAAAACCACTTTTTCTAAAGCCTTTTGCAAAGCATTGGGTGTTGACGAAGAAGTGAATAGTCCAACCTTTTCCATTGCAAATATTTATATGAGCGCCACCTTCGGGGAGCTTTATCATTTTGATTTTTACCGTTTGAAAACCAGCATAGAAGTTTTTGATATCGGATTCGATGATTATATTTACAGCGGCCAGTTTTGCTTGATTGAATGGCCAGATTTGATTCTAGACAGTCTACCCAAACCCTTTGTGGAAATTAAAATTGAACATACTGCGGAAGCAGACCAACGGATCATTTTGGCTCATTTAATTCAATAGCTGCTGGCATCCGCCTGCCTTGGCTTAATCTGGATTTAAAATAGCGCCGTATAACCAAAGTGAATTTTTGAGTTTTTGAATTGGATATTTGCCGAATCTTTCTTGCCAATGGCATAAGCCATTTTAAAAATACCAGCTTGTGTGCTGAAACTCAGACTTAATCCCCCTGCTTGATAGGTGTTTAAGTGTTTGGTTGACAGTTCATTCGCTCGTGCAATGTCGTAGAACACTCCAAAATATGAATTGAGGTCAAGCATATAGTGATATTCGAGCGTTGAAATCGAAAACATCGAACTCGGAATCGATTGTTCATCGAAACCTCTGAGGGATTGATTTCCGCCAATTTTGAAAAGTTCGTTATAAACAATTAATTCACTATTGATATAAGCACTTAAATTGGCAAAATGAATAATATGACGCTTCGCGATTGGCTGGTACCATAAAATCTTACTATGGAATGCAAATCGGCGGCTCGATAAATTGATTTGGTCGTAGAAATCGGCCTGGAGTTCAGCTCTTTTGATAATATTCTTAGTTCCTAAATCGGATTTAAGATTTATTAAAAAGCCTTTTCGAGGATTAAAGGGATAATCCAAGCGATTGATATTTGCCTCTATTCCATAAGATTTGGTATTAAAATCAAGTATATTATTGGCAGCCGAAAGCGTTGGTAACGAGCCTAAAGTGTTAGAAACATAGAAGTAAGCATAAGCAGCAATGTAATCTTCGCCATGAAGTGAAAATAAAATACTGGGGCGATTTTCAATATTTAGATACAAACTATCTCTTTTCTCGAGATTAAATTGATAGGAAGCGCCAAAAGGACTTTTAAGTAAATATGGAAATTGTATCAGGGTCGTGAGCAATTGAGTTTGTTTGGCTGGACTTTCCCAGTTCATTTTGAGCTTTTCACCTCGTTTAAAAACATTCTTTAAGTCAAGCCGTAAGTTCCCCGTTATAAGCATTTTCTTGCTATTATTCGCATTCGGTTGAAATCCAATAATCCCATCTAATTGGTTGGTCTTCTTTGGTTTAAGAAAAAGTGTTAAGCTAGCTTGCTGGTTTATAAATATCACCTCACTACCTTGGCCAGGACTGGCGAATTCTAATCGATTTAGAACACTAGGTAGTTTCTGAATTAATTCTTCTTGGTATGGATCGCCTATTTTTATGCCGGTATATTGCTGGATATAATGTAGATTAATATCGGTAAATCCATGTAATATGATGGTGTCGAAAACAACAAAGGGACCTTCTTGGATGATTAATACGGCGCTCAGTTTGCTGTTTTTTGTATCAATACTGTCTAGTTTTACCGAAGCGAAAGGATAGCCTGAATTTTCGAAATGACGGATAATGGTTTCCTTAAACTGCTGTAATTGTGTGAAGCTAAACTTTGAATTAGCAAAGAAACGGCTGTCTAAAGAGTGGTCGCTAGCAAGTGCTGGATTGGTATAATGAGTTTTGATGCTGGCCCATTTGTATGGTGTGTTGAGGCTTAGGAATAACTTGGCATTTTTGTTTTTATAGTTGATGGAATCCCGCTGGAGTTCAAAGTAACCGTTAAAAAGATATTGTTGTGTAATTCGATCTATTTCTTGCTCGCGGGAAACGCTGTCGGTAAAGGAATTCGTAAATTGGATTGGTTTAGCCGGCTTCGCTTGTTTGTTGATGATTATTTCAAGGGAATAATTCGTTTGGGCAAACATGCTAAGGCATGGGAGTAAAATTAAGAGAATGATTAATATGGATTTAAGTTGAATCACTTGCTTAATCTAAATTCCAATGGATAGGTTGAATATGGTGTGCAGCTAAGAAATCATTGGCTTTAGAGAAATGACGACATCCAAAAAAACCACGATGGGCAGAAAGAGGTGAGGGATGAACCGCTTTAAGAATCAGATGTTTGTTTGCATCGATAAGCGCTTCTTTTTTTTGGGCAAAAGCACCCCATAAGATGAAAACGCAATGTGCTTGTGATTCACTTACTTTTTGGATAACCGAATCGGTAAATTGTTCCCAGCCTTTGTTTTGATGTGAACCTGCTTGATGGGCTCTAACCGTGAGGGTGGCATTGAGCAATAAAACGCCCTGCTCTGCCCATGAAGTTAAATCCCCACTTTTTGGAGGCTTGATATTCAAATCACTTGCTAATTCTTTGAGTATGTTATTAAGCGAGGGAGGAAAACGCACTCCATCAGGAACTGAAAAACATAAACCATGCGCCTGTTCCAGATCATGATACGGATCTTGCCCGATAATCACCACTTTCACTCGATCAAGCGGAGTTTTGTTAAAAGCTTCAAATATTTTTTCACCCGGAGGAAAAACAATATGTTGAGTTTTTTCGCTTTTCAAGAAGTCTTTTAATTGATAAAAACTAGTCTTCTCAAACTCATTTTTTAAGGCGATCTTCCAAGTGGGCGCAATTTTTACATCCATGATGTGTCGTAATTTTAGGTCTCCAAAAGTAAAAAGAAAACCCTTAACGGTACTTACAATTAATTAAATTCTGGGTTAGTTTTATTTTGATGTGTTAGGAAAAATCCCGTTAGCGGTGCATTGAGACTTCGGCGTGAGCTCAGTCGAACGCTTGCCGAAATGGATTAAATATTGGTAGAAAAATAGAATGAGTTTAAAATGCGTGCCATGGGTACGCAATATTTCTTAATAATTGACAGGATTAAATATATATCGCTGATCATAATCAATCTCAAATAGGTTCAAAAATTCTTCATATTCTTCTATAAAAGTTGGCTCTAATCTAAGAAAAGGTTGAAAGTTTATAAATAGGGCACTTTTGCATAT
>DYSI01000030.1 GCA_020718275.1 Draconibacterium orientale
AATAAAAAAGAGAAGGAAAAACCTTCTCTTTTAAACAAATAATTAGTTAAGTATTTCATTAGCAATAGCATCCGTATGAACTTTAGCTTCAGCTTTAAGGGCTTCAAAATCTTCCATACTTCCCACAATTAACTTATCGTATTCACGCAAACCAGTACCAGCTGGAATCTTATGTCCAACAATTACGTTTTCTTTCAAGCCTAATAAATCGTCACGTTTAGCGCTTAAGGCAGCATCTGTAAGTACTTTAGTAGTTTCTTGGAAGGATGCAGCAGAGATAAAGCTCTTTGTTTGCAGTGAAGCTTTAGTAATACCTTGCAAAATTTGATTTGCAGTGGCAGCCTTAGCATCTCTACTTTCGATAAGCTTCAAGTCGCGGCGTTTTAAGCTTGAATTTTCATCTCTAAGTTTACGAGCAGTAACGATTTGACCAGCTTTAATAACCTCTGAATCACCAGAATCAGTTATTACCTTTTTACCAAAAATCCAATCGTTTTCTTCCATAAACTCAACCTTATTAACCACCTCATTTTCAAGAAAACGGGTATCACCTGGGTCAATGATTTCAACTTTACGCATCATTTGACGAACAATTACTTCAAAATGCTTGTCATTGATTTTTACACCTTGCAAACGATAAACTTCTTGTACTTCGTTCACGATATATTCTTGTACTTGTGTTGGTCCTTTGATTTCCAAAATACTACTTGGAGTCATCGCGCCTTCAGATAAAGAAGTTCCAGATTTAACGTAGTCGTTTTCTTGAGCCAATATCTGTTTTGAAGTTGGGATAAGATATCTTTTTTGCTCGCCAGTTTTAGAAGTAATAATAACTTCACGATTACCTCTTTTCAACTTGGAGCTAAAAGAAACAACGCCATCGATTTCAGCAACTACTGCAGGATCAGAAGGATTACGGGCTTCAAATAATTCGGTAACACGAGGAAGACCTCCTGTGATATCGCCAGATTTTCCGATAGCTCTAGGTATTTTAACGATTACCTCACCAGCATTGATGGTATCTCCATCGGAAACAATAATACGTGCATGAACGGGAATATCGTATTGTTTAATCACTTCTCCATTGCTATTAACCACTTTAATAACAGGGTTTTTAGATTTTAAACGACTTTCGATAATTACTTTTTCCTGATAGCCTGTTTGGTCATTCGATTCAACGCGATAAGTTTGTCCTTCTATAACATTTTCGAAAACCAATTTTCCCTTTTCGTCTGTAACGATTTGAGCGTTATATGGATCCCAAGTACAAATTAGATCACCTTTTTTCAATTTATCGCCTTCGCCAAAATACAGATTTGATGCGTAAGGAATGTGGTGTGTGGCCAGAATGACTCCAGTTTTTTCATCGATAACCCGCATTTCGGCGGATCGACCAACAACAACTTTATATTTTTGTCCATCAGCATTGGTGTAGTCAACATAACGTAACTCATCCATTTCGATACGGCCTTCATTTTTAGCAATAATACTGGATGAAATGGCGACATTAGAAGCAGTACCCCCAACGTGGAAGGTACGTAAAGTCAACTGTGTACCAGGCTCCCCGATTGACTGTGCAGCTATAACGCCGACAGCCTCTCCTTTTTGAACCATTCTTCCTGTTGCCAAATTACGGCCATAACATTTTGCACAAACACCTTTTTTAGATTCGCAAGTTAATACTGAACGAATTTCGATAGATTCAATTGGGGATTCATTGATTGCTCTAGCAATTTCCTCCGTTAATTCCACTCCAGAAGCGGCCAATAATTCATTGGTTTCAGGGTGATAAACATCGTGTAAGCAGGTACGACCCAAAATACGTTCGTAGAGTGTTTCAACAATTTCTTCGTTACGTTTTAATGCACTGACTACCAAACCACGTAATGTACCACAGTCGCGCTCAGAGATAATAACATCTTGCGAAACGTCTACCAAACGACGTGTTAAATAACCTGCATCAGCAGTTTTCAAAGCGGTATCAGCCAAACCTTTACGAGCACCGTGGGTTGAGATAAAGTATTCGAGAACCGACAAGCCTTCTTTAAAGTTCGACAAGATAGGATTTTCGATAATCTCAGCACCACTTGCGCCAGATTTTTGAGGTTTAGCCATCAGACCTCTCATACCACTAAGCTGACGTATTTGTTCCTTAGAACCCCGAGCTCCAGAATCAAGCATCATATAAACAGAGTTGAATCCTTGACGGTCAGATGAAATTTCTTTCATCAAAGTTTGCGTCAGTTTAGAGTTGGTATGTGTCCAAATATCAATAATTTGGTTATATCGCTCATTATTAGTGATAAAGCCCATTTCGTAGTTACTTGTAACCTCGTTCACCTCATCATTGGCTTTCGAGATTAATTCTTCTTTGGCTTTAGGAATTATAACGTCTCCTAGATTAAATGATAATCCTCCTTCGTAAGCCATGGCGTAACCAAGGTTCTTAATATCATCAAGGAAATCAGCAGTCTTTTTGGTACCAACTTTCTTTAATAGAGAACCGATGATATCGCGAAGAGATTTTTTAGTTAAGAGCTCATTGATATATCCATATTCATTTGGCACAACTTGATTAAACATTACACGGCCAACAGTAGTTGCCACCGTTTGAATATCATTTAAATTGCCTGTTCCTTTTGGATCAACTATTTTCACCTTGATAAGCGCATGCAAATCAGCAGCTTGCTCATTATAGGCAATAATAACCTCCTCTGGTGAATAGAAGCTCATTCCTTCTCCTTTAACTTTTACTTCGGGAGTTGAACGGCGTTCTTTGGTCATATAATAAAGGCCTAAAACCATGTCCTGACTAGGCACTGCAATTGGAGCACCATTGGCAGGGTTAAGAATATTATGAGAAGCCAACATCAATACTTGAGCTTCAATAATTGCAGCATTACTAAGAGGAACGTGAACAGCCATCTGGTCACCGTCAAAGTCAGCGTTGAATGCACTACAAGAGAGCGGGTGAAGTTGAATGGCTTTTCCTTCGATCAGTTTTGGTTGAAATGCTTGGATACCTAAACGGTGCAAAGTAGGCGCACGGTTAAGTAATACAGGATGTCCTTTTAAAACGTTTTCGAGAATATCCCAAACTACTGGGTCTTTTCTATCAACAATTTTCTTGGCTGATTTCACTGTTTTAACGATACCCCTTTCCATTAACTTACGGATAATAAAGGGCTTAAATAATTCAGAAGCCATTTCTTTAGGGAGTCCACATTCGTTCAACTTGAGTTCAGGACCAACAACAATAACAGAACGACCAGAATAATCGACGCGTTTACCAAGTAAGTTTTGACGGAAACGACCTTGTTTTCCTTTTAAGCTATCGCTTAATGATTTAAGAGGGCGATTAGAATCAGATTTTACGGCACTCGATTTACGTGAGTTATCGAAAAGACTATCAACGGCTTCTTGAAGCATCCGTTTTTCGTTACGCAAAATAACGTCAGGAGCTTTAATTTCGATAAGACGTTTCAAGCGATTATTGCGAATAATCACGCGGCGGTACAAATCGTTAAGGTCAGAGGTAGCAAAGCGTCCACCATCTAAAGGCACCAAGGGTCGAAGTTCGGGTGGAATTACTGGAACCACTTTCACAATCATCCATTCGGGACGGTTTTCCATACGGGTAGCAGCATCCCTAAAAGCTTCAACCACTTTCAATCGTTTGAGCGCATCGGCTTTACGTTGCTGAGAGGTTTCGTTATTAGCTTTATCACGTAATTCGTAGGATAATTCATCCATATTAAGGCGCATCAGCAAATCGTGAACGGCATCAGCCCCCATTTTGGCAATAAATTTATTTGGGTCACTTTCGTCTAGATACTGATTATCAGCGGGTAGTGTATCCATGATATCGAAATACTCATCCTCTGATAAAAAATCCATATATTGAATACCATCAGCACCTTTAATACCAGGCTGAATAACAACATATTTTTCATAATAGATTATGGTATCTAATTTCTTGGTTTGAAGTCCTAGTAAAGCTCCCATTTTATTTGGTAAAGTTCTAAAGAACCAAATGTGAGCTACGGGTACCACAAGTTTGATATGCCCCATTCTTTCGCGGCGCACTTTTTTCTCAGTAACTTCAACACCGCAGCGATCACACACGATTCCTTTGTAGCGAATCCTTTTGTACTTGCCGCAATGACATTCATAATCCTTAACTGGACCAAAAATTCTTTCGCAAAACAAGCCATCACGTTCAGGTTTGTAGGTGCGATAATTAATAGTTTCGGGTTTAAGGACTTCACCACTTGAACGTTCAAGAATTAATTCAGGAGACGCTAAACTGATGGTGATTGAAGAGAAATTGCTTTTTTCTGTCGAATATTTTCTAAAAGCCATATATCAATTTTATAGTAGTTTCTTTTAAAATTATAAAAACACTTTACCTTTAGTCAAAAGAAATGTTAAGACCAAGACCGTTGAGTTCGTGAATCAACACGTTGAAAGACTCTGGAATACCAGGTTCAGGGAATGCTTGTCCTTTCACAATTGCTTCATAAGCTTTTGCTCTTCCAATTACATCATCCGATTTGATAGTCAATATCTCTTGTAAGATGGTTGAAGCGCCAAAAGCCTCAAGTGCCCATACCTCCATTTCTCCAAAACGCTGACCCCCGAATTGAGCTTTACCACCCAATGGTTGTTGTGTAATCAAGGAGTATGGTCCAATTGAACGGGCATGCATTTTATCATCGATTAAGTGGTGTAGTTTAATCATATAGATTACACCTACTGTTGCAGCTTGGTCAAATTGACGTCCTGTTCCACCATCATATAATCTAACTTTTCCGTTTTCAGGTAGATCAGCTTGTTTCATATAACCATTGATTTGGGCTAAAGTCGCGCCGTCAAAAATTGGTGTAGAGAATCTCAGCCCGAGGGTTTTGCCAGCCCAACCAAGAACGGTTTCATATATTTGACCCAAGTTCATCCGTGAAGGTACGCCAAGAGGATTAAGAACGATGTCAACTGGAGTTCCATTTTCGAGGAAGGGCATATCTTCATCACGTACAATTCGAGCAACAATACCTTTATTACCATGTCGTCCGGCCATTTTATCACCAACTTTCAGTTTTCGCTTTTTAGCAATATACACTTTTGCTAATTTTACGATTCCTGCTGGCAATTCATCTCCTACGGTCAATACAAACTTCTTGCGGTTATAGTCCCCCAAAATTTCTTTGTATTTAGCAGTGTAATTATAGATGAGAGTCCGAATCAAGTCATTTTTATGCTTATCAGTAGTCCATTTATTTGGATTAATATTGATATAATCTTCAACAGAAGAGAGGGCACGCAAGGTAAATTTAGTTTTCTTAGGGATAATAATCTCCTTGAAGTTATTATATACTCCTTGAGACGTTTTACCATTCACAAGAACCATAATTTTATCCACTAATTTAGCTTTGAGTTCTGAAGTCCTTGAATCAAACTCAGCTCTTAACTCATCCAATTCTTCCTTTTCTTTACTTTTCGATCTCCGATCTTTCATAGCGCGAGCAAAAAGTTTTTTATCGATTACCACCCCTTTCAGCGAAGGGGAAGCTTTCAAGGAGGCATCTTTTACGTCGCCAGCTTTATCGCCAAAAATTGCACGCAAAAGTTTTTCCTCAGGGGTTGGATCTGTTTCCCCTTTAGGAGTAATTTTTCCAATAAGGATATCGCCTTCTTTTACTTCCGCACCAATACGTATTAATCCGTTTTCATCTAAATCTTTAGTAGCTTCTAGCGAAACATTAGGGATATCGTTGGTTAACTCTTCAACGCCACGTTTAGTATCTCGTACCTCTAGGGTGTACTCATCAATGTGAATTGAAGTAAATACATCTTCCCTAACGATTCGTTCAGAAATAACGATTGCATCTTCAAAGTTATAACCTTTCCAGGGCATGAAGGCCACCATTAAATTACGTCCAAGGGCTAATTCGCCACCCTTTGTACCGTAACCTTCCGTAAGCACATCCCCTTTTGAAACCTTTTGTCCTTGTTGAACAATTGGGCGGATATTGATAGAGGTATTTTGGTTAGTTTTTTTGAATTTAGTAAGGAAGTATTCTTTTGAATCTTCCACAAAGCTTACTAAACGCTCTTCGTCGGTACGGTTATATCTAATAACAATACGTTTTGCATCAACATATTCAACGTATCCGTCGCCTTCTGAAACAAAATTAGTACGGGAATCTATAGCTGTTTGGGCTTCAAGACCAGTTCCAACGATTGGAGCCTCAGGCACCATCAAAGGTACAGCCTGACGCATCATGTTAGATCCCATCAAAGCACGGTTAGCATCATCGTGTTCGAGGAACGGAATCAAAGAAGCGGCAATAGAAGCGATTTGATTAGAAGCCACATCCATTAATTGCACCTCAGTTTTGTGTACGATTGGATAATCGGCCATTTTACGCACTTTAACGCGCTCATTATTGAGTTCGCCAGTTTTGGTGCTATAGGATTCTTTACTATGGGTAATTAGAAATTCTTCTTCTTCTTCTGCGGTGAGATAAACAGCAGGTTCATTAACCATTACTTTACCCTCTTTCACTTTCATATAAGGGGTTTCGAGAAAACCCAAATGGTTCACTTGAGAGAAAACACTTAGAGAAGAAATAAGTCCGATATTTGGTCCTTCGGGGGTTTCGATAGTACATAAACGACCATAATGCGTAAAGTGGACGTCGCGAACCTCAAAACCAGCACGTTCCCGCGACAAACCACCTGGTCCTAGGGCAGAAATACGACGTTTGTGTGTGATCTCAGAGAGTGGATTAGTTTGATCCATAAACTGAGATAATTGGTTGGTTCCGAAGAAGGAATTAATAACTGAGGAAAGTGTTTTGGCATTAATCAATTCGATTGGAGTAAACACTTCGTTGTCGCGAACGTTCATCCGTTCACGAATGGTGCGAGCCATACGCGCTAATCCAACGCCAAATTGATTTTGCAATTGTTCTCCCACTGTTCTAACGCGACGGTTACTTAAGTGGTCGATATCATCAACATCCGTTTTTGAATTAATCAATCGAATTAGATGTTTGATAATTTCAATAATATCTTCATTGGTCAACACCCGAATTTCTTCGGACACGTCCAAGTTGAGTTTTCTATTAATTTTATAGCGACCCACCAAGCCTAAGTCGTAACGTTTGTCAGAGAAAAATAGGTTATTGATGATACCACGAGCGGTTTCTTCATCAGGTGGTTCAGCATTTCTAAGCTGGCGGTAGATAAATTCGACTGCTTCTTTTTCGGAGTTTGAGGTATCTTTTTGAAGGGTATTAAAGATGATAGAGAAATCGCTAGCGGCAGAATCCTCTTTATGGAGGATAATGGTTTTAACATCAGCATCAACAATTTCCTGAATATTATCGTTATCAAGGATGGTTTCGCGATCAACGATAACTTCAGTACGTTCAATAGATACAACCTCACCAGTATCTTCATCAACGAAATCTTCAATCCAAGTACGAAGTACTTTAGCAGCAAGTCTGCGACCTACAACTCGTTTTAATCCGGCCTTACTCACTTTAACCTCATCAGCGAGGTCAAATATTTCAAGGATATCTTTATCACTGTGATAGCCGATAGCTCTTAAGAGAGTCGTAACCGGTAATTTCTTTTTACGGTCGATATATGCATACATGACATTATTAATGTCGGTAGCAAATTCGATCCAAGATCCTTTGAAAGGGATAACTCTAGCACTATAGAGCTGAGTTCCATTGGCATGCATTGAAGTACCAAAGAAAACGCCAGGGCTACGGTGTAATTGTGACACTACCACGCGTTCGGCACCATTGACTACGAAAGTACCTTTAGGAGTCATATAGGGAATCATTCCTAGGTACACATCCTGAATTTGGGTTTCGAAATCCTCATGTTCTGGATCAGTACAATAAAGTTTTAATTTGGCTTTAAGAGGCACGCTATAGGTTAAGCCTCTATCTAGACACTCTTCGATAGAATAACGAGGAGGATCTATAAAATAATCAAGAAACTCTAAAACGAAATTATTTCGAGCATCTGTAATAGGAAAGTTTTCGGTAAAAACGCGATATAAACCTTCATTTTCGCGACTTTCAGGGGTGGTTTCCAGCTGAAAAAAATCCTGAAAAGATTTTAACTGGATATCAAGAAAGTCGGGATAACTAATATGTGCCGGAGCAGATGCAAAATTTATTCTTTGGTTTTTATTAATTGAAGTCAATGTACGTGGTTTTTGCAAGTGAAAAAAATGAAAAAAAACACCAAGGGTATTTATACGGGCAAAGACCTTAAGCTCGTTATAAGCGAGATAAGGTCTGTGCCCATAGAAAAAATAATTTTCTTACTTAATTTCAACAACCGCTCCGGCCTCAGTAAGTTGAGCCTTAAGCGCTTCTGCTTCGTCTTTAGAAACACCTTCTTTGAGAGGTGCAGGAGCACCATCCACCAAAGCTTTAGCTTCTTTCAAGCCAAGACTGGTAAGTTCTTTCACCAATTTAACTACAGCAAGTTTAGCGTTACCAGCTTCTTTAAGGATAACATCGAATGATGTTTTTTCTTCCTCAACGTCAGCTTCATTATTTGCGACTGGAGCAGCCACCGCAACAGCAGCTGCAGCGGGCTCAATGCCGTATTCGTCTTTAAGAATACGAGCTAACTCATTAACTTCTTTAACAGTCAAGTTTACTAGTTGTTCTGCGAAAGCTTTTAAATCTGCCATTTTTTTATTTTTTAATTGTTCGTAAGCGAACGGGTTTTACAATAAATTTAGTTTAAATAATTTTTAAGGACGTTCGGACAAAGTCTTAACGAGACCAGCGATAGTAGCACCACCACTATTAAGGGCGGAGATAACATTTTTAGCTGGGGATTGTAACAATCCAATGAGTTCACCAATGAGCTCGTTTTTGGTTTTGATGTTGGCAAGAAATTCCAAATTATCAGCACCAGTATAACAAGTTTCTTCGATATAGGCACCTTTTAAAGCAGGCCGATCAATTCTATTCTTTTTAGTGAATTCCTTAATCATTCGTGCAGGAAGGTTTCCTGTATCGGTAAACATCAAAGCAGTATTACCTTTTAAGACATCATATAATTCCTCGAAGTCCTTATCCACTACTTGCTCCATTGCTTTTTGAAGCAAGGCATTTTTGACGACAACGAGTTTGATTCCTTTGCTGTAGCAAGTACGGCGTAGTTCGCTGGTTTTAACGGCGTTTAAACCGCTAATGTCTGTCAAATAGAAGACATTACTTTCAGCTAACTGCTGTGCAAGGGTTTCAATAAGTTGTCCTTTTTCTTCTTTTTTCATATAATGGATATGCTAAAAGGATTAATAATTAAAAGATTATGCCAATGTTTTGGTATCAATTTTAACGCCCATGCTCATAGTACTTGAAGCGAAAACGCTTTTCATATAAGTACCTTTAGCAGCAGTAGGTTTCAATTTGATCACAGCATGCAGTATCTCACTGGCATTATCAACCAATTTTTCAGTTGAGAATGAGACCTTACCAATAGCGGCGTGAATTATACCATACTTGTCAACTTTAAAGTCGATTTTACCAGCCTTTACTTCGTTTACTGCGCCTGCAATATCCATAGTAACGGTACCGGTTTTAGGATTTGGCATAAGACCGCGAGGACCTAAGATTTTTCCTAATGCACCTACTTTAGGCATAACACTTGGCATGGTAATAACGACATCGACATCAGTCCAACCGCCTTTTATTTTTTGGATATAGTCATCTAATCCAACATAATCAGCTCCTGCGTTCTTGGCTTCTTCTTCTTTGTCGGGAGTACATAACACTAACACTTTTTTGGTTTTTCCTGTGCCATGAGGGA
This sequence comes from Draconibacterium orientale, assembly GCA_020718275.1. Lineage (GTDB taxonomy): Bacteria > Bacteroidota > Bacteroidia > Bacteroidales > UBA1556 > UBA6267. The sequence continues at coordinate 9,853 of DYSI01000030.1, forward strand.
GGGTAACGGATCCGCGAACCATTTGATTGGCTTTACGGGGGTCAACTCCTAGACGGACATTTAAATCAACAGAAGCATCGAAAGTAGTAGTAGTAATTTGTTTTACTAAATCCATTGCATCTTTAAGTGTGTAGGCTTTGTCCTTGTCCACTTTGTCCAAGACACTTTTACGTTTTTTCGTTAATTTAGCCATTTCACTAATTTAGTTTTTGTTAATAGTTTATTTAGCCGATGGAAACTCACCTGTAACAGTAATTCCCATACTACGGGCGGTACCGGCAACCATTCGCATTGCAGAATCAATCTCAAATGCGTTTAAATCGTTCATTTTGTTTTCAGCAATTTGTTTAATTTGATCCCAATTTACTGAGGCTACTTTGGCACGATTTGGTTCTGCCGAACCTTTTTTCAATTTAGTCATTTCCATCAATTGGATAGCCACTGGTGGATTTTTAATGACGAACTCGAAAGATTTATCACCGTAAACAGTAATAATTACAGGTAACACTTTACCGGCTTGGTCTTGAGTACGTGCATTAAACTGCTTACAGAATTCCATGATATTAACACCTTTGGAACCTAGTGCAGGACCGATTGGTGGCGATGGATTCGCAGCACCTCCTTTAACCTGCAACTTAATTAATGCACTGATTTCCTTTGCCATTTGATAAATTTTAGTATTTGTAACAAGATTATTTTACGCCCGAATAATTAGACGTAAAAGTTATTCCTTTTCAACTTGCATAAAACCCAATTCTAATGGAGTTTTACGGCCAAATATTTTAACCATCACTTTCAGTTTTTTCTTTTCTTCATTGATTTCCTCAATGATACCAGAAAAACTATTGAAAGGACCGTCAATAACTTTGACTGTTTCTCCAATGATATAAGGCACATTAACGAGTTCGCCTAATTCAGCGAGTTCATCTACCTTACCAAGAATTCGATTTACCTCAGACGGACGAAGTGGAAGCGGTTCTCCGCCTTTTTCAGCACCAAGAAAGCCAATCACATTTGGAACATTTTTAATCATATGAGGGATTTCTCCGACAAGTGCAGCTTCGATAAGCACGTACCCTGGAAAGAAATTTCTTTCCTTACTCACTTTTTTTCCATTTCTAATAAGGAAAACCCGCTCCTGTGGGATTAGCACATTAGAGATAAAGTTTTGGTATCCAAGATGATTAATTTCACTTTGGATATATTCCTTCACTTTTGCCTCTTTGCCACTAACTGCCCGAACTACGTACCATTTTTTTTCAACACTACTCATAATAAATATAGTCCTCTGTGTTTAGCAATGAATTGAAAAAGCATTAAATATAGATTAAAATGAACGATAGAACAATTCAAGGCCATTTTTAAACATAATGTCCATCAAAAACACCACTAATGCGATGATAAGGGAAGCAATAGACACTACTATGGCACTATTTTGTAACTCAGCCCATGTAGGCCAAGAAACTTTGTTCATGAGTTCATCATAACTTTCTTTGAAATAATCTACGACTTTTGCCATTTGATTTAGATTGTTGTTGCAGGGGTGGTAGGACTCGAACCCACGACTCCTGGTTTTGGAGACCAGAGCTCTACCAACTGAGCTACACCCCTAAAAAAGCTATAAAGCTTGAAAAAGATACCTTCTCAAAAGAAGGTACCTTCAAGCTTATCTAACTTAAATATTTGTTTGGTTAATCAATAAGTTCGGTTACTTGACCAGCTCCAACGGTTCTACCACCCTCACGGATAGCGAAACGTAAACCTTTACTCATTGCGATTTGACTGTGTAATTCAACCGTAACGGTCAAGTTATCACCTGGCATAACCATTTCAACGCCATCTAATAATTGGATTTCTCCAGTTACGTCAGTGGTTCTGAAATAGAATTGAGGACGATATTTATTATGGAATGGGGTATGACGACCACCTTCTTCTTTTTTCAGGATATAAACTTCAGCTTTAAATTTAGCGTGAGGTTTAACAGAACCTGGTTTAGCGATAACCATACCACGACGGATATCACCTTTATCGATACCGCGTAACAATAAACCTACGTTATCACCAGCTTCACCACGATCTAAGATTTTGCGGAACATTTCAACACCAGTAACTACTGATTTTAATTTTTCAGCACCCATACCGATGATATCAACTGTTTCACCAGAGTTGATAATACCAGATTCAATTCTACCAGTGGCAACAGTTCCACGACCAGTAATAGAGAATACGTCTTCGATAGGCATTAAGAAATCCTTATCAACATCACGAGGAGGAAGTGGAATCCAGGTATCAACAGCATCCATTAATTGATAGATGATATCCATCCATTTTTGTTCTTTGTTCAATCCACCAAGAGCAGACCCTTGAATAACAGGTGTATTGTCGCCATCAAAACCGTAGAATGATAAAAGTTCACGGATTTCCATTTCAACAAGTTCAAGTAATTCTTCGTCGTCAACCATGTCCACTTTATTCATGAACACAACCATACGAGGCACACCAACTTGACGTGCTAGCAAGATATGTTCGCGAGTTTGGGGCATAGGGCCGTCAGTAGCAGCCACAACTAAGATAGCGCCGTCCATTTGGGCAGCACCTGTAACCATGTTTTTAACATAGTCAGCGTGACCTGGACAGTCAACGTGAGCGTAGTGACGATTAACGGTAGTGTACTCAACGTGAGCAGTATTAATAGTAATACCTCTTTCTCTTTCTTCAGGAGCATTGTCGATTGAATCAAACGATTTAATTTCTGACAATCCTTTAGCTGCCAAACAAGTTGTGATTGCGGCAGTCAAAGTAGTTTTACCATGGTCAACGTGACCAATAGTTCCAATGTTTACGTGCGGTTTGGACCGGTCAAAATGTTCTTTAGCCATTTTTTAAAGTGTATTTAAGTTAAATATAAAGATAATAGTTTCTACTAGAACCCAGAGCTTTTGACGAGATTTGAACTCGTGACCTCTTCCTTACCAAGGAAGTGCTCTACCCCTGAGCTACAAAAGCTTAAAAATTAGATGAGCGGGAAACCGGGCTCGAACCGGCCACCTACAGCTTGGAAGGCTGTCGCTCTACCAAATGAGCTACTCCCGCTTGATTTGACTGATGAAAGTCAGGTAAAATTTGATTTAATGAATGACTATTATTCAATAAAGTGGGGGGAGGAGGATTCGAACCTCCGAAGTCTAAGACAACAGATTTACAGTCTGCCCCGGTTGGCCACTTCGGTATCCCCCCTTCACTCAATTCAACCATTTTAAGAGCCGATGGACGGATTCGAACCGCCGACCAGCTGATTACAAATCAGCTGCTCTGGCCAGCTGAGCTACATCGGCTTATCTCATTTCACTGGTCTTTAAAGAACAAATGCAGACCCCATTAAAAAGGTCTGCAAATGTAGTAAAGATTATTTAACTACCAAATAATATCTAATCTTTTTAATAAAATAACTACGCACACTCAGTCACAACACTGATTATCATATATTTAACGTCTTATTTTGCTTTTCTTTGTGTTTAATTAATTGCTTTTTGAGTGCTTCAACTGCCAAATCGGTAGACTCTTCAAATGATTTTGATTGTTTTTTGACATAGAAATCACCTCCTGGAACGTCCAATTTAATTTCCGTAACCTTGTTTTCGCCGCTGGAATCTTTATCAAGACGCAAGGTAACTTCACTTTCTAAGATTTGTTCAAAATAATTAGCGAGCTTTCCGACTTTCCCTTCAATAAAGGTGTCTAGTTTTTGATCTGTTTTAAAATGCAGTGAACTAATTGTAACTTTCATAATTAACCTCCTCTTTTTTTAAGCTTTTGGATGAGCTTGTTTATAAACTTGTTTAAGCTTTTCGATTGAGTTATGCGTGTACACTTGAGTAGCTGCTAAACTCGAATGCCCTAATAATTCTTTGATAGCATTCAGGTCGGCGCCTTTGTTAAGTAAGTGTGTAGCAAATGTATGCCTAATAACATGCGGACTCTTTTTGGTTATTGTTGTGACGAGACTAAGATAATAGTTTATAATCATGTACACAAGTTTTGGATAGACTTTTTTGCCTTTTTTTGTTAAAAAAAAATAACTATCATCTTGAGCTTTTTCTATACTATTGTTTCTCTGTACTTTATATAATTCAAGCTGTACTAATAACTGCTGACTTATTGGAATTATTCTTTCCTTGTTCCGTTTTCCTAATACCTTAATTTGTTGTACAGCCCAATCTATATGGTGATCCTTTAAATTTATAAGTTCCGAAATTCGTATTCCGGTTTGATAGAAAAGATCGATTATCGTACGAGCCATTGTTCCATCGTAATCTTTCGGGAATTCGACCTCTATTAATAAGGTGTGCATACTAGATTCATCCACAAAAACTGGCAATTTCTTTTCTGTTTTTAATAGGTGTATTTTTGAAGCTGGATTAGTCAACGTATTTTCAAGCATTAGATGAAACTTATAGAAACTCCTCAGGCTAGTTAATTTTCGATTAATACTTCGCTTACCAATTTTATCAGCATTAAGCCAAACAATCCAGCCACGGATAAGATTAAAATCAGCTTGCAAGAGATCGGGATGATCCGAATCGATTAAAAATTGCTGAAATTGGAGTAAATCATTTTGATAAGCGAGTATGGTATGCGGAGAATATCGACGTTCAAGTTGTAGGTAATCAATAAATTGGCTAATACTATTCATAAAAAAAGCTTTTCCCTAAATCACTTCGGTAAAGATAGTGATTTGTTTGGGAAAAGCCCTCGAAATATTACGTAAATCTTACCTCTAGATATCGGCTTGTTGACGCAATTGTTGAACATAAACGGCCTTAATCTTTTGTTCGCGAAGAACGACAGATTTTTTAGTGAAATTTTTACGTGCACGTAATTCTTTCACAGTGCCAGTTTTTTCAAATTTGCGCTTAAGTTTTTTTAAAGCTCTGTCAATGTTCTCGCCTTCTTTGATAGGTACGATAATCATAATAATACGATCCTTTCTTTTAAATGAATAATAGTTATAACTCTTTGATATAAAAAATATCAAGGCGGCAAAAGTAAACAATATTTTTTTTCATTTGCATAATATCCTTAAAACTTTTATCTTTGTAAAAATTTAATAATCAATCGTTAATATATTATATAATTGCTATAATAACATTAAGCTGTTAATAAAAGTTCTAAAAATGCATCATTAAAACACTTTTATTTATACTTTCGTACATTAAACTAATTAGACATGATTTCAAATTACAGGCCACTTTTCAGGTTAGCACTTTTTCTGGTAGCACTATGTTTAGCATCGACATCTGTTAGTGCACAAACCGAAGAAAATCAAGGCAATACTTCCGAAAGTACAAACAAGATCAATAAATGGAATATCACTTTAAATGGTGGAGCCACCCTTTTGTGGGGAGATTTAAGCGATGAACCTTCAAATCCATTCAGCAAGTATTTTTCTGACCAGCAAGGAATTGGATACGGATTGATGATTAGCCGCCGCTTAGGAAGCAGCTTTACAGCCAATCTACAGTATTTAGGTGGTACTTTGCAAGGTTATCGTAGCTCATGGAGCAATGGCGACCCTGCGGATTTATCATTTAAAACACAGATGAACGATTTTAATTTTAATGTAGAAGTTGATTTATTAAATCTTATTCTTGAAAATAAAGAACGTCGTTGGTTTAGCGCTTATTTGAAGGGTGGAATTGGCTACCTTCTTTATAATCCAGTGGTAACCCATACTTCTGATGGCAGCGCTGTTTTTTCGGGTAATGGCTCAAGCATTGAGATACCTTGGGGATGGGGGGTGCGTTCTGACATTGCAAAACATTGGAGCATCCGTTTTGAAAACACTTTTCACCATGCCCTAGTCGATGATGTTGATGGTCACGGGACTGAATATTCCTTTGCGAATGATATATATAATTACACCTCGCTTGGGATGACCTACCGTATTTACCAAAAACCAAAACAACCGAAGCAGCCTAGAATTATTGATGTTGAACCAGTTGACACCTTGGTTGCTGAGGCTGATTCAGCTATTAATTTCGAACTAAGTGTTGCTTCCAATATTCCATCAAACATGTATGCTAACGATACCAGTGAGGTGATTTTAAGAATTAATAAAGGACCAATAGAAGGCGTGGCGAAGCTACAACAAACTATTCCTGAAGGATTTGCAGTAGAATCAATAAGCTCAGCTGGAGCAGTATACGATTTTAAAAACCAAATTATAACCTATGCCTGGGCCGAAATCCCTAGCCAAGAAATAGTTATTCTTAAGTATCGCTTAATTAGTAGAAATGCTAATGAAGGGGAATTTATAATACCTGGAATTTTGTTCTACCAGCAAAATAATATTGAACAAGTTAGGCAGTTTAAAAAAACCTTAACGATTGCTGCAAACCCTATTATTGCACAATCTAATTCGGTGGTGGTCAATCAGTCACAAATAATTAATGAGACCAATAATACTAACTCTAATAAGCCCGCTACCAATGCTGCGATGGATCAGAAAAAGCTTGTCTATCGAGTTCAGGTTTATGCTGTTTATGGCGGAACTACCAGTGGCAAGTTGCTGCAAAAGCGACTTAATCTAGATCATGAAGTCACCCAAACCTATCAAGGCAACTATTCCAAATATACTAGTGGCGAATTTGCAACTTATGAAGAGGCTACTGCCTATAAAAACAAACTCAGAAATAGCACAGTGCCTGGTGCATTTGTGGTTGGTTTTTATGAAGGAGAACGTATTAACAACATTCAAGACGCCATATCCATTGAAAAAAATGGAGTCCCTAGTACTAGCCCCATTCTAAGCAAAGGTCTCACCTACAGAATTCAAATTGCAGCTTCTAACAAAAATCTAAGCGTTGATGATATTGGAAACCAAACAGGAGTTACAGAAACCATCAGCAAAACAACACATCAAGGATTATTCAAATACGAAGTTGGTAATTATACAAATTACGAAGAAGCTAAAAAGGCCATGCTTCAATTGAGGGATAAAGTATCTGATGCGTTTATTGTAAAATACAAAGACGGAACAAGATTATAATCAATCATTACTCATATAAATTCGCACACTAACCAAGCTAGTGTGCGTTTTTATTTCAAGCAAAACACATTTCAGAAAAAACAAAATGACCACAAAAGAACGATTTGAGCAATTTATAGCATACTTTTCTAAAAATCAAGCTATTGCAGAAACAGAATTACACTATCAAAATGTTTATCAATTGGTGGTTGCGGTAATTTTATCCGCGCAGTGCACCGACAAAAGGGTAAACCAAATCACTCCAGAATTTTATCGAGTTTTTCCTAATCCTACCACTTTGGCAAAAGCAAGCTTAGACGAAGTATTTGAGCTCATAAAAAGCTGCTCTTATCCAAACAATAAAGCCAAAAATCTGATAGGAATGGCCAGCACACTAATTGAACAATTTGATGGTGAATTTCCTCAAACGGTAGATGCTTTGCAAAAGCTGCCTGGGGTTGGAAGAAAGACTGCTAATGTTGTAGCGTCAGTGGCTTTCAATGTGCCAGCGATGGCGGTTGATACGCATGTCTTTAGAGTTTCTGAAAGGATTGGGCTTACCACCAATGCTAAAAACCCGCTCGAATCGGAGCGTCAATTAATAAAATATTTTCCCGAAGAAGTAATTCCTACGGCCCATCATTGGCTAATCTTGCACGGTCGTTACATCTGTTTGGCTCGAAAACCTAAATGTGATGAGTGTCCGATCACTGATATTTGCCGTCACTTCCAAACGCAATTAAAGAAATCAATTATCAATGAATAAATCAGGTTTACTAAAAACAAAATCCAAGTGAAAATCATTTTAATTCTAATTATCGGCTTAAGTCTTATTTCGTTTGTTCAAACTGATAAAAACAGAAAGACCGATTATTTAAAAGACATCCAAGCATATCAGCAAGAAATGAATAAGGAATTCTTGAACGAGGAATCCAGCCCTTTGACCAAAGAAGATTTAGCCCATTTTTCGCAATTAAACTTTTATCCTATAAATCAGAACTATTGTGTAAAGGCAAAACTTAAACTCAATTCCCAACCCAAAGAGTTTGGGATGAAAACCACCACCGCTAGATTACCTATCTATATTAAATATGGCGTTGCCTATTTTAAGCTCAACGGCAAAAAACATCAAATCAATATCTATCAAAATGTTGAATTAGCTAGCCGAGAAGGTTTCCGCGACTATTTATTTATGCTGTTTACCGATCTAAGTAGTGGGGTCGAATCATATGCTGGCGGAAGGTACATCGATCTTAGAATACCTATAAACAATGCACAATTAATCATTGATTTCAATAAAGCATACAATCCATATTGCGCTTACAATAGCAAATATTCATGCCCAATTCCTTCGGTGGAAGATCATATAGATACTGAAATTTTAGTTGGCGTGAAAAAATACCATTGAACCATTTCTATTGCTTAAGTAATTGATGAATATTATTCCAAATCTCAACAATTACAAGCTCTGAATCATTATTATCCGTCCATGATTGAAAATTACTTTTACTAGATTGGCAGTTCCATTTTTGATAGTTAGCACTGTAATCGAATGTGGGAATCTGTTGAGCAAGACCTTCATCAATCCACAATTTAGTTTGCGTTACATCCGATAATACATTGATTAACAAGGTTATAATATGAACATTCATTACCTTTAACTCCTGAGTGAACAAGATAAACTCACGAAAATCTATGCGATTAAGATCCACCAGTAAAATTATCAAATCAATTTCCACCTTATGAACGATAGATTTTAGCCATCTTTTCTCCATTCCGGAAATAAACATGTAATCGATTGACTGTTGCGAAATGATGGAGTTAGCATAAGCAAACATTTGAGCAATACGGGCGGATTCCTTGTAGATATTTGCTTGCCAAAATCCATAAACAATAGGATTATGACTGGTTCTAGCCTCCCCAAAGAAAGCGCTTTGATTTTCAATAGGCACGATAGCAGACACCGGACAAGCGCGACGACATAAATCACAGGCTTCGCATAAAGACTGATTGACTTCCAATCGCTGTTGAATTCGCTCAACTGCCTCAAAATGACATATCTTTAAACACAATCCACAATGAATACACTCATCATCTAAAATGTACACATTCGATTTATCATTAAATGAGAAAACTTTTTCGTGATCCTCTAGGGCTATTAAGTTTTTCAGCGATGCGTTTTGATAATCCAAATCGAGGAATAGCGCATTAAGTTGGAGTCTGGAAATTGACGCAAGCAGATTAATAGTAGTCAATTGGTTAGCAAGGTTATAAAAGACTATTTTCCTCATCGCTGGTTCATTTGCTGATTTACATAATCTAAGATACGATTACTAATAACCTCATCGGTTTGAACCAAAGCAAAGTCCGACAAAAGTTTACTACTTTCGGGATTAGTAATCCAATCGGCAATTGAAAAATGCATATTGCCAAAATATAGTACCTCAAACGAATGAATAAAATCATCTATTTCATTATCGCTCAGATCAGAATTATAGGTAATCAAAGCAATATTCCCCACCCAATGGCTTTTCAATTCTAGTATAGTATTCTTTGCCACGCTCAGGGATTTTGCCATGACAATACATAAATCCATGTCCATTACCGACTCAGAAAAATACGGTTTAGACAGTGAGGGAGCAATGGTTAGCAGCAAAGGAATAGAATTTGAATATTGTTTAGCCATTCGGATTGCTAGCTTCGCAAATTGAAAAAAATCATCCAATTGAGGACTTATAATCTGAAATTGCTCATTTCTAAGAATATTGACGCGCCCAATCAATTTCTTTTTTTCACTCAATGCCCGATCATTGCAAGCATAAAGGCAAGCACCACAAGCCGAGCAATTTTGCTCCATAATGGTCATTATCTTGGAATCTTTATGAAAAACGATTGCACCAAAGGCACAATAATTAAAACACTTACCACAAAAAGTACAATGCTCGATTTCCACCACAGGAAGGTAAGAATAAATTGGCAATAATTCAGTGCTTAATTGCAAATCCTCAAAAGAAATTGTGCTTAGCAAAGCATCATCCAAATGGAGATTAAGAAGCCCAATTGGCTTGTTTGCTTTATTTATCCAATTCTGAAATACGTAAAACACAAAAGCTTTGAACCCAACACCAGCATGTGAATCAAGAAGAGCGATTTTATAACCCATGCAGCGTAATCGAATAAATAAATGGCAATATTAACATCATGATTATTCTCGGAATAAAGCGGTTTTACATTGAGGGCAAATCACCTGTCGGCAAGGAACTCCCCTTTTATGAGAAATTTTAAGCCCACAAGTTTCGCAGATGCAATGAATGGAAGACTCCTCAGAATTGACTTGATGCCCTTTTTTTGGAGGACGCTTAGCATCAAGTAGCACACGGTTAATACTATTATAGTGAGTAGAATTACAGTGTGGGCAATACATATTAGAGGTATTATTCTCTTCGTTAAGTTCAAAAACAGCCTCACAATGCGCACAAGAATACCAATCACCTTTGAAAGCTACATTTCCACCATCAATTTCGAGCTGAAGGGATAAGACAATAGCCTTGGCAATTTTTTGGCGAGCAGATTCATAGATTCGGGTAAAAGTAGGCCTAGAAACATCCATTTGAAGCGCGCCTTGCGATTGCGTTAACAGCTCAAAATCCATTAGTCGAATACTTTCAAATTCCTCCAATAAAAGCAAAACCTTTCCTTGCGATTTCGATTGGCCACCATAAGGTTTAAAGCCTTTAAAAATGGGGGGATAACTCATTTTTCGGCTGCGTATTGGTCGTGGCATATTTGTAGATTTATACGCAAATTTACTACTTTTACCGAATTACCGAAATATAAAGCAAAAAGCCAATTGTGCGAAAAAAAATTTCGAAAACTTTTAACTATAAATCAAATATGTATCTTTGCCACCGTAAAATCATAAAAAAAACTAAATGGCATTAATAAAAACATTAAGCAATCGCGCATTCTTACTTTTAATTGCGACTACCTTCATCATAACAGCCTGTAACAAAGTACCTGTAACTGGCAGAAAACAAATCAGTTTGCTACCTGAGAACCAATTAATTGGTCTCTCTTTAACCAATTATGGTGAATTTATGACCACTCATAAATTATCAAATAATATGAGTCAGACGCAAATGGTCAAGAAAGTCGGTAAAAATATTGCCAACGCTGTAAATACCTACCTCACCGAGAAAGACAGTCAATCACTCATTGAAAATTATCAATGGGAATACAATCTAATTGAAGAAGATGTACCAAATGCATGGTGTATGCCTGGGGGAAAAATAGTAGTCTATACAGGTATTCTTCCCTACACCATTGATGAAGCAGGACTAGCTGTAGTGATGGGACATGAGGTTGCCCATGCGGTTGCACGGCATGGTAACGAACGTATGAGTCATCAAATCATCATGGAGTATGGGGTTTCATTTCTAAGTACATTTATTGAAGAAAAGCCAGAGCAGACACAGATTCTTTTTCAGCAAGCCCTTGGTTTAGGCGCACAGTATGGAGTAATGTTGCCATACTCAAGAATGCATGAAACAGAGGCCGATAAAATGGGACTTATTTTTATGGCAATTGCTGGATACGATCCTCAGAAAGCGACCGAATTTTGGGAACGCATGTCGAAGAGTGGAGGCCAAAAACCACCTGAAATAATATCTACACACCCAAGTGATGAATCAAGAATAAAAACAATGAAGGAATTTATGCCCGAAGCATTGAAATATTATAAAAATAAACCTCTAAAATTAACCAAATGAGTGCTATCGTTATTAAACCCGGCAATCAGTGGAGCAATCTACTCATGAATGCAATTATCACGCTTATTATTGGCTCAATCTTAATATTTGTGCCTACAACCGTATACAAGACTTTAATTTTGGTACTCGGGGCAATAATGCTTGCTAGCGGAATTTCTTTTATTATTTATGTACACCGAGCCAACAACATTGAGGTAAAAGCTAAAGTTATTTGGTACGGACAAGCCATTATAAATATTAGTATCGGATTAATGATGCTAATTCAACCGGATATTATTCTTAAGTTTATGTATTATTTTATTTCCATTTGGTTAATTTTGATTGGGGCTATTCAGCTATTCTTTGCACCGAGTCAAAAAACTATAATAGGAAAATTGAATATTATGCTTATTAATAGTATTCTTTCTATCAGTTTTGGCGTTTTATTTTTAATCTGGCCAACATTTCCACTACAAATCATGGGGGTTATTTTTTCAATTATTGGATTAATATTACTCTATTACAGCTTCATTTTCTACAAACATAGAAGTGATGTTATCACAATGGATTACAATAAGATAGCTGAGGAGTAATCATCCATTTTCAGCCTATTACAAACGCATATTTCTAATCCAAGTATTTGAAATTATACGGCTTTAGAAATCATTTATCAATTTAAAATCGAATAAATAGAAACCGCTTGCAACCTAAAAAAATAGTTATTTCGCGTCGAATTACAAGTTCAGGAGTAGCGAGTATTTATAGCATTTATTATTAAAAATGAATTGAAATGGCCTTTATCACGAAAGAAAAATTATTCAGTTGGAAATGGTTTAAAGCATACTCACTAATCGTTACTGGTGCATTTATCATGGCGGTTGCCTACGTATTTTTTATCAGCCCCTACAAATTTGCGCCAGGAGGAGTATATGGAATTGCCATCGTATTGCACCATTTATTCAACTTTCCGATAGGTCTTAGTGGTATTTTGATGGACATACCGCTTACCATTTTAGGGATTTGGATCTTGGGCCCTCGATTTGGTGCAAAAACCATTACAGGCATGATCTTTCTCTCAGGATGGATTAGTGTTTTAGAATTGTGGCATGGCTACGAACCATTTGTAGCAGACCAACCATTGCTTTCTGCACTCTATGGTGGGGCGTTGATAGGCATAGGTTTAGGGCTGGTATTTAAGGCAAAAGCAACTTCAGGCGGATCAGACATAATTGCGATGATGATTAGCAAATACACCAAACTACCACTTGGGCAGCTCATGATTTATGTAGATAGCACCATAGTACTTTTGAGTTGGGTTGCTTTTCAGGATCCGATTATTCCACTTATTTCTTGGATAATTATATTCATTACAGGCAAGGTTGTAGATGTCATACTGGAGGGAATTAATTATGATAAATCACTTTTTATCATATCCGAAAAACATGAAGAAATTGGACAAAAAATCATCCACGATTTGAATCGTGGTGGAACGCTAATCAAAGGGCAAGGACTTTATAATAAAGCTGAACGTACCATTATCTATACCGTAGTTAACCGTCGAGAACTTAGTATTTTACAAAGTTATATTCAAGAAATTGATCCAAAAGCTTTCCTCACAGTAGTAGATGCCAATGAGGTGTTGGGAGTAGGTTTCAAATCGCTCAAAGACAAAGTGGAAAGTTAATGGCTGATTCCAAAGAAATAGGAAAATTAGGAGAAGATCTAAGCGTTGATTTTTTAATAAACAAATCCTATAAAATTGTGAAACGCAATTGGCGCTTTGGTCATCTAGAATTGGATTTGATAGCCATAGATGGAGCCAACCTAGTTTTTGTAGAGGTTAAAACAAGAAGTGCTGATTATCTAGTTGAGCCCGAATTAAGTCTTACGAAAAAGCAACAGCGATTCCTAATACAAGCTGCCAACGCTTTTATTGATATGCACGCCTACGATATGAATGCTCGTTTTGACATCATCAGTGTAGTTATTCATCCCGAAGGGCATTTAATAAACCATATTGAAGATGCTTTTTTTCCATATAATTCATAATCAGATTGAAGCAACAAGCTAGGCTACAATTATTTTGACAGCATTTGTGACTTTATTCCCAAAGTGTAAATTTAAAAAACAAGTCCTCTTAATACAGCTATTAAAAGGACTATTTTGTGATTTACGTATTTGCTATTCATTGATTCTCTCATTCATAGTCAGGCAAGAAATTCAAATAACACCCTTCTGCACTGATTTTTCTACTCTACAAGCAGTTATTTTGACAATTTAAACTTGATTGGTAAATTAAAATAAGTAGGAACCCTTTTAATTCCCTGTTGAGCTGGATTCCATTTAGGCATTTGTTCAACTGCTCTAATTGCTATAGCATCTAAGTCAGGATCCACTCCGCGCATTAAAATAACATCGTATACTTGTCCATCACTACCAACGGTGAATTTCAAGTAAACTGTACCCTCAATATTTATATTGCGAGCCATTTCTGTATAATGAATATTATCACCTAAGTACTTGAAAAGAGCCTCCTCACCTCCTGGAAAAGAACAAGGAAATTCGGGAAAAGGAACTGGCTTTTCATCATCAAGTACATCTTCATAGTCATTAGTATCGATTTGAAAAACATCACCACCTGTAATTACGGAAATAATGTTAGGGTCACTAATGATTGGTTTTGAAGTAATCACGATTCTGCTATAATCCAATTTCGGAATTTTTGGAATCGGTTTTTGAAGTCGTTCTGTTTGAATAACAGGCTCATCAATGCTTATCCCAAAGAAATTATCTGATAATTCGGACCTTTGAATACTGCTTTTATATTCGAAACCGAAAAAGGTCATTGTCAATGTAATAAGTAGTCCGATTAAAAAGAACGTAGTAGTTTTATCTTCTAGGAAGGCTTGTTTTGATTTTTTCGTTTCCATGGTTAAAAGTTTTAGCGGTGAAATAATAATCATGATAAATCAAGAATGTTGCCAAAGTGAAAAAATCCTAAAATTTGATAATAATAATCACTATTGTCCGTTAAAAATTATATTTAGTCCATTTCGGCAATTTAGTAGTT
>DYSI01000031.1 GCA_020718275.1 Draconibacterium orientale
CCCGCCCAAAACGATGGCGATAATGACGGAATCCTGCTACTTCAATAATCAAATCATTGAACGGGAGTTCTAAAAATTGCTTTTTCTTCGTTGGACTTCAATTTTAAAATCCTCATTTACAACAGTAAACTGCGGTTTTAAAATCTTGTCCGCCTCAAAAAATCTAATTTTTAGAATCCCTCTGAATTAAAAATCAGTGTTGTCCGATAAAAAATAGAAATTGGAATTAAGCAAACTACTCAATTTCATCCTAAAATAATTCTATTTAGAATAAAGCCCTATATTTGCCGTATGATTTTTTATTTAATCCATTTTTTTGATATAACAGTATAAATAATAGATGAAATTTATTAATCTATCCAAAGCAATTGACGAAAGTGACTCTAAGTTTCTACAAAAACTTCCAAACTTTATTATCAATATTTTAAAGCGGATTATCCACCAAGAGGATTTAAATGAACTACTTACCAGAGTAAACCATTTAAAAGGAGTCGATTTTCACAATGCGGTTATTAAAGAACTTAACATAAAAATAGACCTCCTAGGTCACGAGAATTTACCCGAGAATGGTCATTGCTTTTTCTTTGCTAATCACCCTTATGGCATTGTTGACGGACTAATCCTTACCAAAACTATTTTAGATAAATATGGCGATTTAAGAGCAATCGGCAACGAAGCTTTCAAATATATTCCGAATTTAGTGCCCTATATTGCGGTAGTAAATGCCTACGGAGCCACTTCACGTGATTATATACTCGCACTCGAAAAAGTATTTGCCTCCCCTGTTGCGATTACTCATTTCCCTGCAGGCGAAGTATCTAGAAAATACGATGGTAAAGTGCAAGATAGAGAGTGGCGAAAAAGTCTTGTTTCTAAAGCAGTTTCGCATCAACGCAATCTAGTTCCTTTTTATTTTCACGGGCATAATTCAAAAACATTTTTGTACATCAGTTGTGTGCGTAAATTTTTTAAACTCAAACTTAATCTGGAACTAGCGCTCCTACCACATGAGTTTTTCAATAAACGGAATAAAACCATCAAAGTAGTCATTGGAAAACCCATTCCATTTACTGTATTCGATGATCGCTTTTCGCAACAAGAGTGGACTAACAAAGTTAAAGATTTTGTATACTCTCTTGAAAAACAACCATATAACGAATTTAAACCATAATAATAAATGAAATCGCTAATCAAAGAATGGGCCTTTAAGAAATGGTATTGGTATGTGAGTAATATCGATAGAAATAACGAAATACTCTTCATGAATTATGGTTTTTCGAGCCCTAGTCAGCAGCTAATACTGGATGAAAAGGATGAAATCAATCGATATTCTATTCAACTCTATCATCAAATTATCAATCATGTGGAAGTGAGTGGAAAAGATTTAGTGGAAATAGGCTGTGGACGAGGTGGAGGACTGTCGTTTGTACATCGCTATTTCAAGCCAGCTTCGTCCATTGGTATTGATTTAAACGAAAGGGCTATGCAATTTGCCAACCGTTTCTATCAACTGAAAGGCTTGCAATTTAAGCAAGGAGACGCGCATCAAATTTCGCTTGCTGATCAAAGTTGCGATGTTGTGCTGAATGTGGAATCTTCGCATCGCTATCAAAACCCTGCTAAATTCCTTTCGGAAGTTCAGCGCATTTTACGCCCCAAAGGCTATTTTGTAATGACTGATTTTAGATTTACCAATGATTATCCAGCATTTGTTAACTTAGTGGAAAACAGTGATTTTATGGTAATTAAGCATCAGTTAATTACCCCAGAAGTGGTAAAAGCTTTGCAGCTTGACGACCCCAGAAGGCGTATTCTGGTGGATAAATTAGTCCCTAAAATGATTGCTAAAGTAGG
The DNA here is from genome assembly GCA_020718275.1 of Draconibacterium orientale. Classification (GTDB taxonomy): domain Bacteria; phylum Bacteroidota; class Bacteroidia; order Bacteroidales; family UBA1556; genus UBA6267. The sequence continues at coordinate 1,855 of DYSI01000031.1, forward strand.
TCTCAACTTTGCTGGCGCAGTAGACTCTCCAACCTATAATCGCTTTGCCAATGAGGAATATAAATACTTCAATTTTATCCTTCAGAAAAAATAAGGCAACTTTCTGTATATCGTATTGACTTGAAAAATCACCTTATAGGTTTGAAAAAACGATAGTCAATTCCACAGAAAACAATTAGCCATCAGCATCCACAAAATCTTAAAAAAGGTTTCAAGGCTCTATCCATTGAAACCTTTTTCTCTTTTTAACCTTGCTCATTACTGAAGCAGAAAAACTATAGGTAATTTATATGAAAATCAAAACCAAGGATCATTATTGGTATTTGGGCTTGCGTAAATGTCCAACTGACTCTGTTTTACTATGATATTTGCAAATTCATAGAGGCCTTGTATTTCCTCACAATGAGGATTTATATTCAATATTTCGATATAAACATTAATAGCCTCTGTATATTGGCTCTGCCGAATATATATCTGAGCTAATGACTTGAGTAAGGGCAGTGGGTTTTCGCTTTTTGCGATAGCTAAATGCAAGCTTTCAATTTGATTTATAACAGCTTGCGCTGATGATTGTATTTCAGGGTCATTAGTTTCCATGACAAAGAAAAGAATGGTTAGAAAAGAGTATATCAAAAAAAATGGTAGACACAAAAAAAGGGTAAGCTACTTATATCGCACCGCTCAACCACCTACCCTTGCTACCTTCCGGTCCTGGGGGAGTTCAGCAGGAGCTGGTCGTATAAGACTTACCCGCTGCAAATTTAAGAAGTTGTTCCTTAAAAACAACATTTAATTAACCTATCCTTCATGATAGCTATCTATTTGTCGTTGTTCACGATAGCGAATTTAGTTTGGAATTGCTTTTGGTTTTGTGTAACCTTAAGCTATAAATAAGCGCGTAAAAAGCCAATAAAAAGAGGACGTTGAGCAGAATTAAAGTCCAATTGGAAAAAAGGAAACGATCTAAGGCAATCGTCATCAAAAGCTGAAGCAGAATAGCACCACTGATGATAAAAGCGCCCACCACATGACTTGGGTTAATGGCAATTAGCCAATGATGGATATGGGTTTTATCGGGCGAAAAAGGTGATTTTGCGTGTAAAACTCGATTAGCACCTACTCTGATTAAATCGAATACAATCAAGGACATCAATGAAAATGAGATAGCTGGTGCATGCTGAAATGAATACGCATTATGAACTAAAGTGTTGATTTCATCAAATTTAATAAGACTAAACGACATCAATAATCCAATGCTCATGGTGCCAGTATCACCCATAAAAATACGAGCAGGGGTATAATTGTAAACCATAAAAGCCAATAGACTAGCTGCTAGCGCTAGTAAGGCCATTCCATAGTCGAATTGATCAAGCAATGAAAACCAAACACCAAGAAAACTAAGCACCACAAAGCCCACCAGGGCCGCCGACATATCAATTCCATCAATCAAATTGTAGGCGTTAATGATTAGCAGCATAAGCGCAAGAGTGGTAAATTGATCTGCAAGAAGCCCATAAGGTGCAGCAATATAATGTTGCAAAAAATGAATATACACCCCTGCCAAAAAAACCAACATTGCTGCTGCAACAGTTTGGACTAATATCTTAACTCCATATCTAACTTCGTATAAATCATCATAAAAACCCATCATATACATCAGCAATCCACTTCCAAAAATATAACGGTAATCGGGAAAATTTACAATATCGGAGAATAAAACAAAGCTCAAAACTGGGCTCGCAAAAATCGCTAATCCGCCTAATGCGGAGATGTTTCTATGATGAATTCGGCGGTAGTTAATAGGCACGTACAATTGATTAGCCTTTGCAAACCTAATTAAAATGGGAAGAATAATTAGCGTCATGGCAAACGAAAAAATAACTCCTGTGATAAATCCTAGCATTGTTAATGTTATTTATGGGAGTTCTAAAAATTGCTTTTTCTTCGTTGGACTTCAATTTTAAAATCCTCACTTCCCTTCGACTTCGCTCAGGGTAGACTTGCTCAATGCATCGCATTTACAATAGTAAACTCCGGTTTTAAAATCTTGTCCGCCTCAAAAAATTTAATTTTAAGAACCCCTCTAGTATAATCGAACTTTATTAACTATATTTCCAAATACGACCTTCTCATCCTTGGTCGCAATTCTAATAATCCTTGCTTTAATACAATCTGCACTATGCGTTAACCATAATAAATGCTGACATTAAAAAATCTAACCAACTAAAAAAAATCCAATTTTCAGAATCTAACTAATCTAGCCTACTTAAGAAAACAACTAAGGTTAACGATAAAAAGCTCATAATTACAATTCTAGAAATATTTTCCTAGACGTTTTTTAGCTTCCTCTTGCAGCTTTTTCTTAGCACGTTCTTCGGCTTCCTTTTTCTTGCGTTCAAGCTCTTCCTGTTGCTTTTTCAATTCTTCTTTGGCTTTGTTTTCTAATTCAGTTTTAAGTTTTTGCGCCTCATCGTAGGCCTGCTTTTTAATTTCTTCCGTTTGATTTACAATTTCCTGTTTGATTTGATCCTCCACTTTATTAGCAGTTTCCTTAAAATTCAAACCAATCTTAGGCTTAGTGGTCGTTCCTGTCATTTTTGCTTGTACATCAATTTGATCACTAGCCGCGACATCTACGCCCATGGCTTTGGCTTTGGCACTCAAGTGATTTAACGTAGAATTAGCTTGTCCCCCGAGTTTTTCTCGTGGTATTTTCATATTCAAATCATAATCGATATTTTGATTTAAATAGGTGACACCACTAGCTTTCATAGGTATTCCATTCACCTTGGTTTCAAAGGTTTTCACCAATAATTTCCCATCTTTTATTTCAAAAGGAATGGCCATTGCGTCGGTACTCAAGTTTTTAAGTTCATTGATCTTCAAGGTATTTGCCAACTCTTCAATACTTTTAGCGCCTTTAATCGATAATTTAGAAGTCGACAGTATTCCCTTAGCGCTCACTGAATTAAGGTCTGGATTCATGGCTTTATCGAGTTTCCCTTCGTAAGAAAGTAAGCTACTAAATGTTCCCTCAGCATATTGCATAATGGGCGCTAATTGCTTCACCATATCCATTGCTTGGTATGTTTGCTTAATATTAAAATCTGAGATCCCTAAAATAAAATGGACAAGCGGTTGTTCCAAATTTGAAGAATTATAGAACCCACTCATCTCCATTTTACCTCCCAACAATTCCATGTGAAGCTTATCCAGATTCACTTGTTGGTTCATTATGGATATTTTTCCAAACACGGCTTTCAAATCATACACATCATATTTCATTTTAGCGATATCGCACTGCATCACCATCTGAATATTTTTAGGTACTTCAAAAGCTTCCAAAGGTTTTTCAGCAACATTCGTATCAGGGGCGGCTGTGGTTTCCTCCGAAGCCATTAGCTCATCAAGATTTAAATAATCAGCCTTTAAATTCACTTCCCCTCTAAGTATTCCGTCGCTAAAAGCATAGCCCATATAGTTGAATAATTTTCCATTCGCTTCCATGGTATTATGATTATAGGTCGCATTGAAGGACGACATATCAATAAATTGTGGTGTAAAACTCATAGCGGCTCGATGGATTACAATCCCCTCTGGCAAATCCTTATCTTGATAATGCAAATCGGCCAATTGCATGGAACCACTGGCAACAAAATCCTGATATTGTTCCTTGTCAAGGGATGATTGCTTCCCTTTCAAACGAATGTCAGTTGTAAAAAGCCCACTCAGATGCATGTCCGAATCTAATGGATATACTTGGACCAGACTAGCCAAATCGAACTTTCCTTTGAATTGAGCATCAATATCAGGATCGGTGAGCGGCGTTCTTAATTTCAACTTCACTTCCATGGGATTGTTGATGATTTTAAAACTGAATCTGCTGATATCAATTTGCATATCATTCATATCGGAGCTTGGACTTAAGATTTTGGTTTTCAAATAAATATTCTCAACTGCTTGGGGTAAATCCGGATATTGAAAACGTCCTTTATCGATATCAATATTCAATTCAAAAGCTGGCATGGAAAATTCTCCGTAAACTCCTTTAGCCCAGCCATTAAAGGCTACCTTCCCCTCTGTTTTTACATCTTCGTAACCTTCCATATAAAATGCGGGAACCAGCGACATCAAACTTTTCAAATCAGCTTTTGGGGCTTGATACCGCAAATCCATATAAATATCATCGCTTGGCATGGCAACAAATCCTTCAAAATTAATTTCCAATCCATTTATTAGCAACTTATTATCTCGAAAGGTGTATTTCGATGAATCTAGATTTGCGTCTATTTCAGCTAAGAAATCAATCTTTGACTTTTTCATATAGCTGATGTTTTCCATTTCATACGTCAATTCCTGAATAGATGACTTCAGCTCGAGTTCAGCAGTATGAGCAGTGAGGTCTCCTTTCAAGGTTAAATTAAATCCTTTGAGTAAACTATACATTTGATAGGCTTTATCATCGTAAATCACTCGCGCATTTTCTATCTCAAATGACTCCAACACTAGCTTATAATTGGTAGTATCTGCCTCTTCCACCTCCATACTATCCTCTTCGGATGCCAAAGCTATATCCCAATTAGCCTTTTCATTTTCTAAAACTAGAAGATTAATGAGCGGTTCTTGTAGTTTGATTTTGGTAACTTCATAATTTCCTGCTAACACGCTTTGCAAATCGAGTGTAAAACTCAATTGCGGCGCAGCAAACAAGGTGTCTCCTTCAAATTCTTGTAGGCCTACCACTGATAAATCCTTGATGGTGAATGTGAAATTAGGAAAATTTTTAAAAAGTCCTAAGCTCATTCCCGAAAAATCAATTTTCGCATTTAGCGATTTATTGAGCTCATCCTTAGCGATTTGGGTTATCTTTCCTTTAAACAAAAATGGCGTCAGCAACATAAGCACTATGAGCACGCCCAAAACAATGGCTGAAATTTTTAATACTTTTTTCATAAATCTATTCTTGATTTAATTTGATAAGGTTGTTTTTTAATAAATATTATGCTTGGTTAATTTTCTGCATTAAAAAGAAGTCCATAATTACCAAAGCAGCCATGGCTTCTACAATTGGCACCGCGCGCGGCACAACGCAAACATCATGCCTCCCTCCTATTTCCAAATCAACTTCTGCGCCTTGCATATTAATTGCTTTTTGCTGTATGCCAATACTGGCAATAGGCTTAAATGCTACTTTAAAATAGATTGCTTGACCGTTAGAAATCCCTCCTTGTATGCCTCCACTCCAGTTAGTTGTAGTTTTAATTTGCTGATTCATCAACACGAATTCGTCATTATGTTCAGATCCTTTCATAGCTGAGCCGGCAAATCCACTACCGTATTCAAAGCCTTTTACCGCATTGATACTCAGCATTGCATGCGCCAAAACCGCTTGCAATTTATCAAAAACTGGCTCGCCTAAGCCTGCGGGCACACCCTCTATTTGACATTGAACCACCCCGCCAACACTATCCTTTTGTTGGGCAAGCTGCTCAATAAGGGCAAACATTTGACCCTCAGCCTTTTTATCAGGGCATCGTAACTTACTTTGCTCTACCTCCATTTGGCTCGGACTTGTAGTAATATTGGCAGTGATATTACCAATTTGACTCACCCAAGCTTGAAGGCTAATGCCATGAAGTTGTAAAAATTGCTTTGCCATGGCTCCTCCAACCACCCTTGCCAAGGTTTCACGAGCAGAGGATCGTCCACCGCCCCTGAAATCACGAAAACCATACTTTTGTTGCCATGTAAAATCGGCATGCGATGGTCTATAAATATCCTTCAAGGACTGATACTCCTCGGATTTAGCATCTCCATTTTCGACCATAAAGCCAATCGGGGTTCCTAGCGTTTTGGAATCCATTATGCCAGACAAAATTTGAAGCTGATCGGATTCCTTTCGCGAACTGCTATAAATACCTTGGTTGGTTCTGCGTCGGTCTAATTCAAATTGTATCTGTGAGAAATCCAACAGAATACCCGCTGGAAAACCTTCTAGTATTCCGCCAAGCGAACGCCCATGCGACTCGCCAAAACTGTGGAGTTTCAATAAAGTACCAAAACTATTGCCCATATTATTCTTTTATCTTTTTCAGGGCATAAAGATAATTCCTTTTTGCAATGCTTGGATGCGCTTTAACAAAGTGCCTTGCCCTTTTGCTAAATTGTTGCGCCTAAAATAAATATATTAAAATTCAACTATTTAATTAGGTATAAAGTAGCTATAATGAATCCAAACTTTCATAAAGCAAAACAGTTCGGGAATTAATCCGAACCGTTCTGCAATAATGATAAAGCACAATGAGTTAGTTTTTAATAATTTTTGAATGATACACTTTATCACGGGTACAACAGCTGACAAAATAAATTCCCTCTTTCCAATCAGCTATTTGTATTTTAATTCGGTTTGAGTCGTTAATACTTGTTTTGAAGACCTCTCTACCATTGATATCCACCACTTTAACTTCCATTTCGCCCGTCACTTCAGGAATTTGCAAGTAGGCTATGTCGGTGGCCGGAATTGGATAAGTAGCGAAAGTACTAACGTTTGACTCACAATTTAAAACGGAAACTAAGTAAGACGGATGTGAGATTCCATTATTATCTTTCAAAACCAGTCGATAAAAAGCGGATTCTAAAGGTTGTTTATCTATATAATCATACTCCATAATTTGATTTGAGTTTCCGTGGGCAGGAACGCTTCCGATTACTGTCCAATGTTGGGCATCTTCACTTCTTTCTATTTCAAAATAATCACTGTTCATTTCGGAAGCGGTAGACCATTTCAAAAACGACTGGCTTTCAACACAGTAAGCATCAAACGACATCAGGCTAACGGGTAAAGTGTTTTCGGTTCCTGAGGATGCGGTTGTAAATGGGCTAAAGCTTGATACGGTGCCGGATGTGATAGTTCCTAGTGTTGGATTATTGTAAGCTGTAACATTAATATTTCCATGATCCACCCATTGACTACCATTCCAACGAGCTACTCTCAATTTGGACATATCCGAAACATTGTCGGAATAACTCAAAGTAACACTCACATTTGACGATCCTGCTGTACGATTTAGAATCCAGTATTTGGAAGGATTAACAGAAGCTAATGATGCTTCTTTAGTGTTCACATTGTAGCCTGCGCTAGTAGGCGATCCAAGAAAATATTGAGCAGTAAAATGATCTGTTGCGCTTGCTGGCGCCGAAATACTAATGGGGAAATAATACCCTGCATCGCCAACTGGAAAAGTAAATGCATCATCACCTATCTTACGGCATTGCCCATCGATATGACTCGCATTGCTTGCTCCGCTTACTGTTGCGCCATCTTTAATCGTCAAATAATTACTCCCATTTGTAATTATCCCATCAGTAAATGTTAAACTACCGGCCACCGAAGCCCCTGCGCCAAGCGTAAGGCTAGCACTATTATCAATCACTAAATGGTTGTATGCAGTAACTTTGATGGCTTGAACAACTGAGCCTTGGTATTTCACAATGCTGTTTGCATTTGTGGCGGTCAGTGTTTTACTCCCCATTGGTGCTGATGCTCCTTTATACACCAAAAGCCCCTTATTGATAAAACTATTAGCCGCTATCCCAGCTCCTAAATTACCAATAAAAGTTATCCCTCCATTTGATTCGCTAATTTCGTTAGTTACACTTCCACTAGTCGTACCCGATCCGATATTCACGAGATTATTGAATACTAAAGGCTCTGATCCACTAATGGTTTGAGTTCCAGTAAAACTCGCAGCCCCTGCATTAAAAGTCCCATCATTTACTATGCCAGCAGTGAATATCAAATTAATCACACTTGTAGAGCTAACAACAGTATTAAATACTCCACCACTGTTAATGTCTAGTACAGCGTTAAAGGTCGTAACACCAGTGTTATTATCATCCAAGAATAATCCCTCAATAGTTGTAGAGCCTGAAAAGGTAATACTTCCTCCATTTACATTAAAAGTTGCACCACTGTTTAAAAGAAAAGCTCCTACAACACTGGAAGTTCCTGAAGCATGGGACAAGACTCGTGTGCCAGATACTATAGTCAGGTTGTGAAAAGCGGTTGCTATCTTTATTTCATTATTCCCACTCATGCTAACAGTACTGAGACGATCTGCATCTTCAAAGGTGCTAACGCCCCAATCACCATCAAGATTAATTTCTACTGAAGAATTACCTCCAATAATAATATTACCAATATTTGCATTTCCAACGTTATAGACCACGTCATTTGATACAGAATATAAAATTAGATACCCAGCTCCACTGATTGTTTTTGATGTCATATCAAAGGTTGGAGAAAAAATATATAAATTACCTCCGACATTTAGACTGGATGGTATATTTGCCATGGTATGATAAACAAATACCTCACCTTGACTACAGTCTGGAGCTTGACTGGCTGGCTGCCAACTTCCTCCATCATAGGTTTCCCAATTGAGGGCGTCACCCCAATTACCACCAGAAATACTTTGAAAATCACCTGGCGATTGTGCAAAAGCAAATACATTCAATAAAATCAACGAAAAGAGGAGAAACGTTGTTTTCATAACCTTAAAATTAAAATTGTAGTGAGAACCAAAAAAAGATAAAAATTGAGCTGTTGATAAAAAATCTGGTCTCTTGAATTTTTTAAGAACAATAGCAGTGTTTAATCATCAATAAAAATAAGAACAAAGAAACCTTAATTAGAATTTCTATTAAACTTCTGTTTCCTATGGTAATTGATTGCGAGCATTTAGAATTAATATTATTATGAGCATTAATTGAACTATAAAAATACAACTTAAAATACCCAATGTCAATAGTCCACGCAATAAATTTAAAAAATATTTACATTATCTTCATAAACAAGAGGGTATCCATCTATTTTTACTACTAAGCTTAATTTTATCATAAAACTAAGCTAATTAAAAGTTAAAGTGGAGTGGGTAATTTCACGCTGTTTTTAAAATTGTAACTTAATCATCGAAAAAACCAGCAAAAAAGGGAAGAATTGCAAAAAATTAAGCCATGTTTAACCAATCTGTTTCACGATCGAATGATTAATAATCAATCCAATACTGACTCCATAGTGCAACAAACCGCACCTTTATCTTCTAAGCTTTTCACTCACTTTAATCACTTTGAATGAACCATATCAACAGCACGCGCAAAGTTGAAATCGCCGTTATATCAGATGTCCATTTGGGTACCTTTGGTTGCAGAGCAAAAGAACTATTGAATTATTTGAAATCAATTGAACCCGAAACCATTATTCTCAATGGCGATATAATCGATATTTGGCAATTCAACAAACGCTACTTTCCAAAATCACACATGCGGGTCATTTTGTACATTACCTCGCTTTTAGCAAAAGGCACCAAGGTATATTATGTTACAGGCAATCACGACGAAATGCTTCGCAAATTTAAAGGCTTTAGTCTCGGAAGTTTCGAGATCGTGAATAAATTAATTTTAGATCTTAACGGTCAAAAAGCATGGTTTTTTCATGGGGACGTATTTGATGTGATAATGAAAAACTCTAAATGGCTTGCCCAGTTAGGTGGCGTGGGTTACGATATGCTTATCATGATAAATACCCTCTTTAATTACATTAGCACCAGCCTTGGTAGAGGCCGAATTTCATTTTCGAAAAAGGTAAAAAGCAGCGTAAAAGGCGCCTTGAAACATATCGATAACTTCGAAGAAACAGCGGCTAATATTGCCATCGCTCATGGTTATCAATATGTGGTTTGTGGACATATTCACCAACCTCAAATGCGCGTGGTGGAAGACAAGGAAGGCCGAAAAGTTAATTACCTCAATTCTGGCGATTGGGTCGAAAACATGACTTCACTCGAATACAATGAAGGTCAATGGTCGATATATCATTATTTAGAAGACCCAATTGCCCAAAGCATCAAACTCAAAGATATTTTCAACGAAGAGCAATTGACCGCTACTGGTGCAAAAGGAAAAACCCTTTTCAATAATATGCTCGAAGAATTTCAATCTCTCAAAATCAATAGTTAATGAAAATTTTATATGCAATTCAAGGGACCGGAAACGGCCACTTAACAAGATCATTGGATATTGTTCCAATCCTCAAGAAAAAAGCAATGGTGGATGTTTTAGTGAGCGGTATTCAGGCAGATGTAAAAGTCCCTTTCAAAATAGATTATCGCTATCATGGCTTAAGCTTCCTATTTGGAAAAAAAGGAGGCGTGGACATTCTAAATACAATCGGAAAATCCAAATTACCGCTTCTTTGGAAAGAAATAAATACCGTGCCGGTAGAGCAATACGACCTCATTATTACTGATTTTGAGCCAGTGTCGGCTTGGGCTGCCCATCGAAAAAACATTCCATGCATTGAGTTAAGCCATCAAGCAGCCGTATTGCATCCAATGGCGCCGCGCCCTGATAATAAGGATTTACTCGGTAAAACCATTTTGAAACACTATTCACCGGCAGAACTTAAGTTCGGTTTTCATTTCGAGTCGTATATCGATGGAATCTACACCCCTGTCATTAGAGACCAAGTCAGAAACCACGCAGTCAAAAACGAAGGTCATTATACCGTTTACCTGCCCAGCTATGGTGATGAACATCTTATTCGCATTTTATCGCATTTTAAAGATCTCAAATGGGAAGTTTTTTCAAAACACAGCACCAAAGACTACCGCGAAAAAAACGTACAAATCATTAGAATCGACAATGATCTATTTGTGAAAAGCATGGCTTCGAGCCAAGGAGTGCTTTGCGGCGCTGGTTTCGAAACCCCTGCAGAGACCCTTTTTCTTGGAAAAAAGCTCATGGTAATCCCCATGAAATCGCAGTACGAACAACAATGTAATGCCATTGCAGCCGCCCGTCTTGGCGTGCCTGTAATTCCTACCCTCAACGAAGCTAGTTTTCCCATAATCGAACGTTGGATAAATAGCCCACATAATATTAAGGTATCCTATCCAAACCAAACCGAAGCCATTATTGACCAAGTCCTTTTAAAATCAATCAATCATTTTAATTTGAAAAACTAAACTAATCCGAACTTCTGTTAGTCGACTCGCCATTCCACAAGCATAAAAAAATTACTTTTGTGCCTGTTTCAAATTCAAATCAAAATGAATAGTCCCATCAGAGTGATAGTGGTAGATGATCACGAAATTTTTCGAAATGGATTGAAAATGGTGATTGGCAAAATTGAAAATACCAGAGTGGTTGGAGAAGCCTCCAATGGTCAGGAGTTTTTAGATTTACTCAAATCCACGCCCACCGATATCGTTTTGATGGATGTAGAAATGCCTTTCCTTAATGGGATTGAACTCGCTGCGATGGATAAAGGAAAATATGCAAAGCGCCCGCACAATTTAAACAAGTATTGACTATCGTACAATGGAGGGATGCTACCAAAACAAAAAAGCATCCTTGTGGGGATGCTAGCGAAGTTTCGTAGGCTGAAAAGACTATTTACCGTGACGCTCGTCAGAAACAGTAAGTCTCTTTCTACCTTTAGCGCGACGACGAGATAATACTTTACGACCGTTAGCAGTGGCCATTCTTGAGCGAAAACCGTGTTTGTTTTTTCTCTTTCTGTTCGATGGTTGATATGTTCTTTTCATGTCAATATTATTTTAGCTACTGCCTCTAGCAGATGTTCTTAATTCTAAAAATTTAGGACTGCAAAAGTAATGATATTTTTTTACCTTACAATCCTTTTTTACAATTATTTTTAAAAAATATCTTCAATGCTGAAAATGCTGAGAAAAAGAGGGAATTGGTATAACTCAACCTGCAAATAAAGCGAAAAAACCTTAACTTTGATTCGCAATTCCAAATATAAAAAAGAGCATGAATAGAATGATAGAAGAATTTAGGGAGGATCGTAAACGGCTGAATGAAAAGATATTGTCTAAAAACCATCGAGCAGCGATTATGAAGCGAGTTTACGCAATGGACACTTTTACTTATAGCGATCGCCAAGAAGGGCTTTCTGCCAAAGAGAAAGAAATGTTGGGCTTGGTAAGTTCCATGGTGCTGAGATGCGACGATTGCATAAAATATCATCTCGAAAAGTGCTTTGAACTTGGCGTTGCGGATGATGAGATGATGGATATTTTTGGCGTCGCGAATGTGGTTGGTGGCACCATTGTGATTCCACACACCCGAAGAGCTATTGAGTATTGGGAAATCCTATTGAGCGAAAGACCGAAACCCTCCCCTTTCGATAAAGAACAAAAAGAACTCCTATATCAGTCAATAATGGTTTCATTAGACGCAATTTTACAGGGAATTACAAACCCAATTTCGAAAATGGCAACTATCAATGAGGTGTTAAAATCAAACATAAACTACTATTATTGGGTGGGATTCTACCTTGCTGAAGAAAAGCATCTTAGTGTTGGACCGTATCAAGGTACGCACGGCTGCTTGTTTATCGAGTATGGAAAAGGCGTTTGCGGAAGAGCGGCGCAACAAAAGCAGAGCATTCTAGTGGATGATATTTCGGCGCTTAATGCTGAGCAAGGCAGCCAAAAAGGCGATTTACATATTAGTTGCGATCCAAGATGCAAATCAGAGATTGTGATTCCGGTGATTGACCAAGAAGGGAAATTGATAGCCATTTTTGACGTCGACAGTCTGCATCTTAATGCCTTTGATGCAGTAGATCAATTATTTCTAGAAAAAATAATGAAACTATATTTTTGAAAATAATATTAGCAAGACCTTAAAAAAATCGCTGGCATTAATGAGCAATTTGTTGCCAATTTGATTCGTACTTTATTTTGCTAATGAGTTGACCCTGTTCATCGTAGTAACTCCATTCCCCAACTTTCTGCGCTTGATAATACCCCCCTTCGCTCTCTAATTGCCCGTTTGCATAGTAATATTGCCATAGCCCTGTTTCTTTGCAATCTTCAAACACCCCTTGCGACTGCAATTGACCATTATCGAACCAATATTTTGAGAGCCCATATTTATAATCCAAGCGATAAGTCTCTTCACTTTTAATCAATCCATTAGGGTAGTACCAAACTAACAATCCATGGTATTTACCAGCCACATATTCAGCCGTTTGCTCCACTTTTCCATGTTTAAAATATTGAACAGATTTCCCTTGAATAAGACCATCCACATAAGGGATTTTCATGAACACGCTACCGTCCGCAAAATGCAATAAGGCTAATCCACTAAAGGGTTTATCACTACCTTTAAGATATATTAGATGTTCACGTTCCTCCAAATTACTCATTTCTACTTCGCCAATACCCGCACTAAGCGAAATCATCAGCAAGAGGCTAAAAAAAATTTTGGGAATTAAAAAATTAAAATGGATTTTCATCTTTGTAAATACAGAATTGCGAGCCACAAAAGTAAAGCAAAGACAATGGATTAATCAGGAACTTTTTATGATAATTATTACATTTTAAGGCAACAACAACCTGAGGTATTAAGCGGTAAAAATCCAATAAAAGCCAATGATAATGGCGAAAGCGCCAGCAAAATATCGGAAATAATCAAACAGTTTTGGCTGGCTTGCGTGAGCCGACTTTTGAGATAAAAGCCCAATTACAAAAGAGAAGAAACTCATGGCGAAAATAGTGCCGACTGCAAAACCAAGAATATAGTTAACAGATTGGATATTAGTTTTGAAACTAAGAAGCGGTAGGAATAAAATAAAATGAGCAATACCTGCAAATCCGTGCAATACGCCAACCGAAAAGCTACTAACGAGCCCCTTTTTTATAGGTTGTAAGTGCGGATGTTGGTGAAAATGATTGGCATGGTGCTCATGAGGATGGATATGAAAGTCATTGGTATTTGGGTGAAAATGAGGGTGTTGATGCTTATGGACGGATCGATTAGTACGGTAAATTGCCCAAACACCAATGAAGATAAGGACAAAGCCAACCGAGAATTCAGAATAGGCAGAAACTAATTCAAGCGGAAAAATATTTTTAAAAATCATAAACAGCAGGCCAATGAGCAACATACCAAATAAATGACCAAGTCCCCATGAAACGCCAATTTTCCAAGCCGACTTTTTGTGTTCCACTGCAAAAGGCATCACCGCAGCCAAGTGGTCAGGACCAGACAAAACATGTGCAATGGCTGCAATAAGACCCGCCAACAATGGCCATTGTACAAAAGCAAGTTCGCTATTTAATAAAACCATGATTCCACAAATATATAGCTTGCTAAAATATATATCTTTTTCGTACGTTATCCAATCTTAACTTGTATATATCCCTATTTTCGATGATATTTTTCAGTGCTGTAGAGTCCTTTTCAATTAAATTATTTTAATAAATTCACGCTCTCATACTTAAATAGATTTTGATGAAATCACTTTTTCTTATCACACTGTTAATCATAGCAATAAGCACTCATAATTACGCACAAGAATTCGCTCGGTATTTTACCGACGGTAGTTTACGCGTCGATTATATGCACACCGCCAATGACAAAATCGAAATCATATCGCTCGACGAATTGTACCACGAGCCCTATTGGGGAGGCAGTCAAATTAATTTAATCGACACCTTCAACTATGGGAATTACAAAATTGAGGTCATTGATAGCAACAGCAATACCTTGATTTACTCGCGAGGATACTCTAGTTTGTGTGCGGAATGGATTTTTACTCCCGAAGCGAAAACCACGAGTCGGAGTTTTTCGGAAAGCGTCGTTATGCCATTTCCAAAAAACAAGGTGAAAATATTATTCTACAAAAGGCAGAAAAACCAAACCTGGCAATCGATTTTTCAGCTGATCGTCGACCCTAAAAGCTACAGCATAATTCCACAGCAAAAAACCAAAATCAAATCATTCAACATCCACAACAGTGGGAAATCGAGTGAGAAATTAGACCTTGTGATTTTGGCCGAGGGTTACACCGAGGGCGAAATGCAAAAATTTATGAATGATGCCATTCGGTTCAAAGACACTTTACTTTCTTGGAAACCTTTTAAGCAATATGTCAACCAATTAAATTTTTGGGTTGTCCCCACCCCTTCGCCCGAATCTGGTACTGATATTCCTGGAGAAGGTGTTTTTGTCAATACCATTTTTGATAGTCATTTCTATACTTTTGGAACAGAGCGATACCTCAACACCACCAATAATGTAGCGGTGAGAAATGCCGCCTCCAATGCGCCTTATGATCAGATTTACATCTTGGTAAACACGGCAAAATACGGAGGAGCAGGTATTTACAACTACTATTCGATCTGCACTGCCGATCACCCTAATTCAGGATTTGTTTTTGCACATGAATTTGGGCATGCATTTGCTGGCCTTGCCGACGAATATTACACCTCAGAAGTGGCGGTGGATGGAATTTATGATTTATCGGTTGAACCATGGGAACCTAATATTAGCACCTTGGTTAATTTTGATCAAAAATGGAAAGCATTGGTAACGCCACAAACGCCCGTTCCAACCCCTGCTTCCGAAACCAATAAAAATATAGTAGGCGCTTTTGAAGGAGGTGGTTATTTAGCCAAAGGAATCTTTAGACCAAGCCTCGATTGTTCCATGAAATCGATTATTCACAATCAATTTTGCCCAGTTTGCAGTAAAGCTATTCAGGATAGGATAAAATTTTATCTTCATTGACCCTTTTAATATCTTTGTCAAAGAATCAATACCATAACAAAGCGCTCTAATATTATGCATAAACTGCTAATTATATTACTTTTAGTAAGCATCCAACTGTTAAGCTTTGCACAAGACGAAGTGGAAAAATGCGAAACTGAAGTGAGTAAAAAGTCTACTAAATTGGTAAGTAAAGCCCTCGACGAGCTAAAAATCGGCAATAATGCTGGTGCGGCGAGCTTGCTGGAAGAAGCACTTATCGAATCGCCCGAAAACTTGGATGCACTTTGGATACTGGCGGAATTAAACAGAAAGAAAACCAATCGATACCGCAAAGAATCCGTAGCCATTGAAAGCTACAAACAGATTATCAACCTTTGCCCCTCCTATAAATACTACTACACCTATTATTATCTTGGAAAGATGTATTACGAAATTAGCAATTGGGAAAATGCCTATATAAATTTGGAACTCTTTTTAAATTCTGAATCAGAAAAAATCCATGATAATCATTTCGAAGATGCTGTTGACTTATCAAAATACGCGAAATTCTATCATCAAATTTACAGCAAACCTGTTACATTTGAACCTTTTATGGTAAATAAAATAAGCACAGCCGATGACGAATATTTACCTTCATTAAGTCCTGACAACGACTATATCTACTTCACTAGGCGCAAAAAAATAGCGCCAAATAGTCGGGTAACGAGCTATGGGAATGCCTCGCTGCAAGAAGAGAAATTCTGCGTCGCAAAAAAGACGGCCTTAAATCAATTTGACGTAGGCGCGCCAATGCAAAACCCATTCAACGAGCAATCGAATGAAGGCGGCGCAACTTTGACAATCGATAATAAAGAATTGTTTTATACCCGCTGTATAATTCAAAACAAAATCCTCAATTGCGACATCTGCTACTCAAAATACGAAGATGGCTATTGGTCTGACATTGTGGAATTAAACACTGAAATAAACAACCCACAATATTGGGAATCAATGCCTAGCATTTCTTCCGATGGAAAAAGCCTCTACTTCGTCAGTGACCGTAGCGGTGGGTATGGAGGATACGATATTTATCGGTCAACACGCAATGCAGAGGGAAAGTGGTCGCAAGCGGTCAATATGGGACCCAGTATAAATACGGCAGGACACGAAAAATCACCCTTTATCCACACTGATAGTCAGACCTTATACTTTTCATCCTCGGATCGAAAAGACGAAAAAACTGGTGAATATTTCGCGGGCCACATGGGTTTGGGCGGCTATGATATTTTTTACACTCGCCTCAACGATAGTAATCTATGGATTTCACCCCTCAATATTGGTTATCCCATTAATTCGGAAGACAACGACCTCGGTTTTTTTGTGAGCACCGATGGCGAATATGGTTTTTTCGCCTCCAACAAAATTGGGATCGATAAGACAACCAATGCTAACGACGCCAATACGCCAGCCCCTCCATGGAATATCTACTCTTTTAAACTCTATAAAGAAGCTCGTCCTCAAAAAGTACTCTTTGTAAAAGGAAGCCTCACCGATGAAAATACCAATGAAGTGATACGAGATGCTAAAATCGAAATAAAAAACGTTGAAACTAAAGAAATTAAAGAAATTCCTATCGACAATAATACAGGCAATTATGTATTTACAATGGTTATGAAATCCGATTATACCATGACCGTTAAAAAGCAAGATTATACCTACGTAACTAAATATATTGGTAGAGATGACGTAAATTTCAGCACCCCTGTGAGCATGGATATGGAACTTAAGCAGATTGAAGTTGGTAAAACTTATAATCTAGACGATATCTATTTTGCTACTGATTCGGATCAATTGACCGAAACCTCCATCAAAGTAGTTGACGGTTTCTTTGAATTTTTGCATGACAATCCAAATGTTATTATTGAAATTCAAGGACATACCGACAATGTAGGCGGAGACGAATACAATTTAAAACTGTCGCAAGCGCGTGCTAAAACCGTTTACAACCTATTGATAAAACTAGGAATACCATCTAATCAAATGAGCTACAGAGGTTATGGAGAAAACCAAGCCATCGCTGATAATACCACCGAAGAAGGTCGAGCTAAAAATCGACGTACCGTATTTCTAATTATCAGTAAATAACCCTAATGAAAACCCTCACAAAAATATTTACAAAAATGAACAAATTACTTCTCAGTTTTTTCACCCTAATCCTACTCAGCCATTTGACAGCGCAAAGTCAAAGCAATTATTTATACTATTTATTGAATAACTATACTGGCAAAACTGCGGTTCTTTTTTCGGTGAAGGGCAGCGACAATATTCCCGTCGATACTATTACAAAACAATCTACTGGCGCTTTTGTTTTCAACGATATTGACCAATATCCTGCCGGCATGTATCGTGTTTATTTCAACGACTCTTTATTCACCGAAGTAATTATTAATAAGGAAGATATCGTTTTAGAATCTGATGCAAAAGACGTGGTTAACGCCATGAAAGTTCAAAAATCGATCGAAAACCTAATTCTATTTGAGTACTGGAAATTCGCTTTGGAAGTACGCGATAGCCTTACACTACTAAGCCTCAGTAAATCGCAAATCGAAACGCAAAACCCAGTGGCTAGTCAAGCTAAAACCCAGCAAATTAACCAAAAAATTGACCAACTAAATGATTCGTTGATGTCATTTGTTGATCAATTGCAAAAGAACTATCCCGACAAATTTGCTCCGAAATTGATAAAATCGTATACCATCCCATCCTTTGAAAAATACCAACTAGAACATCCAAAAGAATATGAAAATGAAATGGAATATTATTATGACCATTTCTTCGACAACATAGATTTTACCGACCAACGCTTTGTTTATACCAAAGTGCTTTTTGTAGCAATGGGAGATTTCATGAAAACCTACGGGCAACCAGCCTCAACACAGAATTATGTCGGAATTATTGATCAGGTAATGCAAAAAGCCGGCGCCAATCCTTTGATTTATGAGTATTGTCTTGACTTATTTATGCGCACTTTCGAGCAAAGTATTTGGGAAGATGTGATGGTTCATCTTATTGACAATTACTATCTTACATCTATTAATCGCAATCAAGCGGCCTCAAACTATTATACAAAAGTATCAAGCCGAATCAAGTCGTTAAAACCTGGCCGAACCGCTCCCAACATCATCGCTGCCGATACCGCAGGCGAACTTTTAAATATTAGCCTCATCCCTGCCAAAGCCAAAATGATTGTGTTTTATAGCAGTCAATGCCCGCATTGTGCCGAAGCGCTACCAGGTTTGATACAAATATATGAAATGTATAAGGATCAAGGACTTGAAGCTTTTGGTTTCGCCATTGATGAAGACATTACTATTTGGAAAAGCGAAATAGAGAAATTCAAAATGACTTGGAATAATATTTCAGACCTTAAAGGATTAGCCAGTGAAGTGATTGGAAACTATAATATTACGAGTACACCCAGTATTATAATTTTGGATAAGAATAATGTAATTATGATGAAGCCAAAAAATATGAATGATGTTCATGCCACACTAGTTCAATTACTTAATTAAACACAAATTCTCAATGACTAAACTCCGAATATTAGTTATCACCAATTTCCTTGTAATCCTATTTTTGTTAGATTTTTCACCAGTATTTAGTCAAGGTACTCGATACGGCAGCTGTTCCTCTAAATCGGCAAGTAGATTTTATATCACCCCTTACGTTGGATTAGGGAGTATGAAATACACCTATGATCTTAATGGAACCGTGATGGACAGCGACAGCAATTATTATTTAACCGAATCGGGCAGAATGTTCGCCCCATTATTTGGACTCAATTTGATGTATAGTATCGGAAAAAGTCATTTAGGCGGCGGGGCTGAATGGCAAGGATTAATCGGAAAAACTGACAATGGACTTTATAAAACTCCCCAAAATGCGTATTTATGGAAGTTTTTTGGACGTTACGAATACAATTTATATAGCGACGCCTTTTTCGACTTTGGCTTTTTACTAGAAGCTGGTCTTGACATCCCCAAAAACGTTTATGGTTATCAGCATCAATTCGGTCCTTTTGTTAAAGGCGGAATCTTTTACAACCATCTAATAAATTCAAACTCCTCTCTATTAATAGGTCTTGATTATCAATATGTTACTTTCAATAATACGGTCGGGTTAAGCATTTCAAATCATCGAATTAAAGGACTTAATCTAACCATTGGTTATCGATTTTGGCGATAATTAATCCAAAGATTATCCCTAAAAAAAAACGAGCGCTTCGTTACAAGGACGCTCGTTTTTTTTGCATTGCCATGAAACCACCTTTGCCAAAACCACTACAATATTTAAATATCGGCGATTAACAAGTGTTCTCCAAATTGCTTTTCCGAAAAGCTAATGTTATTTTTTAATTTTCCGAATTGAATCAATAACAGTTCCATCCACCCATTTAACAATGGCAACCACTTCCTCTTCGAATTGAGGTTTTTCTGGCACGCCACAAATCATTTCCGCTTCCATCTTTAACTCCTCAATAGTTTTAATTGGCAAGCCGCTGTTTTTAGCCTTTTCAATCAAGTCAGTGCGAAGCGGATTAATCGCGATGCCTCGCTCCGTCACAATCACATCAATTAATTCTCCAGGGCCACAGAGGGTAGTTACTTCATCTACAATAACTGGAATTCGGTCTCTGAAAAGTGGAATAGGGAGAATTACTGTTTTGCCGAATAAACAATTTTGCCAACCGCCAATACCATGCAGCAAATAGCCATCAGAATGGGTAACTACATTGGCGTTAAAATTCACATCCACTTCGGTAGCGCCTAAAATCGCCACATCAACCAGGGACGAAAAGTTTCCCTTTCCGTGATAGTTATAACTGGTAAACGGACTAGTTGCGAGGTGATTTGGATTTTCACGCATTGACCTAACCCCTTCTAAGTCAAATGTTTGTCCATCAAGGATATAATCAACGATTCCATCTTCAAGCATTTTTACCGGATACTGATTACTACCGGCGCGGATAAAACGCGCTTTCCAATTATTTTTACGAAGAATTTGATCGAAGTAAATTCCTATGGATAAGGATGTTCCTCCAGCCCCAGCCTGATAACTGAAGCCATCGTAAATAATACCTGTAGCTTCACAAAAGCGAGCAGTTAATTCAGCTATTAATAGTCGATCAGGGCTTTTAGTAATCGCCGTAGTTCCTGACACTATTTTAGAAGCATCGCCCACGCGATCCACCACGACCGTATAATCGACATAATTGCCATGAATTTGCCATGGAACGCAAGGAAAAGGAACTAAATTATCAGTCACAACAATCACTTTATCAGCATACTGAGAATCACCAAGTGCAAATCCAAGCAATCCAGAAGCAGCAGGTCCATCCACACCATTGGCATTACCGAAGGCGTCGGCACTAGGCGCAGCAATCACCGCAATATCGATATGTACTTCGCCATCTTGAATGGCTTGGTATCGCCCGCCATGAGACCGTAGAACGCCAATTCCTTTCATGCCACCATTGCTGGTAAATTTACCAAGCGCACCATTCATGCTTCCTTCGATACGGTTGATGGTACCATCTTCTAGGTATTTGATAAGCGGCTCGTGACAAGGGAAGGAGGCCGATGGAAACCAACGTAAATCTTTGATTCCCAACTCATGGGCAATGTCAAAAATTTGGTTAGATATAAGATCTCCATTCCGAAAATGATGGTGGGTAGAAATGGTCATTCCATCTTTCAATCCGCAACGAAGGAGCGCCTCTTTCAAATCCGCCACTTGTTTGTTGCCATCTTCTGGATAATCTGCACAAGAAGCCAAGGGAGGACCGTATCGTCTGCCAGTAGGTTTATACTTTCCAACTCCAAGATAAGGAATTTGTTTTTCTCCGTTGATTTCAACAGGAACCATGCGCCCTGCTGCATTTTTTTGCATTTCCATATTATTTTTCGACTTCATCTTTGTTTCTTTCTAATTTTCGTTTTCCCAATTAGGGGAGAGTAAACCAACACTTATAGCAATACGAATGGTATTTTCGGCTCGCTTAACTACTGGTGCATCAATCATTTTAGAACCTAAGGAAACCACGCCAAGTCCTTTGGATTTAGCTTCGACAAAAGCTTTGTAAATCTTTTGAGCCTTTTCAATCTCTTTTTTCTCTGGGGCAAAATTTTCATGGATAACCACAATCTGACGAGGATGTATACAACCCATTCCGTCAAAACCAAGCGATTTGGATTGACGCACATTTATCGCAAGTGCCTCCATATTATCAACATCCGAAAAAACAGAATCAATTGGCTGAATATGAGCAGCTCTGCAAGCATTAACCACTACCGAGCGGGCGTAAAAAGTTTCATGACCCAGATCTGTGCGCAGCGTGCCAATATCTGCCGTATAATCCTCCAATCCGATCGCCATTGCAACAATATTATCAGCAGCAGTGGCAATTTCATAAGCTTTAACCACTCCAAGTGCAGACTCAACTATGGGCATCAACCAAATTGGATAATCTATTTGGCATTCCGTTTTTATCTCCGCAATGCGTTGATTAACAAGATGAATTTGCTCTGCAGACTCACATTTGGGTACCAAAATTAGATTAACAAAATGGGGAACGATAAAGTCCAAATCTTCTAATCCTGCAGGAATTTGATTGATGCGCACCATTCGTTCTACCCCATAGAAATTAACCCCACGAAGGGCATTTCTCACTAAAAAACGAGCTTCATATTTTTTATCGGGGGCAACAGCATCTTCCAAGTCCAATATTATTCCCGAAGGTTGATGAATCCCAGCATTAAGCATCATACTTGGTGAATTTCCAGGCAGATATAAGCGCGAAAATCGATTTTGATCGCGGCGGCTTATGGTTTTGTTGGGGGCAATTACAGGCAATAAAAACTGCTTCTTACTGTCGATTAATTTTTTAATCGCAGCCTCTGTTCTTGCAGCAATTACAAGTGGTAGTGCCCCAGTATCAATTAATTTAATACTAATATGTTCGATCCCGAAAAACTGCACAATCTCCAAAAGTAGTTGTCGAATGCTTTTTCCATACATCACTTCCACCTTTGATACGAGCTCGATTTGCACGCCACCCTCGGTATGAAGCTCAAGTTCTACGTAGCAATCGGATCTAACTTTGCTCCCCTGATTCCCTATTTTTGCTATTTCCATTTTTAGTTTATCTTATAAAAATTAGTCAACAAAGATAGGAATTGTAAATTCTATAACAAA
>DYSI01000078.1 GCA_020718275.1 Draconibacterium orientale
TTGTATTCATTTGGCAAATATAATTAATTTAGCTGATATATTTAGAACTTAGCCTAATTTACAAACTTACACTCTCACCAAAGACCCAATTTACAATACCGTTCAAATTGCCCTTGAACCTAATTGCAGCCTTTTGAAATTGGAACCAGCCAAAGACAGTTTGGCCCTTCTTTTTAGTCAATATACTGATATTCTATACACAAGCACTGGAGAAAAATATCCATATTTAGTGACTGGCGTTTTGCTGAATCCAAACAAGGTATGCGCTATCATGCAAAAAGACATCAATTTCGAGTCTATCGAGCTGAGCGATGTTGAAAATTTAACGCTAGAATCGCGCTACAATTTGATTGGTTATAATTGGAAGACCTATGATTTTAATAATGGAATCTACACAGTAAATCCTAACCTAATCTACCTCATCACCGACACAGATGGTTATTATTACAAATTGCGTTTCATTGGATTCTACAATGATTTAGGCGAAAAAGGTTTCCCAAAATTTGAATATCAACGGCTATGATACTAAACCAAACCAGCAAGCACGATTAGCTCAGCAAGATCAAGGTTTTTCACCGATTCCTCTTTGTTTTGGTATTTCACACCATCGAAAAGCATGGTCATACAAAATGGACAAGCGGTAACAATAATTTCGGAATTAGTTTGCAGTGCTTCGTTGGTTCTTTCAATAAAAATTTCTCTATCCCCTTTTTCGGCCTCTTTAAACATCTGACCACCGCCAGCACCACAACATAAAGCATTGGATTTGGACCGAGGCATTTCGTTAATAACCACCCCAATTGAACTGAGCACATTGCGAGGAGCTTCATACTCTCCATTTCCGCGACCAAGATAACAAGGGTCGTGAAAAGTAACTTTCTTTCCTTTCATGGCATCACCAACCTTGAGCCTTCCATTGGTAATCATTCGATTAATAAACTGGGTATGATGTTCAACCTCATAAACGCCACCTAAATCAGGGTATTCATTTTTAAAAATATTAAAATCATGAGGATCGCAAGTAATTATTTTTTGAACTCCATAGGCATTCAACACTTCAATATTCATAAATGCTTGCATTTGGTATGTAAATTCATTACCTGAGCGTTTTGCAATATCACCGCTATCACTTTCCTCCACGCCCAAAATGGCAAAGTCGATTTTCAGATGATTTAGAATTCTAACAAAATCGGAAGTAATTTTCTTAGCCCGACGATCGAAACTACCTGCAGAACCAACCCAAAAAAGATATTCAGGTTTTTTTGATTCAGCGGCAAGATCTGCTAGCAATGGAATCTTCAATGAGTCGGAATTTTGCTCTAGCTCCAACGCCCAATTTGCTCTATCGTCGGCCGAGAATTGCCAAGGAGCACCATTATTTTCGATATTGGTATTGGCAGCATTCAAAGTGGATGGCGCAGCCGATTCTTCCATATAAATAAAGCGACGCAAATCCGTAATAATTGCAACAGGATCTATTTCAACTGGACAAGCTTCTGCGCAGGCATTGCATGTGGTACATGCCCATAATTCCTCCGCCGAAATATAATCATAAATCAATTTCCCCTCGGGTTTAAAATCCTTCCCATTTTTAAGCATTATGTCACCCACTACTTCCAAACGGTCGCGGGTATCCATCATCACCTTCCGTGGTGATAATTTTTTTCCAGTAATATTTGCTGGACAAACCGCGGTACAACGCCCACATTCTGTGCAAGAATATGCATTCATCAAATTCACCCAATTCAAATCCGTGACCTCTTTAGCCCCAAAAACAGAACCTTCTGGCTCCACCACGCCATCATCTTTTATCAAACCCATCGCTATCTTAACTTCCTTAGTAATTGATTCCAAACTACTTATGTAAGTTCTGGGCTGCAATTTCGAATAATACACATTTGGAAAAGCTAAGAAAACATGAAAATGCTTAGAATAAGGAATATAATTTAAAAAGGCAAAAACACCAATGATATGAAACCACCATGCAAATCGCTCAATGCCAACGAGTGTAAAACTTGAAAAAGAATCGAACAGTGGAATCAGAAACGAACTCAAATAAAATGTTCCAACAAGGTTATAGTGGGAAAATGAACGCGCCTGAAGTATTTGATCAGTGGCATTCATGCTCAAAAAGGCAAGCATCAACACAATCTCGGTCAACAAAATAATATTAGCATCTAAGCGAGGCCATCTGGTCATTTCCTTGAGCGTAAAACGATGCACTTTTATTACATTCCGTCGAAATAAGAAAGTAATGCAGGCAAGGATTACCATTAACGCAAAAAACTCAAGCACCGATACTAAATTGCTGTAAAAAGGTAAAAAGCTAAGTACGCGGTGGGTTCCAAACAAGCCATCAATTAAAATCTCGAGCATCTCGAAATTCACAATTATGAAACCCACATACACCATAATATGCAAAAATCCAGCAATTGGGCGCTTAGTCATTTTCGACTGACCAATGGCTACTAAAAACATTCGCTTCCAACGTACTGAACTTTGATCATTGCGATCAATTTGCTTACCTAGATTGATAAAAAAGCGGATTTTTTGAATACTCTTTGCGAAGAAATAAATTCCTAATCCTACAACAAGGGCAAAAACTAGATTTGAAATTATCATAATTATTTATATATCTGTATGATTAATAATAAATTGTAGAAAAATAAATACAAAATAATGAATATTAAAGCCTTTTAAAAGTCTTGTGCAAACTCAGAGGGTAAATATAGGTATAAATATTAAAAAATAGTATGCATGCAATGTATTTTTTTATAAAAGCAGAAATGTGATAGAAGTAAGCCAATTAGAAGCTTAAAAAAACCGCCCAAAGGCTGTTTTAAGAAATGATATTATCTATACCTTTGCCAGCTATGGTAAAACTTTGGAACTTAAGAGAAAGTGGAAATGAGGAGAAAATTCAATCGCTCTCGAAGCTACTAAACATTAATTATGTATTAGCAAAACTTCTAGTAGATCGAGGGATTGAAAATTACGAAGAAGCGAAAAAATTTTTCCGTCCCCAGCTCAGTGATTTACACGATCCATTCTTAATGCTTAATATGGATAAAGCTGTTTCCCGACTCAATGCTGCCATTTCAAATAATGAAAAAATATTGATATATGGCGATTATGATGTGGATGGAACTACCTCAGTGGCACTTGTTTACTCCTTTTTAAAAGAATTTTACCCTAATCTCGATTATTATATTCCTGATCGATACGACGAAGGCTATGGCATTTCATTTCAAGGAATCGACTATGCCATGAAAAATAATCAAAGCTTGGTGATTGCATTAGATTGCGGTATTAAAGCCAATGATAAAATGGATTATGCAAACGAGCGTAAGGTCGATTTTATCATTTGCGACCACCATTTACCTGGCAGTCAATTACCGAATGCCTATGCCCTCCTTGATCCAAAACAACCTGATTGTCAATATCCTTACAAAGAGCTTTCTGGTTGTGGGGTTGGTTTTAAACTAATGCAGGCTTACAGTCATTCTAATCAAATACCTTTCTCACGATTGGAGCGATATCTCGACTTAGTCGCCATAAGCATTGCCGCCGATATTGTTAAAATTACAGATGAAAATAGGATTTTAGCATATTTCGGTCTCAAATCTTTAAACAGTAACCCACGACCTGGTATAGAATCGATACTTGAATATAGTAATATTAAAAGAATTTGTAATAAAGAGAATCCCAGTGGGGTTTTCGAAAAAGAACTCAGCATCAGCGACTTAGTTTTTACAATAGCACCACGCATTAATGCCGCGGGTAGAATTGCAAATGGAAAAAAATCGGTTGAATTACTGAACTGCCATGATTTAGATCAAGCGAGAACTATTGCCATTCAAATTAATGACAATAATAATGAGCGGCGAACCCTTGACACCGACATCACCGAAGAGGCTTTGAAAATCATAGAAGCCTCCCCCAAAATGCAGCACTCCAAAAGCACGGTTGTCTATAATGCAGGCTGGCACAAAGGCGTTTTAGGGATTGTTGCATCTCGTTTATGCGAAGTTTACTATCGCCCAACCATTGTCATGTCGCTTATTGATGGACTTTATACTGGCTCAGCTCGCTCAGTCAAAGGATTTGATATTTATGATGCCATTGATTCATGCAGTCACTTGCTAACTAGCTTTGGTGGACACAAATATGCAGCAGGACTATCTATGAAGAGCGAAAATATAGATGAATTTGTTAATTGCTTTGAAAAATATGTTTCCGATAATATAAGTTTTGAATCCACACAACCCGAAATAAGCATTGATGCCAACTTGAATATTGAAGTAATTTCGGATAACTTTTACAATGTTCTAAAGCAATTTGCTCCTTTTGGACCCGGCAATATGTCACCAGTTTTTGCTAGTGATGGTATTACGGACACTGGGCTCGCCAAAATAGTGGGGAACAATCATTTGAAACTTGAAATCTGTTATCCCGAAAATAGAACTAAGTCCTTCAACGCAATTGGCTTTGGGCTTGCCGACAAATATCCAATTGTCACAAGTAAATCTCCATTTGAAATTTGCTACAATATCAATGAAAATATTTGGAAAGAGCGTAGTAGTTTGCAATTAATTTTAAAAGATATACGCAGCAATCAACATTCGGAAGACAAATAATTAATAACGCTTGAAGCATGAAAAAAGTAATCGTTGAAAAATTAACATCCGTGGAACTCGACCAATTAAAGGTAAGCGCATGGCCGATTTGGAACAAAGAAGTGTCACAATTTGATTGGACCTATGATAGCGATGAGCAATGCTTTATTTTGGATGGAGAAGTAATAATTAACACCCCAGAAGGTGATTTTAATATACAAAAAGGTGATTTTGTAACTTTTAAGAAAGGTTTAAAGTGCGTTTGGAACGTCAAGCAAGCACTTTCCAAGCATTATAATTTTCTATAAACTTGAGAGGACGAGTTATACAATCTACAGGAAGTTGGTATCAAGTAACGACTGAAAACCAACAAATCTTTCCATGCAAACTTCGCGGTAATTTTAAAATTAAAGGATTAAAGTCAACCAATCCAATTGCAGTTGGTGACTGGGTGATATTTGACTGGGATACTAAGCTAAACCACGGAAACATATCAAAAATCGAGAATCGAAGCAATTACATCATTCGTAAATCAGTCAATCTATCGAAACGTTCGCACATCATTGCTGCAAATATTGACTTAGCATTATTGGTTATCACCATAGCAAACCCGCGAACCAGCAAAGGTTTTATCGATCGCTTTTTAGTCACTGCCGAGGCTTATCATATCCCTACTTACTTGATATTCAATAAAATTGATCTTTTAGCAAATGATTTAGAGCAAGAAACACTTCTTCATAGTTTTATCAATGATTACCGTAAAATTGGATATCCTTGCCTTGCCGTTTCAGCAAAAACAGGGGAGAATATTGACGCCCTAAAAGTGATTATGAAAGATAAAGTGAGCTTGGTTGCTGGGCATTCTGGTGTAGGCAAATCGGCACTTATCAATACTATTGATCCCAAAAAAAATCTTAAAATTGGAGATATCTCCACTACCCATAATAAAGGCAAACACACTACTACTTTTGCCGAAATGCATTCACTCAGTTTTGGCGCTTACATTATTGACAGTCCAGGAATCAAAGAATTTGGATTATATGATATTAATAAAGAAGAACTTAGTCAATATTTTCCAGAAATACTTTCTTACATCAATCAATGTAAATTTAACAATTGTACTCATATTCATGAGCCAGATTGTGCAGTAAAAAAAGCCGTTTTGGAAGGCAAAATCCTAGCCAGTAGATACGAAAATTACTTACTAATTTTTAATGGGGAAGAGATGAATCAAACTGATTACCTCGATTAAACCCACACAGTATAAAATATAAATCTCAAGGTCAACGCATAAACACCATTCAATTCTTCATCGTCCCCCCAAAAAACAAGCCGCCCCAAATCGAAATTCGATTTGGGGCGGCTTTTCTTA
>DYSI01000079.1 GCA_020718275.1 Draconibacterium orientale
TTTTTTTAAAATTCTTTTTATCTTTGAACAGTCTAAGAAATAGTTTTTAGACTGGGCTCTAAGATAATTATGCTGTTTAGTTCTACCATTTTTCTGTTTTTTTTCTTGCCAATAACCTTATTAAGTTATTTCTTGGTTGGATCAAAGCTTAGGAATCTCGTGCTCCTAATTTTCAGCATGATTTTTTATGCTTGGGGAGGGGTAAGCTACACCATCATTTTTTTCATATCTATTATTTTCAATTATTTTATGGGATTGGCAATTGCCCAATCTGTGCGCCCGAAACGGTATTTGATTTTTGGGGTTGGCGTTAATTTATTATTACTGATAGTCTTTAAATATGCTGGCTTTTTAGTTCAAAATTTAAATGAACTATTTAGTAGCTTTGCCATCCCGCCAGTTAAAGATCCACATATTTTGTTGCCAATAGGTATTTCTTTTTATACTTTTCAGTCGCTCTCGTATTTGGTAGATATTTATCGAAAGGAAGTAGCGGTTCAAAAACGTTTTGTGGATTTAGCGCTTTATATTTCATTATTTCCACAGCTTATCGCGGGGCCTATCGTTCGGTACAAGGATATTGCTTTTCAGCTACAAAACAAGGCATACTCACTAACTAGATTTGGCTCTGGTGTTGAACAGTTTATAATTGGGTTAAGTAAAAAGGTGTTGCTAGCAAATAATTTTGGAGAGGCAGCGGATCATATTTTTGCTGGAAACATCCATGATTTGTCCTCACCTTTGGCCTGGTTAGGAATTATTGCTTATGCTTTGCAGATTTATTTTGATTTCTCAGGCTATTCGGATATGGCCATTGGATTGGGAAGAATGCTTGGTTTCGACTTTTTAGAGAATTTTAATTTTCCATATATTTCGAAATCAATTCAGGAATTTTGGCGCAGATGGCACATTTCTCTTTCCACATGGTTTCGCGACTATTTGTACATTCCCTTGGGTGGAAATCGAGTTTCTAAATCTCGGGTATATGTCAATTTACTCATCGTTTTCACAATGACTGGCTTTTGGCATGGTGCAAGTTGGAATTTTTTAATTTGGGGACTTTTTCATGGGCTTTTTCTAGTGATTGAGCGTTTGGGCTTTTCCAAAATTCTTTCAAAAATTGGCGCACCCTTTAGTAACTTTTATGTTATTGTGGTGGTGCTTATTGGTTGGGTCTTCTTTCGGGTTGAATCTTTGTCGGAGGCCTTGCTTTATATCGCTCGGTTATTTTCCTTTCAGTTTCAAGATGAATCTACTTTCTGGTCATTCTTCGACCTTAAATTTATGCTGGTTTTGGGAATAGGTTTAATAAGTTCTACTGCTTTTTTTCCGTGGCTGGCAAGAGTATTTGCACCGGTAATGAAAAAATATTCGATTTTGGACATTACTTTTCGATCTTTTTACCTCCTACTAATCTTGTCAATGTTCTTGTTGTCTGCATTTTACCTTGTTGCAGATACGTATAATCCTTTTATTTACTATAGATTTTAGGTTATGAAAATTGAATCAGCTTTTAGTAAAATTCTTGCATTGATCTTTCTATCAATCTTGTTTTTCTTTTTAGTAGCCTTTATATTTTCCCCAAAAAGGCAATCGAGTACGGTTGAAAATAGAAAATTAGCTGACTTACCTCGGTTTAAATTGGCAAAACTCGACCCCTTTCCTAAGCAATTCGACGATTATTATTCCGATCATTTTGCCTATAAAGATTTTCTAATCAACAAATTATTTATCTTTAATATAAAGGTACTTAAATCTCAGTCTGAGTTTAAAAATGTAATTATCGGCTTGGATAACTTTTTATTCTCTGACGAAAGAGATTTTCAATCAGGTGAAAAAAATTTGTATTCAACGGCTGAATTGCAGTCTATTCAAAAGGAACTTCATTATCGCACTGAATTTTGTAAAAGTGTTGGGGCTAAATTATATATTGTTATAATTCCGAGTAAACAGACGTACTATCCCGAATATTTAGCCTTGCGGTATTTTAATTTTTATGAAAAAACAAAGCGTAAGCAGTTGCTGAATTTCCTTGCCAAGGATTCTCAAATTCATTATTTCGATATTACCGACGAGCTATTGAAATATAAAAATGATAGTATTCTCCTGTATTATAAAACCGATACACATTGGAATAGTTTGGGCGCTTTCATTGGTACGCAGATTATTGTAAATCATATTAAAAAAGACTTTCCAACAGTAAAATCAAATCGATTGAGTGATTATACCATTGAACATAAAGCACGTTTGGGAGGCAATATCGCTCAATCCATCAATTTGGCTAGTGTGTTTACAGATGAAGATATCGTTTTGAAACCCCGTTTTACCTCTCACGCACTAACAGGTGCTAAGTTTCCTCATACCCCTCCCAAAAATTTTATTTATGCTTGGGATTTTGAGTATGTAACGGTTAATCCAAAAGCTAATTCATTGAAAGTATTGATAGTACGTGATTCATACGCTAGTTTTCAGAAAGAGTTTTTTCAAGAGTCTTTCGGTAAATGTGTTATGATTTTTGATGGATGGAAGCATCAAATGAATGAAACTATCGTTCAGGCTGAAAAACCAGATGTGGTGATCATTCAAGTGCTGGAAAGTATGCTCGATAATTTTCTCAAAAACCAATCTAGACCAGTTCAAAGGGCTCAATAAGTACGAAAAGAGAGACTAGTTTTTTTTACTTGATAGTTAAAGCAAAAGGTTAATATGGTCGGGTTAAGATTTTGAATTATTTGCTCATTTGGTTCTATAAATTAGTTTTTTGCCACCATTCTATTGCTCAAAAGGATTGCTAAATGCTGGATTTGTTAGAAACTCGTGATCGGTGAGCGTTTTTAGAAAAGCAATTAAATCTGCTTTTTGCTGAGGATTTAGGGAAGCGCCATTGCCGTAGGGCGGCTCCAATTTGTGCATTAACGGATGTGCATATTCGGAATATACCAATCCATAATTATAAAAATCAACCACTTCTTCCAAGGTCTTGAATCTGCCATCGTGCATATATGGG
Source organism: Draconibacterium orientale (assembly GCA_020718275.1). Taxonomy (GTDB): domain Bacteria; phylum Bacteroidota; class Bacteroidia; order Bacteroidales; family UBA1556; genus UBA6267. Next base: position 3,008 of record DYSI01000079.1, read on the forward strand.
CCAGTGAGTTCAATATTTCTTAAGGTTGTTGATTTGTAGGCTCCATGATCCTGTTTTCTTTTGGTAACTGCATAACGGTCACGAGGATCTGTGAAAACGGAGTCTTTTGCATTGTTATAAAAATCATGGGTAGTCATGGTCGGATTTGCTGGCTGCCCATGGCAATGAAAACAGTCTGCCCCTTCTTCGGTGGTAAATAATATAAGTCCGTTACGTTCAGAAGTACTCAATTGTACTTCCCCTCTTAACATCTGATCAAATTTTGAATTGCTGGTAATAATGGTTCTGATAAACTGCGCAATAGCTTTGCTTATTCGTTCATAAGTCACTTGTTCATCTCCAAAGGCAGCCTTAAACATCGGCTTGTACATGGCAATACTGGAAATCATCTTAACCGTCATTTCACTGTTGCCATTAAATTCATGTGGCGCATAAATGCCCATCCAAACAAGTGATTCGATGTTGCGCATATGATATTCTGGCAAGGCTGGAACGCCATAGGCTACAGAACCTAAATTAGTGTTTGATTCGCTAATCATTCCATTCCATAGATATCCGCGATTATTCCAAATTAAATTAATAAGTGGCAAAACATAATGGGGTGTTTTGATCCCTGTTAATCCATGTGGATGTCCATCGGGGAATTGTGGATTGTTGGGGCCGAGCTCAAAGCTGTATTTTTGAATATGGCAAGTGCCACAACTCATTTGAGAATCTGGATGGTTGCGGCCTGATAATCTTCCATCATAAAATAAATATCGACCTAACTCAACCCCTTCTTTGGTAAGTGGATTGTCGGATGGTATGTTTATATTTGTTGGAAATCCTCGTGGAATGACCAAATCGTAGGGAGTTGTTTGGAAAATCTCCTCCTCAACTTCTTCTTTCTTACATCCTAGGAAAAGGAGGAGAAACACAACTATCAAAATATTAACCTTCAGAATCATTTTGTGTTGTCGTTTGAGTTAAAATTCATCAATATTAAGATTGGCAAAAGTACAAAGTATGTCGAGTGTTTTGTTTTGTATTTATGGTAGAAACGTTTTCTTTGACAATTGTTGCATTCAATTAATCATGAACTAATTCCACTATAATGGCAAGAAAGGCGGCTTTTTAGTTGTCTAGTGTATTGCAATTTGCAAAAAAAAATGGAGAAAGTAAAACTACTTTCTCCTTTTTTTGATTGTCAAGGTTTTATTTATCTAGGGGCTCTGTTTGAGCTGTTGGTTTTAGTAATCGCCTTGGTAGTAGGGGCTGGCTTTTTTGCAGTACTTACTGAACTTTTACTCGTCGATTGTCCGCTGCTAGCTTTTGGTCTGGCTTGCGTAGTAGTGGGTCTAGCTGGACTTGTTTTTTGACTGGTGCTTGGTCTTGTTGAAGCAGCAGGTTTGGTTGAAGCAGCAGGTTTAGTAGCTTTGGACTCTTTTGTTGGTAAGGTTGCTGGTTTTGATTGACTAGTGCTTGGCCTAGTTGCTGGTTGTGCTGGCTTATTAGTGGGGCTCGTAGAGGTTTGATTACCAGATGGTTTGCTAGGACGGTCTAAGGGTGTATTACTATTAGGTTTGGCTGGTCGATTGTCAGCTGTGGTTGCTGGCTTGGCTGGTCTGCTTCCACTTGGATATCTATTATTATAGGTAGTGGATCCTTCACGGATGCTCTCTGGTCTAGAATAGGTGTTGCTGTAGCTACCATTGCTTCTCCTTTGGTGTACCGTGTTGCTATTGGATCTGTGTCCATTATAATAATAATCGTTATAGTGGTGATAATGATTGTAGTGACTGTGGCGATAATAACCATGGTAATATCCATGCCAATGCGAATGATAACCATAATAGTAATGATAGTAATAAGGACGCCATGGGCTCCAATAGCTTGGATAATATCCCCAATAATATGGTGAATGATAGACGACATAACTAGGGACATAGATATAACGAACCACAGGCCATGCTGCAACTTCATAAGTGGTAATTCTACGCACAACAACAGTTTGATTCTGGGTTTCATTGTTATTGCCAATATAGCCAGGGTTTGGAGTTTCCCCTTGTGCGACGTCTGAATAGTTTGGCTCTATGATATAATCTTTGCCATACAATTCTTCATCTCCAACTAGTTGTACTTTAACTGAGTTTTCGCCGGTTTTCTCCACTGTGAAAACTGCGATATCCTGATTTTCCGTTTCACTGATCGCAGTTTGAAGGACTATAATGTGGTCGTCACCTTTCACATTATCAGATACTTTGATGTAATCTATTTGGTCATCACCATTCAAATCAAGGTTGTTGATTAAGGAGTCTTTATCATTTAAACTTCTTTCAAAAGCTTCAAGGGTTGCAGATTCTTGAAACAGATTCATCACTGCATAAAGATTAAGATTGTCTCCTGGTAAATTCAGTTTCTCTTCTTTGATGTCTTGTGCGGCAGCTAGGCTAACCACCGAGATCAGAAGGCTTGTCAGGTAAAATTTAGTAAGGCTTTTCATAGGTGTGAAGATTAAAAATTTCTACTTTATGGTATTAAAACGGGAATTACAATTATTATACCACAAATGGAATAGTTAGTAATTTGCTGTGTTTTAAATCCAAGCAAGCAATATACCTACTCGGCTAATATTGAGTTTATCCTTTTGACGAAATCATCTTCAATGACTCCGTATTGATAATCTCAACTTGTTTTCCTTTAGTAATGATGAGCTCATCTTTTTCAAATTCCGAAAAAACTCGACTTACACTTTCCCTTGAAGCATCTATTAAGTTTCCAATCTCTTCTTGGTTAAGAGGTATACAGATAAGGTTTGAATCGTATATTTTAGTGGAGAGTTCAAGCAGAAAATCAGCAATTTTTCCTCTTATTTGCTTTTGAGTTCTATTAGCACATCGCCGAAATGCTTGAAGTTCGTTTTGACAAATTGAAAGAATTATTTCAT
>DYSI01000032.1 GCA_020718275.1 Draconibacterium orientale
GATACCACAGAAAAAGGATTGGAAGCCCACATTGCTCAATATTTGGTTGAGGAGAACAATTATTTGCTTCGTGAAAACAAGGCATACAATAATGTTTCGTGCATAGACAGCGAATTACTTTTTCAATTTTTAGAAGCTACACAACCCAAAGCAGTAGCCAAAATTAAAACCTATCATAAAGACCTTTACGAGCAAAAAATAATTAAACGCCTTAACGACCAAATACAAGCCAAAGGAATTATTGAAGTATTACGCAAAGGCATTACAGACGGATTTACGGATACTAAACTGCATTTGTTTTACGACAAGCCAGTTTCGGCATACAATGCCGATGCAAACGCATTGTATCAAGCCAATTTGTTTTCGGTAATGCGTCAGGTTTATTTTTCGCCAAACGATAAAAAATCGTTGGACATGCTGATTTTCATCAATGGTATTCCAGTAATATCATTTGAATTGAAAAATGAACTAACCAAACAAAATGTACAAAACGCCATAAGGCAATACAAAGAAGATAGAGACCCGAACGAGGAGCTATTTCGTTTGGGTAGGTTAATGGTAAACTTTGCTGTGGACACCGAAGAAATTTGGATGTGTACTCAACTCAAAAAAGAGAAATCCTATTTTTTACCATTCAACAAAGGTTTTAACAATGGAGCAGGAAATCCTCCAAAAGACGGCATCAAAACTGATTATTTATGGAAAGAGATTTTAACTAAAAACAATCTTACTGATATTATTCAAAACTTCTGCCAACTGATCACCGAAGAAAGAGAGTATTTGGACCCTTCGACAAGCTCAGGTCAAGCTGGCAAAGTAAGAACGAGGAAAGAAAAGAAATTAATTTTTCCACGCTATCATCAATTGCTTGCAGTCCGCAATCTTTTAGCCGATGCACAAGAAAAAGGTTCGGGACAAAAATATTTAATTCAACATTCAGCAGGTTCGGGCAAATCAAATTCTATTTCTTGGTTGGCTCATCAATTGGTTGGACTACACGACAAATCGGGCAAGGACAATATTTTTGATACCGTAATTGTAGTAACCGACCGAAGGGTTTTAGATGCTCAAATACGGAACAACATAAAACAGTTTCAGCAAGTAAACGGAGTTGTTGAAGCCATCACAGAAGGAAGTAAACAACTGAAAGAAGCACTCGAAGAAGGTAAAAAAATAATCATTACCACTATTCAAAAATTTCCTCACATAGTTGAAGAAATTGGCGATTTACCAGGAACAAATTTTGCCATTATCATAGACGAAGCTCACAGCAGTTTGAGCGGTCAAATGGCACGTAAATTAAACGAATCTTTGGCTGTAAAGATGGGGCATGCCCCGTCTCAGGATGATGATGAAATAGAAACAGAAGATAACGACACCATAACAGGCGAAGATTTAATTACCGACTTAATTAAGTCGAGAAAACTATTGCCAAACGCCAGTTATTTTGCTTTTACAGCAACGCCAAAAAACAAAACCTTAGAATTGTTTGGTGTTCCGTTTCAAGAGGGCGATAAAATTAAGTTCAGAGCTTTTCATTTATACTCAATGAAACAAGCCATTGAAGAAGGTTTTATAATGGATGTTTTACAGAATTACACTACATACCAAAGTTATTACGCTTTACTTAAAAAGATTGAGGACGACCCCGAATACGACAAATTAAAAGCTCAAAAGAAGCTAAAGCATTATGTTGAAAGCCACGAACACGCCATAAAAAAGAAAGCGGTTCTGATTGTTGAGCATTTTATGGAAAATGTTATTCGTAAAAAGCGAATGGGCGGTTTTGCAAAAGCCATGTTGGTAACCAGTTCGAGAGCCAACGCAGTAAAATACAAAAAAGCATTTGATGAATATTTGCACAAAATAAACAGTCCTTATAAAGCTATTGTGGCTTTTTCTGGCGAGATTGACGGTCAAACAGAAGCAAATTTAAATGGTTTTTCAAGTGCTTCAATTCCAAAAGAATTTGAAAAAAACGAATATCGTTTTTTGTTGGTAGCTAATAAATTTCAAACGGGTTTTGACCAACCACTTTTGCATACCATGTATGTAGATAAAAAACTGGGGGGCGTAAATGCAGTTCAAACACTATCAAGGCTTAACAGAAGTCATCCACTAAAGAAAGATACCTTTGTTTTAGACTTTGCAAATTCAGCAGATGACATTGAAAAAGCTTTTAAACCATATTTTGAAAGCACAATTTTAGGCGAAGCCACCGACCCAAATAAATTGTTTGATTTACAGGATGCTTTGGACAATTATCAAGTTTATACAAAAGAACAAGTTGTTGAATTTTCAGATAAGATTTTGGCAAATGTTCCTGTTGACCAACTTCATGCAATGCTTGATAGTTCAACAGCAATTTTCAGAAACGATTTAGCGGAAGAACAGCAAGCCGATTTTAGAGCAAAAGTAAAAACCTATGTTCGTTTGTATATTTTCCTTTCTCAAATTGTACCGTTTGAAAATCCGTATTTAGAAAGGCTTTACATTTTCCTTAATCACTTACAAAACAAATTAGGAGGCGATACACCGATTGATTTGGCACAAGGTATTTTGGATAATATCGACATGGATAGTTACCGTTTACAATTAGAAGCAACAACAAATATTGCAATGGAGCAAGGCGAAGATTTAAAGCCAATTCCAACCGATATGCGAGGCGGAACAAGTGAAGCCGAAATAGACCGACTTTCAAATATTCTACAAACTTTTAACGAGCGCTACGGGACACAATTTACAGATGTGGACAAGGTTAGACAAATGGCAGAAAGTGTTGCAAATGATGTTGCTAAAAATCAAGAATTAATTACTTCAATCAAATATTCTGACGACCAAAACGCCCGTATAACAAGTGATAAGATTGTTGGAGAAGAATTGCTAAAACACATAACAACAAATTTTGACTTATACAAACTCTATTCTGACAACAAGGAATTTAAAGAGGATTTTTCAGCAATGATGTTTGGAATGGTTAAAGAAATATTTAATAGAGGACTTCATGCGCGTTAGCCCACGCTTCGTAGTCAAGCACATTGTCTGGTCGCTCAAAAAAGCCAACACACGACCAATTTTTGCGTTTAGTGAATGCAGAGCCAAACTTGTTTGAGCTATGCTGAAACGTAGCAAAAATCAGCGAGGCTAAAACCAGCCAAAGAGCTTGCCTACCCAAACGCACGGCAGAAGCAAAATTGATAGATAATTGATGAAAAATGAATAAAAGCCAGTTGGTAATAATTGGTGTAAAATATTGTAGTTTAGGTTATTATGCAAGTTTTCTACCTCGCATCAACTTTTGTATAACTTGATAGAAAAGTCGCCTGCAATTCCCAACGTTTTATTCCGCCAACCTTAGTGAGTTAGCTTGTGTATCAAGAAGTGACACCAAAACTTTGAAGTAGGGTAATTCGTTTTTCTACAAACTATTTTGCAGACATCCTCAAAGCTAAAACGGAACTTTAGGCTGCTATCATTTTTCACTTTACGGGTGTTCTAAAAATTGCTTTTTCTTCGTTAGACTTCAATTTTAAAATCCTCACTTCCCTTTGACTTCGCTCAGGGTAGACTTGCTCAGTGCATCTCATTTACACTAGTAAACTCCATTTTTAAACTTGTGGTGAGCTTAGCCAGCCCTGAGTTTACCGAAGGGTCGAACTAATCTTGTCCGCCTCAAAAAATCTAATTTTTAGAAACCCTCTTTATAAATTGTCTATCTTTGCACACCTTTTTCGAGAACGTATTAAGGTAAATCCATATAAATATTTTATCAGATGATTACAGTCACAGATTTGAGAATTCAATTTGGCAAAAGAGTTCTATTTCAAGATGTTAACCTAAAGTTTGTAGCGGGAAATTGCTACGGAATAATTGGCGCCAATGGGGCAGGTAAGTCCACTTTTCTCAAAGCTATCTCCGGTGAAATTGAATCTATTTCGGGTAATGTAAGCCTTGGTCAGGGCGAACGATTATCGGTTTTGAGTCAAAATCACAATGCATTTGACCAATTTACAGTCCTCGAAACGGTTCTCAAAGGTCATGACCGCCTTTGGCAAATTATGCAACAAAAGGATGCCATTTATGCCAAAGAAAATTTTACCGATGCGGATGGACTTAAAGCAGCTGAGCTCGAAGAAAAGTTTGCTGATATGGACGGCTGGAATGCTGAAAGTGATGCGGCTACTTTACTTAATGATTTGGGAATTAGAGAGGAATTTCATTTTACCATGATGAAAGATTTAAGTGGAAAACAAAAGGTTCGCGTTCTTCTAGCTCAAGCGCTTTTTGGTAAACCCGACAATTTATTGCTCGATGAGCCTACCAACGATTTGGACTTAGATACAGTGATGTGGCTCGAAAACTATTTGGCAAACTACGAAAATACGGTGCTCGTTGTTTCTCACGATCGACATTTTCTCGATGCGATTAGCACCCACACCGTTGATATCGATTTTGGAAAAATCCAAATGTTTGCCGGAAATTATTCCTTTTGGTATCAAAGTAGTCAGTTGGCCTTGAAGCAGTTGCAAATGCAAAATAAGAAAGCCGAAGAAAAGAAGAAAGAATTGCAAGAATTTATTGCTCGCTTTAGCGCCAATGCTTCCAAATCGCGCCAAACGACCAGTCGTAAAAAAATGATTGAGAAATTGAATATCGAAGAAATTCGTCCTTCCACCCGCAAATATCCTGGTATTATTTTCAAACCCGAACGACAAGCAGGTGATAATATACTCGAAGTGAGTGGCTTAAAGGCTAGGGCAGAGGATGGAAAATTACTTTTCAAGGACGTATCTTTCTTTGCTCACAAGGGTGATAAAATCATTTTTCTGTCTCGCGATCCACGCGCAATGACTGTTTTCTTCGAGATATTGAATGAACATCAAAAACCAGAAGATGGAATTTTTAAATGGGGTCAAACAATCACCAAAGCTTATTTACCACTTGATAATGCTAGCTTTTTTCTTAATAAATTAACACTATTTGATTGGCTGTGTCAATTTACTACCGATACCACCGAACTTTATATTCGAGGCTATTTAGGAAAAATGCTTTTCTCTGGCGACGAAATCAATAAGCAGGTGGAAGTATTGTCAGGTGGCGAAAAAATGCGCTGTATGATTGCTAAAATGATGTTGGTGGATGCAAATGCACTAATCCTCGACACGCCTACAAATCACCTCGACTTGGAATCCATACAAGCTTTCAATAATAACTTGGTTAAGTTTCCAGGAAATATTTTTATGTCCTCTCACGATCATGAGTTTATACAAACAGTTTGCAATCGGGTTATCGAATTGACGCCCAACGGAATAATCGATAAAATGATGGAATATGATGATTATATTTCCGATGAATCGATTCAGTTGCTGCGTAATAAAATGTACCTGAATAGCTAATTTTTTTCCTTTTCTAATGTGTTAGAATCGCTAGCGCTTTGCTGATTATTAATGGATATGTTTCAATTGACATAAATATCTAATTCGTCAATATTATTTATTAGCGCTATTTTGTTAGGCATTGCCATACAAATCGACTAAGTTAATATCTTTGTTGGTCGATTTCTATAATTTATCATTGAACTCCCTTATGCAAGATATTTCCATTATTCATCGTGAATTAGACGCCTTAAAAGCCAATTTTGAAGGTGATATTTGGATCGATGAACACAGCCGACTGCTATATGCAACAGATGCTTCTGCTTATCGCGAAATGCCATTAGCGGTTTGCCGACCCAAGCACAAACAAGACGTACATCGTATTATCCAATTCTCGAATAAGCATAGTGTTCCAATCGTGCCACGCGCTGCTGGCACTTCCTTAGCTGGCCAAGTGGTTGGCGCTGGCATTATAGTCGATATTTCAAAATATATGACTAAAATATTGGAGATCAATGTCGAAGAGCATTGGGTAAAGCTGGAACCTGGGGTTATTTTAGATGAATTAAACTTAATACTCAAGCCTTACAATCTTTTTTTTGGTCCAGAAACTTCCACCTCAAGCCGCTGTATGATTGGTGGAATGGTGGGCAATAATTCCTGCGGTGCTCATTCGCTTATTTATGGTAGCACCCGTGAGCACACCCTCCAACTCGAAACTATTCTTAGCGATGGCAGCGAAGTCGTCTTCGAGAACTTGTCAAAAGCCAGCTTTGATGAAAAATGTAAACTCCAAACGCTAGAAGGGAAAATCTACAGAAATATTCAAGCGATTTTATCATCAGAGGAGAATCAGCAAGAGATTATAAGCCAATTTCCGCATCCTGATTTGGAAAGACGAAATACCGGCTATGCCATTGATTTACTTCTAAGAGATAGCTTTTTTGGTTCTGATAATCAGTTTTTTAATTTTGCTAAATTGCTAGCAGGCAGTGAAGGAACTTTAGCTTTTACCACCGCCATCACCCTTAATCTGGTGCCGCTACCGCCTAAAGAAAAAGCCTTGGTATGCGTGCATCTTAAGGATGTTCCACAGTCAACTCGGGCTAATTTAATCGTTTTGAAGCATCAACCGGCATCGGTGGAATTAATGGATAAAGCCATTATGGATTTGACCAAAGAAAACCGAAATCAAGATAAAAATCGTTTTTTTGTTCAAGGAGATCCTGGCGCCATTTTAATTGTTGAATTTGCGGAGGATTCCCCTGCTGCAATTGAAGCGAAGATATCAGCTATGGAAAAAGATATGCGTGCTGCTGGCTACGGACTGCATTTTCCGGTAGTGCGTGGAGCTGATATTGGAAAAGTTTGGACATTACGAAAAGCGGGCCTCGGCTTATTATCGAATATGCCTGGCGATGCCAAACCAGTTCCTGTGATTGAGGATACCGCCGTTTTGCCTGAGCTGATGCCACAATATATTGATGAATTTGATGCCATCCTGCGGCAATATGGTTTGGAATGCGTTTATTATGCGCATATCGCCACTGGTGAGCTGCACCTTCGGCCGGTATTGAATCTTAAAGACCCAAAGGATGTTGAATTGTTTCATACCATTGCGTTGGAATCTGCCAAATTGGTAAAGAAATATCGTGGCTCCTTGTCAGGTGAACATGGCGACGGTCGCTTGCGCGGTGAATTTATTCCTTTGATGATAGGGGAAAAGAATTATCTGCTGATACAACAGATTAAGGAAACTTGGGATCCTAAGCATATTTTCAACCCGGGAAAAATTACCGAAACCCCTAAAATGAACGAATCACTTCGTTATGTTTCTGGGAAACCAACCAAAGAATTTGAGACTATTTTCGACTTTTCAGCTACGCATGGTTTTTTACGAGCTGTAGAAAAGTGCAATGGATCTGGTGATTGTCGCAAAACTGAACTCAGTGGTGGAACCATGTGCCCGAGCTATATGGCCAGTCGTGATGAACAAAATACTACCAGAGCCCGCGCTAATACCCTTCGCGAATTTATCACCAATTCCAATAAAGCTAATCCTTTCGACCATCGCGAAATTTATGATTCCTTGGATTTGTGCCTTTCCTGCAAAGCTTGTAAATCCGAATGTCCGAGTAATATCGACTTGACTAAGTTTAAAGCAGAGTTTTTGCAACATTGGTATGATGAACATGGTGTCCCCTTAAGATCAATATTGATTGCTAATATTCATAGAATTAATCGATTGGGAATGTTAGTGCCTTGGTTTTTTAATTTTGTGGCCAGTAGCAAATGGAGTTCTTCATTGCTTAAAAAGTCGATTGGTTTTGCGCCACAACGCAGAATTCCAATGCTTTATAAAACCACCTTACGCGCTTGGATGATTGCCAATAAATATCAAGGTGAACTCAAAAATGGAAAAGTCTATTTGTTTGCCGATGAGTTTACCAATTATAATGATGTGCAAATTGGTATAAAAGCCATTCGTTTGCTTCATAAGCTAGGTTATGAGGTCGTTGTTCCAAAACATGAGGTCAGTGGTAGAACCTATTTATCAAAAGGACTTTTGCGCAAAGCCAAAGAAATTGCTAACGCTAATGTGATGCATTTGGGTGATATTATTTCTTCAACCCATCCTTTGATTGGGATTGAGCCCTCAGCTATTCTCACTTTCAGAGATGAATACCCCGAATTGGTAAATGCCGAACTGCGAACAAAAGCCAAACAATTAGGAAATAATGCTTTGATGATCGATGAGTTTATTGCCAAAGAAATTGCGGATGGGAAAATCTCGCAAGAATTATTTACCGATAAAGCGCTCAAAATCAAGTATCACGGTCATTGTCAGCAGAAAGCAATTGCAAGTACCAAACCCATTATTCAAATGCTGTCGTTTCCTAAAAATTATACGGTTAAGGAAATCCCTTCAGGCTGTTGTGGAATGGCTGGCAGTTTTGGTTATGAAAAAGAACATTACGATTTGAGCATGAAAGTAGGAGAGTTGGTTCTTTTTCCAGCAGTCCGCAATAAGGACGCTGAGGAAGAGATTGTAGCACAGGGCACTAGCTGTCGTCATCAAATTGAAGACGGTACGCAAACCCATGCTAAACACCCTATCGAAATACTATTTGAGGCTTTAATAGTTTGATAAATAAATTCTTACAACTATTGTTATGAAATTGCGATCTTATTCGTTTTATGTAATTTTTCTTAGTTCGATATTATTGATTTGGTTTCGGTTTAATAACCGATTTGAAAAGGAAATTGCTTGGGATATTTTTGGATACTACCTTCCATTGCCTGCTTGTTTTATTTATGATGATCCTTTGCTCAATGAGGTTGATTGGGTTAAAAAAATAAATGATGAAAGGAATTTAGCAGGTACCTTATACATGATTTCCTCCAACGATAAAGGCGAACCAATGTATCTTTTTTTGTTTGGAATGTCCCTTTTCTTCTTGCCATTTTTTCTTTTGGCGCATGGCTATTCTGCCTTAATGGGACTCCCAATGGATGGTTTTAGTGAAACGTATCAGGTTTTCCTTGTGATTGGGGCAATCATTTATACTATGATTGGATTGTATTATTTGAGGAAAATTTTACTGCACTTTTTCACGGATAGACTCACTGCACTCATTCTTTTGCTTATTATTTTTGGAACAAATTTAGCCAATCATCTATCTATAAAAAATCTTGAACCCGTTAATGTTTTATTTCTCCTAATGACTTTGGTTATTTGGAATACCATTCAATGGCATCAAAGTTTTAAGCTGAAAAATCTTATTGGAATTGCAAGTGCAGTAGGCTTGATGGGATTGATAAAACCAACAGAATCTCTCTCCATTTTAATTCCGCTCCTTTGGAATGTTACCACAAAGAAGAGCCTAATGATGAAATTTAAGTTGATATATTTATATCGCAATCAATTTATAATCAGTATTATAATTGTATTATTTTTAGCAAGTCCACAGATTACGTATTGGTTAATCAAAACAGGAAGGCCAATCTTTGATTCTTACAAAAATGCTGGAATAGGTTTAGATTTATGGTCGCCTCATATTCTAAACGTGTTATTTAGTTTTCGCAAAGGCTGGCTTGTTTATACTCCTTTAATGGTGTTTTCACTTATGGGCTTATATGTTTTTTATAAAAGAAATAAAACGATTGCTTTTGGTCTAATACTTCATTTTATACTTGCTTTTTATATCGTTTCCAGTTGGACCGAATGGTGGTATGGAGCTGGTTTTTCAAATAGACCTTTGATAACCTATTACCCTACACTTGCAATTGGTTTAGGCTACTTTTTTCTTTTTCTAAAAAAACAGACTTGGTTGTTTAAGATTGGTGTTGGAATATTGCTAGCCTTTTTCGTCTTTCTTAATCAATTTCAATGGTGGCAATATCGAAATTACATTCTCGACCCCTATAGAACTACCGCAGGCTATTATTTTGCTACCTTTCTCAAAACTACAGTAACTGATCAGGATAAAGAAAAGTTGTTGGTTCAACGTGATTTTGATAAAGTTCGCGACTTCGACGACCAACATAAATATCAAGCAAAACTAATACAGTCAATAGATTTTGAAAAACCATATAGTGTAGAATTGCCAAAGGGATTATTTAAACCAGAATCGGATTATCAGGCTCAAATACAATCGGATTCATTAAATAAATATTTTCATGTGACTGCGGAGGATGTTTATTCATTTTCAAATCTTATAAAATACAATGCCCTCACTTCCGATGATCATATTTGGGTTGAATTTAATTTTAATATTAGATCTACTACTAATCAATCACTTAACGATGTCTATTTTGTGACTACCATGAGTTGTAGAAATGGCGATTATGGATATTTAGCACCTGAGCTTAAGACGGATTCCGCCAATCAGTGGCAACATTATAAATTATATTATTTGACACCTGAAATAAGAAATCATCATGATCGTTTGAAGTACTATTTCTGGAATCCCAACGGCCGAGCGTTTGATATAGACCAAATGCGTGTGCGCGTTTTTGAAAAACGTAAATAGTGAGTTTTTTTTTGCGAAATTTGCCGCTCAAATAAAATTAGATGAACGCAGCTCCAGATTACAGCAAACTCTTGGAATACTTAGTACGGAATTATACTTGGCCGCACGAATATCTATTTAAATTTGTTGTGCCTTTTGACCCCGAAAGCTTAAATAGACTTAAAGCGCTTTTTAACAATCAGGCGCAAATATCGCATCGAGAATCCAAAAATTCAAAATATATTAGCTTTACCGCTAAACAGCTCATGGACAATCCAGATGATGTGATTGAGGTGTATCGGGCGGCTGAAAAAATTGATCAAATAATCGCATTATAAATTTTACTATGTTTGGAGATATTATCAATAAAGTAAAGCTCGCACAACAAGATCATAAGTTGCGCATGGAGCAAATTCTAGTGGACGGTCAAGCTGAAAATGGCCAAGTTAAAGTAGTGGTGAATGGCAATAAAATGGTTAAACAAATCCTGATTAGTCCCGAATTATTTGCCCAAGGCGATAAAGAAGCAATAGAAGATTTGCTGATCATTGCCCTTAATAGAGCAATCGAAAAGGCTGAGGCTTTTTCAAACGATGAAATGAAAGAGATGGCCAAAGGAGTTATTCCTCCCATTCCAGGCTTAACCTTTTAATAAATATAAATCAATACAATGTATTGTTAATCAACAATGTAAAAAATATATTAGAAAATGACTTCTTCAGAAAAATGTACTATTGAAAAACTAATCAGTGAAAGTTTTATTCATGCCTTTCAAAGCTTGTATAACCATAGTTTGGCATTTTCGGATATTAGTTTGCAGCAAACGCGCAAAGAAATTGAGGGCGATTTCACAATAAATGTATTTCCTCTAATTCGCTTTTCTAAAATGTCGCCAGAGCAAACTGCGCATCAACTGGGAACGTATTTACAAAATAATCTTGCTGAAATTGATCGCTTTGAGGTAATCAAGGGTTTTTTGAATTTAATAGTCGCTAACAAATACTGGCTTTGGCAAGCTCAACTTGCTTTTTCTGACCCACAATTTGGCTTCGTAGAAGCGGCTATGGATGCGCCTGCTGTGCTAATTGAATATAGTTCACCAAATACCAATAAGCCGCTGCATTTAGGTCATATTCGTAATAATCTGCTAGGTTTTTCGATTGCCGAAATATTAAAAGCCTCAGGTCAGCATGTGAAAAAAGTAAACCTTGTCAACGATCGTGGAATTCATATTTGTAAATCGATGTTGGCATGGCAACGATATGGCAATGGCGAAACGCCTGAGTCTACCGGTATCAAAGGTGATCATTTGGTTGGTAAGTATTACGTTCAGTTTGATAAAGTATATAAGTCTGAAATGCAACAGCTTATTGAAAGTGGCATGGAGGAAGAGGAAGCCAAAAAGCAAGCCCCAATTATGCAAGCTGCTCAGCAGATGTTGCGTGATTGGGAAGCCAAAGAGGATAAGATATTTGCACTGTGGCAAATGATGAATAGTTGGGTTTATAAAGGTTTTGAGGTTACTTACAATCGTTTAGGGGTTGATTTCGACCAAATTTACTATGAATCAGAAACTTACCTCCTCGGAAAATCTATAGTCGAGAAAGGATTTGAGTCGGGGGTACTTTTCCGTAAAGAGGATGGCTCAATCTGGGCCGATTTAACGCCCGACGGATTAGATCAAAAGTTGCTGCTTCGCGCAGATGGGACTTCGGTTTACATGACCCAAGATATTGGAACTGCTTTGCTTCGTCAAGCCGATTTTGAACCACAAGCAATGTTGTATGTGGTTGGTAATGAGCAAAATTACCATTTTGATGTACTCAAACTGATTCTTACTAAATTAGGCTATCCTTGGGCTCAAAATATTCAACATATCTCTTACGGAATGGTTGAATTGCCGCAAGGAAAAATGAAATCGAGAGAGGGAACGGTGGTGGATGCCGACGACTTAATGCAGGAAATTGTTGAAAATGCGGGCCTGATCACTACTCAGTTAGGCAAAATTGAGGGCTTATCGACCGAGGAGGCTCAGAAATTATTTAATCAAATAGGCTTGGGGGCTTTGAAATTTTTTATCCTAAAAGTGGATCCGAAAAAGAAGATGCTTTTCAATCCTGAGGAATCAATTGATTTTAATGGAAATACTGGTCCTTTTGTGCAATATACTTTTGCTAGAATTCAGTCGGTGCTTCGAAAGGCCGAAGGCCAAACTTTTACTGCTTGGAACAATTCGCTTTTACTTACCGAAAAAGAACGAAATCTTATAAAATTACTGCATGATTACCCTGCCACCATTCAAAGTGCCGCTGCAAATTATAGCCCCGCAATGATTGCAAATTATGCTTATGAATTGGCAAAGGAGTATAATCAGTTTTACCACGAAATTCCAATCCTTAAAGAAGAAGATAAATCCCTGCTATCCTTTCGTTTAGCCCTTTCTGACTTAACGGCAAAAGTGATTAAGTCCTCCATGGCGCTACTTGGTATTGAAGTCCCAAATCGCATGTAAATGAAGTTTGTTGTCCAAAATAAAGACGAACTTAGCGCATTCATTCGCTTGATTCAAGAGATAGAACTTGAATTGGAGTCTGAATTGAGGTACGAAAAGGATGTTTTTCGACGCTACGAAATTGCAGCCCGAATCGAATTATTGGATATCCTTCTTCCCGATGTGATGAAAAAACAGTTTAATCAGCAGTCGAAAAACACAATCAACCTAACCAAAGCAGTGAGCATTATCCTATTTCAGTATCGCGAAATTGTGGTCGATATTTATGCAGAACTACTTAAAAATAG
The DNA here is from genome assembly GCA_020718275.1 of Draconibacterium orientale. Classification (GTDB taxonomy): domain Bacteria; phylum Bacteroidota; class Bacteroidia; order Bacteroidales; family UBA1556; genus UBA6267. The sequence goes on from DYSI01000032.1 coordinate 13,187, forward strand.
GTTAGTTGAAAGTATTCATCGTTCGATGATCTAGTAAAAAAATAATAATACGAAAAAAAACAATTATATGAAAGTAATCACCGTCGTCGGCGCACGCCCTCAGTTTATTAAAGCAGCAGCAGTGAGCCGTGCATTTTTAAAATATGCTGATATCCAAGAAGTTATTATTCATACAGGTCAACATTTCGACGCTAATATGTCCGATATATTTTTCGATGAAATGGAAATCCCGCGCCCTCACTATAATTTGGCAATCAACGGTTTAGGTCATGGTGCTATGACCGGACAAATGTTGGAGAAGATCGAACAAGTGATTTTAGACGAAAAACCCGATTGGGTCTTGGTGTACGGCGATACCAATTCAACCCTTGCAGGTGCCTTGGCTGCAGCAAAATTGCATATCAAAATTGCCCATGTGGAAGCTGGTTTGCGTTCCTTCAATATGCGTATGCCCGAAGAAATAAATCGTATTTTGACCGATAGGATTGCTTCCATATTGTTTTGCCCTACCGATACCGCTATTGATAATCTCAGAAAGGAAGGTTTTGATAATCTGCCAATTACAGTGCTTAAATCTGGTGATGTGATGCAAGATGTGGCAATTTTTTATGCCGAAAAAAGCCGTAAACCAGCTTTAGATTTACCCGCTGATTTTGTTCTCGCTACTATTCATCGAGCCGAAAATACCGACGATCTAACTCGCTTAAAAGCCATTCTCGACTCATTTGACGAAATAGGAAGCCAACGAACTGTGGTGCTACCACTGCATCCCCGTACTTCCAAAATTATTGAAAAACAGGGCTATAAAATCAATACAAATCATATTCATATTATTGAACCAATTGGTTATCTCGAAATGGTTTTTCTCCTTCAGCATTGCGCAATGGTTATGACCGACAGTGGCGGATTGCAGAAAGAAGCGTTTTTCTTTCAGAAACCTTGTATCACTTTGCGCGACGAAACCGAGTGGGTGGAGCTTGTTGAAAATTATTATAACGTGCTGGTAGGTGCTGATAAACAAAAGATTGTATCTACTTACTTCAATCATAAATTTAATTTAGATTTCAGTAGTAATTTGTATGGTGGTGGTAAGGCTGCCGATCAAATAGCCGAAGCACTTCTCTCTCTCTAGAGCTGATACTTAATAATTCTGAATTGATTAATTACCCTAGGTTTTGGGGCTTTTAAGTATGCTTAGGATGTGAGTTTTGGATCCATTTTCTTATCTTCGTTGTTTCTAATCAAAAAATTTATTTCGATGCATTATATTAGTAATGAAGATGTTACTTTTGAGCTGATCGCCAAAATTCTGAATAATAATACCTCACTTGCATTGTCTGACGATGCGCGGTTTCGAATCAATAAGTGCCGTACCTATCTCGACCGTAAAATGGAGTCGCAAAAGGAGCCAATTTATGGTATAAATACTGGCTTTGGATCTCTTTGCAATATTAGCATTGGCAAGGATGATTTGAGCAAACTGCAAGAAAATTTGGTCATGTCGCATGCCTGTGGAGTGGGCGATGAGGTGCCTAAAATTATTGTTAAAATAATGCTCTTTCTCAAAATTCAATCGCTCTCTTATGGTCATTCAGGCGTGCAATTACAAACGGTTCAGCGCTTGATTGATATGTTTAATCATAATGTCTTACCGATTGTATATCAGGGTGGTTCGTTGGGAGCTTCTGGCGATTTAGCGCCTTTGGCTCATTTAAGTTTGCCGCTTTTGGGAATGGGGAAAGTGTATTATAAGGGCAAGAAAATGAATGCTGCTGAAGTGCTTGATGAACTCAATTGGCAGCCGCTCGTTTTGCAGTCAAAAGAGGGATTAGCGCTTTTAAATGGTACGCAATTTATGAGTGCTTATGGCGTGTATCTTTGTTTGCGCGTTTTCAAATTATCGAAATTAGCCGACGTCATCAGTGCCCTTTCACTCGACGCTTTCGACGGTCGTATCGAACCTTTCCATGATGCAGTGCATCAAATTCGCCCTCATAAAGGCCAAATAAAAACCGCCACTAGAATTCGTAACTTACTAAAAGATAGTGAATTGATTAACCAACCGAAAGTCCATGTGCAGGATCCTTATTCTTTTAGATGCATTCCGCAAGTACATGGCGCTTCCAAAGATTCAATCAATTATGTGGCTTATGTTTTCAAAAACGAGATTAACTCAGTGACTGATAATCCCACTATTTTCCCAGATGAGGATCTGATTATTTCTGCTGGCAATTTTCATGGACAACCTTTGGCTTTAGCGCTCGATAATCTTAGTATAGCCATGGCCGAAATAGGTAATATTTCCGAGCGACGAACCTATCAGCTAGTTATGGGTAAACGAGATTTGCCTTCGTTTTTGGTCGCTAACCCAGGTTTGAATAGCGGTTTTATGATTCCTCAATATGCAGCGGCTTCTTTGGTAAGTATGAATAAGCAATATGCAACTCCAGCTTCGGTTGACTCAATCGAAAGTTCACAAGGTCAAGAAGATCACGTAAGTATGGGCGCCAATGCAGCCACTAAAGCACATAAAATACTCCAAAATTTGGAAAGAATTTTGGCAATCGAACTCTTTAATGCAGCCCAAGCCCTCGAATTCCGTCGCCCTAAAAAGTCATCGCCTTTTATCGAAAGCTTCGTTGCTAAATACCGAAAAGTGGTTGATTTTATTGAGAATGACAAGGTTATGCAGCCTGAAATTGCAAAAAGTGTTACTTTTATCGAAGAAGTGGAATTAGACCTTCCCGAAGAAGGTTTGTTTAAATATGAATTTAAAACCGATTTAAATCCTATCAATTTGGATTTAGAACTATAAACCAATCCGTATGACATTACAAGAATTTCAAAACGACATTCGCCAAGGCATTCCAGCTGTTTTGCCTCCAAAAGTAGAACGTGACCCTTCGGTAAGCCATGCTCCAATTCGGAAAGATCTGCTTTCTGCTGATGAAAAAAAATTGGCCTTACAAAACGCATTACGCTATTTTGACCAAAAACACCATACCGAATTAGCCCCTGAATTTGCTGAGGAACTTAAAAAATATGGTAGAATTTACATGTACCGTTTTCGCCCAAAATACCAAATTACAGCTAGAAATATTCAGGATTTTCCGCATAAGTCGGTTCAAGCTGCAGCCATTATGTTGATGATTAGCAATAATTTAGATTATGCAATCGCGCAGCATCCACACGAATTAATTACCTATGGCGGCAATGGGGCAGTTTTCCAAAATTGGGCTCAATATCGCCTTTGTATGCAATATCTTTCTGAAATGACGGATGAGCAAACATTGGTGATGTATTCCGGACATCCTATGGGTTTGTTTCCTTCTCATAAAGAGGCACCTCGTGTGGTTATTACCAATGGAATGGTGATTCCTAACTACTCTAAACCAGATGATTGGGAACGTTTTAATGCTTTGGGGGTTTCGCAATACGGCCAAATGACTGCTGGCTCCTTTATGTACATTGGTCCGCAAGGAATTGTGCATGGTACCACCATCACCGTGCTCAATGCTGGACGGAAAATTCAAAAAGAAAATGAAGGCTTGGCCGGAAAATTATTTGTTACCTCCGGATTAGGAGGCATGTCGGGGGCTCAGCCTAAAGCTGCGGTAATCGCTGGCGCCATTGGGGTGGTAGCCGAAATAAATCCCACTGCGGCAATCAAAAGGCATCAGCAAGGCTGGGTTGATGAACTGCATTACGATTTGGATAAATTGATGCAACGCATCCGCCACGCCAAAGCCCAAAAAGAAGTGGTGAGCCTAGCCTATGTTGGAAATATTGTAGACTTGTGGGAGAAATTTGTTGCCGAAGGCATGGAAGTAGAAATGGGTAGTGATCAAACATCGCTGCATAATCCCTGGGCTGGTGGTTATTATCCCGCTGGACTTACCTACGAGCAGTCGAACGAAATGATGGCTCAACATCCTGTGCAGTTCAAAAAAGAGGTTCAGAAAAGTCTAATACGCCAAGTAAACGCCATTAACCAAATGACGGCGCACGGAATGTACTTTTTTGATTATGGAAACGCATTTCTGCTCGAAGCCTCTCGCGCCGGTGCCGAGGTGATGAACCAAAAAGGCTTGTTTAGATACCCATCCTATGTGCAAGATATTATGGGTCCTATGTGTTTCGACTATGGATTTGGCCCTTTCCGCTGGGTTTGCACTTCGTCAAAGCCAGAAGATTTGGATGCTACCGACTTAATAGCCATGCAAGTGCTTGATAAATTGGCTAGTACATCTCCAAAGGAAATAGCACAACAGATGCAAGACAACATACAGTGGATACGAGAGGCTAAACAGAATAATCTTGTCGTAGGATCACAAGCTCGGATTTTATACGCTGATTCCGATGGAAGAATTCAAATTGCGGAGGCTTTTAATCAAGCAATTCGTGACGGACTAATTTCTGCACCTATAGTTTTAGGGCGCGATCATCATGATGTATCGGGTACGGATTCTCCATTCCGTGAAACCTCAAACATTTATGACGGTTCTAGTTTTACGGCTGATATGGCCATTCAAAATGTTATTGGCGATAGTTTCCGTGGCGCAAGCTGGGTAAGCATTCACAATGGCGGTGGAGTAGGATGGGGCGAAGTGATAAACGGTGGTTTCGGTTTGGTACTCGATGGTAGTGCAGACGCCGACCGAAGACTGAAGTCTATGCTTTTTTGGGATGTCAATAATGGTATTTCACGCCGTTCGTGGGCGCGTAATGAAGGTGCAATCTTCGCCATTCAAAGGGCCATGAAAGCAAATCCAACACTAAAAGTTACCATCCCAAATATGATGAATGATGATTTATTTAATAGCTTAGATTTAGAATAGTATTATAATATAACTGATTGTCAATTTATTAAATAATTATTAAAAGCTTAAAACAGACAATAATTTGGCTGATTTAGGCTTTTTTTCATCCAGTTACAATTAGGCTTTGTATAAATCTTTTTTGCTGCCTTCATAAATGGAATAGCCATTGTATTTACATTCTAAAGCGCCATTAAAAAGGTTGTATCGTTTCATTGGCCGCATTCCTATCAATTTAATTGCTTCTAAATCAGAGCTTATAACCCATGCATTATAGCCAGCAGCTTTAAATTTTAAACTATCGCCTATGATTTTGTATAATTCACTTATATCATTGGTTCTGATGCGTTCACCATAAGGTGGATTTATGATGATTGTGCCATTGCCTTCGGGATATTTCAGGTTAGCGATATCGCATTGCTTAAGGGTGATGTCTTTATGTAGCTTAGCAAAATGAATGTTTTCAGAAGCTATTTCGATATATTTTGGGGAAATATCACTAGCGAAAATCATCCCGTCAAAATCAGTAAGTTGACTATCAGCTGCTTCTTTAACTTTTTTCCATAAAATGGCATCAAAGTCTAACCAATTCATAAAACTATATTTCTCTCTGAAATAACCTGCTGGGAGGTTAATTGCGAGCATGGCGGCTTCAATGGCCAAAGTGCCTGAACCGCACATGGGATCTACAAAATTGGAAACTTTATCCCAACCCGAAAGCTGTATCATACCCGCAGCTAGCACTTCATTCAAGGGGGCAGGCCCCGTAGCCTGACGATATCCTCGCTTGAAAAGTGGACTCCCTGTACTGTTCATGCTTATTTCGCAATAGTCTTCGTTGAGGTGAACATTTATCTGAATATCAGCATCATAAGTATCCACATCAGGCCTTTCGTCAAATCGGTCGCGGAAATAATCAACGATGCCATCTTTTGTTTTTTGAGCAATATATTGCGTATGATCCAGACTTGATTTATAGGTGGATGCCTTTACTGAAATAGTATTTTTAAGGTCAAAATATTTTACCCAATCGATTGAGCGCACTCCATCATATAGCAGGTCATGATTTGAAGCAGGAAAATCTTTGATTGGTTTTAGCGTTACCAACGATAGACGGGAGAGATAATTTACTTTGTATATCATTTCTTTATCTCCGTACCATTCAACGGCTCTGCGTAATGGATTTATATTTCGGGCGCCTATTGCACTTAATTCCTCGGCAAGAATTTCTTCAAAGCCTGATAATGTTTTTGTTATTAGTCTAAATTCCTTTGGTTCAGTCATGTATGCTTCTTTGCTGTTTGGTTTGGATTAATGGACAACAAGGTTTGATACATCCTTATTATGCTCGACAAATTTATTAATATTTCGAGTAGCGTGCTTTAATAATTTTTCATGAAATACGATTTATAAGTCCTTGTCAAATCTACGACTTATGGTCTGCAAGCATTCAAACCATAAGTCGTTGGGAATTGATTTTGAATCACTATTGTCCGTTAAAAATTATATTTAGTCCGTTTCGGCAATTTAGTAGTTTTTTTATCGGACAACACTGATTTGAGATTGTAAAATTCAACATTTATAATCTTCATAATTTGTAATATTTATCAGCTTTTATATTTTACAAATTTGCTTTCAAATCCAGCCTTTAGAAAACTATATTCTATAAAAATATTGTTAAAGGGAGAAGTTTAAAACCTCAGTAAATAAGGATATTATAGATGTTTGTTTGATACAAGCCCCATATTTTTTTATTAATTTCTTTTGCTGACAATGGTTTTTAAACAAAAAAGAGAGGCTGTCCTTTATGGAACAGCCTCCTTTTCAAATATTTGAAAGATGAATTAAATCATAGCCAAGGCATGGTCTAAGTCTGCAATAATATCTTCAACGTCTTCGATTCCAACGGCTAAACGAACTAAACCATTGGTGATATGCGCTTCCATTCGTTGGGCTGCTGGCACTTTGGAATGAGTCATGGAGGCGGGATGCTGAATTAAAGTTTCAACTCCACCTAAAGAAACCGCCAGAAGAGCAAGTTTTACATTATCCATGAGGACTTTACCAGCGGTTAAACCACCTTTTACCTCAAAACTTATAACTGAACCAGGTCCCGACATTTGGCGTTTTCCCAATTCGTATTGAGGATGTGATTTTAAGCCTGGATATTTTACCCATTCGATTTTCGGGTGATTTTCTAAGTACTCAGCTACCTTCATTGCATTTGCCTGAGCACGGTCGATACGAATGCCCAAGGTTTTCAATCCTCTAATAACCATGTAGGCTTGATGGGGATCCATATTGGAACCAATATTTACCATGGCGCTACGAATTGCGCTATAATATTCTTGGGTACGAGTAACCACAATACCGGCTACGATATCGGCGTGTCCATTGATGAATTTGGTCATAGAGTGAAGTACGATATCAACGCCCATATCCAAAGGCTTTTGCAGATAAGGGGAGCTAAATGTATTGTCGATACAAACAGGAATACCATGCGCATGAGCCACTTCAACCACTGCTTTGATGTCGGTAATACCCATAGTAGGATTGGCAGGCGTTTCGATATAAATTAGCTTGGTGTTTGCTTGAATGGCATTTTTAACATTTTCAACATTAGTTGCATCTACATAAGTAGATTCTGTGCCAAATTTTTTGAACAAGGTTTCCATCACCACACGCGAAGGACCATACACTGCATTGTGACTAACTATATGAGAACCAGCACTTAGTAAGCCGAAATATACTGCGGTTACTGCGCCCATTCCTGATCCACAAGCTATCCCTTTATAACCGTTTTCGAGTTCGGCTATGGCAGTCTCTAAAGCGTTAATAGTTGGGTTTCCGATACGAGTATAAATATAGCCATCGTCTTCGCCTGCGAAACAAGCAGCTCCATGATCGGCACTCTTAAATGAAAAAGTGGAAGTTTGATAGATTGGCACTGTGGCACTTCCGTATGCGTCGGCACTCTGTCCGGCATGAATTAATTTGGAATTGAATCCTAATTTTTTTGTATCCATAATTATATTTGATTGAGCTTTTGCCTTTTACAACATTAGCCATTGATGATTATTTATTTTGCAAAGCTAAATCTTTTATCGTTTAGGCTATTCTAAATATTGTATAGATAAGCTTGATCTTTAGCAAGATTTGATATTCTCCTAATAGCGCTTGTCAATTTCTTTTTTCGCACAGCTTCAATAAAATAAGATTGAGGTGAAATAGCTTTAGTAGAAATTGGAGTAGAGAAAATCTGGTGTTTAGCTTGTTTATTTTCGAATTATTGACTAGAAATCTACTATAAAATAACATTATTGTCCGTTAAAAAAATTATATTTAGTCCATTTCAGCAATTTAGTAGTTTTTTTATCGGACAACACTGATAAAATAATATTTATGGATCTACACTACCGTTAAATAATTCGTCGTTTAGGATTAAAAAAAGGGTTGATTCTTTAATTGAGGTGCTATAAATTTAATAGATAACTCGTTTTATACCGCTCCTAAGAGTTGTAACGTAAAAATTAAGCAATAAACAGAGTTTCAAATAGGTTAATACTTGGGCTGTATGCACATCGGTAAATGCTTCAACTGTTTAATTTCAAATACAACTTTGTTGTTAACGAGTAAATCTATCCTATATCCATGATCAAGCCTCACTTCTTTATAAATTATCGGCTTTGGTTTTTCTTTTTGAACTTCTAATCCTGCCTTTTTTAATTCATAAAATAAGCACTCTTGGTAAGCCGATTCTAATAAGCCTGAACCTAATTATTTATGAACTTCAATAGCACAACCTAATATTATTTTTGAAATTTCATTCTCGTTTAATGCTTGCATCCCTTTGGTGTATTTTGTGTTTTCCTTTGTGTGTTTTGTGCAATAGCTATAACACAAAGCTCCACAAAGATTTTAATAGCACCTCAAATAAAGAATTAAACAAAAAAAGCGCATTTAGTAATTTTTACATGCTAATTTTAGTCCTTAGGAGGTGGTTTTTTAACAAAATCAAAAGATTGGCTTTCTGAAAATTTACTAATTTTGCCAACCTAAACGAAGTTAATACCAACAAACACTTAATAATATGCCAACAATAGGAGAAACCGTAAAGGTTCATTATACCGGAAAATATTTGGATGGTAAAGTTTTCGATACCACCGTTGCCAGCGAGCCAATCGTTTTTACCATCGGCGATGATATGATGATTCCAGGCTTTGAAAAAGCTATAAAAACAATGAGTCCAGGACAACATAAATCAGTAGTCATTAAATCAGAAGATGCTTATGGACCTTATGATCCTGAGCTATTGGTGGAAGTAAATAGAAAAGAGGTTTTTGGCGATAAACCTTTGAAAGTCGGCGATAGCATTCAAGCCCCAACCGATGATGGAATTATGTTTTTTAAAGTCCACGAAGTCAAAGAAAATACAGTGATTATGGACGGAAATGCTGAAATGGCTGGTCATGATGTGATTTTCGACATCGAATTAATCGAGGTAATGAATGTCATGGATTCGATTTTTGATTCAGATGAATTCACCGAGGTATATGAAGAGGATGAAGAAGACGAATTTGATATGGAAAAAGATCCTTTCGATGATGACTTTGACGAGGATGAATCATTTGATGATGGTGAAGAAAGCTACGAGGAAGAAAAATATTAAGCGGGGTTCTGAAAATTAGATTTTTTGAGGCCTACAGGCTTAGTTCGACCCTTCGGTAAACTCAGGGCTGGCTAAGCTTACCACAAGTTTAAAACCGGAGTTTACCAGTGTAAATGCAATGCACTAAGCAAGTCTACCCTGAGCGAAGTCGAAGGGAAGTGAGGATTTTAAAATTGAAGTCCAACGAAGAAAAAGCAATTTTTAGAACGCCCGTAAATATAAAAATCATGGCAAATACCTATACTCAGATACATATTCAAACAGGGCAAACGCATAAGTTTTTTTTAAAAAAATAGGGTAAAGAGGTTAAATTTATTTGGTAGTTTCAAATGTTATATGTATCTTAATTGCTTAATATTCAATTTAATAAGTATTATTTATGAAGATACAAATAGCATCGATATTTGGCAAAATAGAGGATAAAAGAAGGGTTTTAAGTAACGATCACGACTTGAATACCATCCTTGTTTCTGCAATTATTGCAGTGATTTCAGGGGCAGATACTTGGAATGAAATTGAAAATTTTTGCCGAGAAAAAGAAGACTGGCTCAGCACATACCTCAATTTCCCGAATGGTATACCCTCCCACGACACTTATAACAGAGTGATAAGCGGGATTGAGCCAGCGAAGTTGGAGGCTTGCTTCATGGAGTGGGTAGCCACGTTGATAGACGCCAAGGGGTTGAAGGGCGTGATAAACTTGGATGGCAAAACAATAAGGGGAGCCAAAAATCAAGGTGTAAAATCACCGTTTCACATGGTAAGTGCTTGGTCTTGCGAAAGCAACCTTGTGTTAGGTCAGTTGAGGGTAAATGAAAAATCGAACGAGATAACGGCCATACCTAAACTTCTTGACCTTTTGGATATCGAGAATTGTGCGATTACTATAGATGCCATGGGTTGTCAAACACATATCGCCGACAAGATTATCGAAAAGAAAGCGGATTATATTTTAGCCGTCAAGGCAAACCAGCCCAGCCTCATGGAAGAGGTTGAGGACGAGTTCAGGCTCACCAAACCTGCTAGTTCCTTTGAAACTACCAACCTGGATCACGGGCGAATAGAAACCAGATTATGCAGCGTGATACATGAGTTGCAGCATGCTGGTGTTGATGGCAGGTGGAAGGAGTTAAAAAGCGTCATAAGAATCGAGAGTATCCGTGAATTCAAGAACAGTAATAAAGAAAAGGAACTTCACACTAGGTACTACATCTCTAGTTTAAAGCGAGATGCAGAATTTTTCCAAGATGCGATAAGGTCTCACTGGAGTATCGAGAACAAACTCCACTGGACTCTTGACGTGGCGTTCAAGGAAGATATGAGCCGCAAAAGAATAAATAATTCAGCCCAGAACTTCTCCTTACTAAGCAAGATTGCCTTGAATATTCTTAAAAATGACATATCATCAAAGGTAGGAGTCAAGAGCAGAAGGCTAAAAGCTGGTTGGAGCACCAGCTATCTTGAAAAATTATTAGGCATGAAGTAAAAAACTTATGCGTTTGCCCTGACAATTACATAAAGAGATTTGCTTTATATAGATTTCATGGACTATGTAAAAATTTAGTACATGACAATTTTCAATTTAGTCCGCATAGAGTTGAGGTTGTATTGGTCAAGAATTGGTATGTGCTCATCCTTAATCATACCACAGGTTTATTTGAAACAGCGATAAGTAAACGATC
>DYSI01000033.1 GCA_020718275.1 Draconibacterium orientale
TATAACTGAATATCAATTATATAAATACTTTTTTGAAAAATTGTCATGTACTAAGCAATAATATAATTGATTTATAGGAACTTAACAATTTACATTTAGGGAAGATTTAGAAAATACATCTGTAAAATTACCCAAGCAATAAGCTCAGAACAAAATGGTAGAAATCATTATATTTAGCCTTATATCAATCTAATACAACTATTTATTAGAATTTATAATTGAAGCCAGAACATAGAAGCCAGAATAAATATCACTAACATAGTCCAAACAAAAATATTTGGCAGCTATTCGCTGGTATCTTTAAGAATAAGGCGCAATGCAGTATCTTTAGTAAAATAAGCCCATGCCCAATTAATAAAAATGATCATTTTATTTCGCACCGATAAAATCAACATCAAATGCAGAAACATCCAAATCATCCAAGCAATAAAACCTTTAAAATGAATAAAAGGTAAATCTACTACCGCTTTATTACGGCTCAAGGTAGCCATAGATCCTAAATCTCGGTATTCATATTCAGTGATTGACTTATTTTGGAGTAAATTTTTTATATTTTTGGAAAGTAATTTAGCTTGATTGATAGCCACATTGGCCAATTGGGGATGCCCATTGGGATATTTAGGAGTCGGCATTAACGCTAAGTCTCCGAGTACAAAAATATCCTCAAAACCTTGTAAACGATTGTATCTATCAACTTTAAGTCTATTTCCTGCGCCGAGTGTTTCTGATGGTAATCCCAAAATACTATTGGCGATAACCCCTGCTGACCAAATCACTGTTTTGGTTTTGATAATCGTGCCATCACTCAATACAAGTGACTCGCCATCATAATTTTTTACATAGCGTTCAGTTATCACCTCCACCCCTATTTTATCGAGATAAAGGCGCGATGTATCTTTGGCCAATTGGCTCATATTATTGAGTGTATTTTTACTTCCCTCAACCAAGATAATATTAAATTTCGAAAAATCGATTCGGTGATAATCTCGAGGCAAGATATTCTTTTTTATTTCGGCAAATGAGCCAGCAAGTTCAACACCAGTAGGCCCTGCGCCCACAATAACCATATTGAGTAAACTCGGCTTTTCGTCGGACGAAGCGGTGATAATGCGCTCAAAAATTTGCAAAATATGATTGCGAATGGTGATGGCTTCGTAGGTAGTTTTAAGTGTAAAGGCATGCTTTTTTATCTCATTATTCCCAAAGAAATTGGTTTTACAGCCCATGGCCAACACAAAATAATCATACGTGAAATCACCAATATTGGTATGAACAACTTTTTGTGAAGTATCCACCCTTTCCACATTCCCTAATCGGATATAAACATGTGGCATTTTGCGAAAAATATGGCGCAATGGAAATGATATACTAGAGGGCTCAAGCTGGGAAGTAGCCACTTGATAAAACAAAGGTTGAAATTGATGATGATTTAACTTATCAATCAGCACCACCTCAAACAAATTGGGATCGATGTTTCTTACAAAATTCAATCCCGCAAAACCCCCACCCACTACCACTATTTTTTTCTTTAATTGCATAAAAAAATTTCAAAATGATAAATAAATAAACTATTGGTTATGCTCTACAAGTATTTAAAACAATTATATCAAATTGACAACTAATTATTTAATAGAGTTAATTCTACAAAAACACTTTCCATTGATGCCCAATTGAATATGCGCGCTAAATTATACATTCGGCCTTTAAAGTGCCTTGCTAAAAGGTATTATTAACAAAAAAAATAATTTACAAAAACCTAAGCTGATTAATCTAATGATTTGATGAATATTAGTGAAAGTATGACTTTTAAAATAATAAAAAACGAGTTAAAAACTAAATGGCTGAAGCATCCATAGGCATCAAAATTTCTCTAATTTTACCGATATAAATTTTAAAACGAACGAATGCTATTTGCTGTAATTGATGTTGGATCCAACGCTGCTAGATTGCTCTTTGCCAATGCTTATGGGGATGAAGATCATATAAACGTTGAAAAAGCTACCCTAATTCGTATTCCGATACGATTGGGAAAAGACGTTTTTGATATTGGAAAAGTATCGAAAGAAAAAGAGAAAGATTTTCTTAAAACGATGAAAGCTTTTAAACTGCTAATTGATGTATATCAGCCTTTAGGATTTAGGGCATGCGCCACTGCTGCCATGCGTGAAGCTACCAATAGCGCTCGCATTGTGAAGAAAATACAAAGTCAAATTGGCATTAATTTGGAAGTAATTAGCGGATCTGAAGAAGCATCGATCATTCGCAATACGAACCGAATTGTTTTTAAAAACCCTGACCGTCTCACTTTTTTTATAGATGTTGGTGGTGGTAGTACTGAAATTTCGGTAGAAAAAAATCAAAAACTAATCAAATTGCGATCCTTCAAAATAGGTACTATCCGTTTGCTGAACAACAATTTTGACCCAAAAATATGGCAGAAAATGCATACATGGCTCAATGGATTCAAAACCGATTTCGATTTGGTAAATGTGGTTGGTTCGGGAGGTAATATCAACAAAATCAGTAAATTATTTGGAAAGCCTAACGACATCTTTTTAAGTGTTGATAGCCTAAATGAATCTTTCAATATGCTTTCGGGCATGAGTCTGGACGAAAGAATGGATCATTTTGGAATGCGCGAAGACCGTGCTGATGTAATCGTTCCGGCCATGCAAATCTATTTGTATGTCATGAATACCCTAAAGGCTAAGCATATTGCTGTTCCAAAAATTGGACTCGCCGATGGAATGATTCACACGCTTTATAAAAAGCATTTGCAGACCGTCAAGAAAAAATAAGCTTATTTGCAAAATTTAGTGTAATTATGCAAGTTCTCAATGCCTAATTCCTCCGCTTTAAGATAATCTTGGCAGCTGGCATCCCTATCACCTAGTATAAAATGCAGCTGTGCTCGTGAACGATACGCCTCGCCATACTTAGGATTTAGCTGAATGGCATGACTAAATTGCTTCAATGCCAACCGATAATCAGCTTTAGACATATAGCTAAGGCCGATATTAAAATAACCCTCCGCATTATTAGAATCCATTCGGATAACATTTTGAAAATGCTCAATGGCCATTTCGGTTTTATTAGCATAATTGGCCTTAATCCCTAAGTTTAGTTCCTCACGGATTTTCTTTTCCTTATTAACACACGAAAAAAAAGTCAGCACCATAAGTGCCCAAAATAAAAACACTCTAATCTTCATAATTTCAACACATTACAGGATAAATAAAAAAAAGGTATCGTCAAAGCGATACCTTAAATTAATAGGCGCACACGCCATTTACGATTGCTGAAGCAGCTTGGTAAACTCAGGCACAATTTTGAATGCGTCACCAATAATTCCATAATCTGCCACTTCAAAGATAGGAGCATCAGGATCTTTATTAATAGCTACAATGCATTTTGATGAGCTAATGCCACCTATATGCTGAATTGCACCCGAAATACCAATTGCAAAATACAGATTTGGCGCAATAATCTTTCCCGTTTGACCAATATGTTCGGTATGAGGTCTCCAACCCTCGTCGCTAACAGGGCGTGAACAACCAGTTGCTGCATGCATTGCTTGAGCCAAAGATTCTAACATTCCCCAGTTTTCGGAACCCTTCATACCACGACCGCCAGAGACAACACGTTCTGCATCACTCAATAATATTTTGCCAGTCACTTTATCCACGCTAATACGATTGGTAGAGGAGGTTTTGATCGCCAATTCCAAATTTACTATTTCGCCTGCTGCTGGATTTTCTATTACTTCAAAAGTATTTTTTGATAGACTCAAAACCTTAATGGCAGAATTTATTTTCACATGACCAAACACTTTATTGGTATAAATTTTCTTCTTTATGATAAAAGGACTAATACTCAAAGGAAGTCCAGCAACGGCACTTACAAAACCAGCTTTCAAACGGGCCGCTACTCTTCCGGCAATGGCATTACCAACATTGTCTTGCGAAAAAACCACCACCTGTGCATCAAGTTTTTCTACTGCTTGCACAATGGCATCGGCGTAGACTTGATTATCGAGCACCTCAAATCCTTGATTCACCACAAATATTTTGTCAGGGCCGTAGTTTTTGAGCGGTGCAAACTCTTGATCAGCAACATTTCCCAAAGAAATTGCATACAGAGGAACACTCATTTCATGAGCAATTTGTTTTCCGTAGGATAATAACTCATTGGTGACTTTTTTAAACTTCCCGTCCCAGTTTTCGATATATACTAATACTGACATAATCTTAAAATTTCAAAAGGTGGATAAATAAATTATAACACATGAGCCTCATTACGAAGAGCATCCAACAAAGACTGTACATCCTCAGGGTCAAACAATTTTACTTTCGATTTGGACCTTGGTAATTCAATAGCGATGATTTCGTTAAAGGAATCTAATGCAACAGGATTACTCACATTCAGTGGTTTGCGACGAGCATTCATAATCCCTCTCATGGCAGGAATGCGTGGGTCAATAGCAATCCCTTTCTGAACAGAAACCAATACGCGAGAATCGAACTGCAAAACCTCTTTTCCACCATCTATTTCACGGTCTATCAACCATTTACCATCTTTAACATTAACTGCAGACACAGCGCCTACTGAAGGAATATCAAGTAATTCGGCAAGCATAGCACCCACTGCAACTCCATTATAATCAGCACTTTCAAAACCAGTCATTATCAAATCAAATGGAATATTTTTCGCCAATTCGGCAATTTGAGCTGCAGTATAAAACGAATCAAATGCTTCGGAATTAATACGATAAGCATCATCGGCACCAATGGCCAAAGCTTTGCGAATAGTAGGTTCAGCATCTTCCAAACCAACCGTAATAACACTAATATTATCAATACCGGCTCCACTTTCTTTCAATTCTAAAGCGCGTGTTAAAGCTAGTTCATCCCATGGATTTATAATCCATTGAACCCCTTCGGTTTCGAGTTTGGTGCCATTGAATTTCACTTTTGTAGTGGTATCAGGCACATTGCTAAGGCAAACAAGTATGTTCATAGTTTGAATTTTAATATATTTTTATTTAACTAATCCACGAGATATTACAATTTTTTGGACTTCGGAAGTTCCTTCATAAATTTGGGTAAGTTTAGCTTCGCGCATCAATCTTTCCACATGATATTCTTTCACATAACCATAGCCACCGTGTATTTGCACCGCTTCGGTAGTAACTTCCATGGCGATATCAGCGGCATATTGTTTAGCCATAGCAGAGGCAATATCCACAGGTTTATGGTTATCTTTCAGCCAAGCCGCTTTGAGACAAAGGTTACGGGCATTTTCAATTTTAACAGCCATATCCGCCAATTTAAAAGCAATGGCCTGATGATTGAAAATTTCAGTGCCAAAAGCTTTGCGTTCCTGTGCGTATTTCAGAGCCAAATCCATTGCTCCACTGGCAATGCCCACAGCTTGAGCAGCAATACCAATGCGTCCACCACTAAGAACTTTCATGGCGAATTTAAAACCGAAACCATCCTCGCCAATGCGGTTCTCTTTCGGCACTTTTACATCAGTAAACATCACTGAATGAGTGTCGGAGCTACGCATTCCCATTTTATTTTCATGAGGGCCAAGGCTAATTCCTGCCGTGTTCTTATCAACAATAAAGGCGTTAATGCCATGATGTTTTTTTTCTGAATTTGTTTGGGCTATTACTATATAGGTGGAAGCTGATTTAGCATTGCTAATCCAATTTTTTGTGCCATTAATCAAATAATAATCACCCATATCGATGGCCGAAGTATTTTGATGAGTGGCGTCTGAACCAGCTTCAGGTTCCGAGAGCAGAAAAGCCCCTATTTGAGTTCCATCGGACAAGGGGCGTAGAAATTTTTCCTTCTGAAACTCATTTCCATACTGCTCAAGTCCATAGTTAACTAAGGAATTATTAATCGACATGATAACGGCCATAGAAGCATCAACTTTTGCAATTTCTTCCATAGCCAAAACATAGGAAATAGCATCCATGCCACTACCTCCATATTTCGGACTCGTCATCATTCCTAAAAAACCTAATTCTCCCAAGGCTTTTAAATGATGCGTAGGAAAAATTGCTTTCTCATCGCGTTCCAAAACATCCTTTATTAGCTCCCTTTGAGCGTAATCACGTGCGGCTTGACGAATCATTAACTGTTCTTCTGAAAACTCAAAATTCATTATTTATTTGCTTAGGGTTTGTGAGGTGAATAATAAAAGGCTAAAAATAGATAAAAAATACTATGCTCGCATAGTGAAATTGAAATTCATAGCTGAAATTTTTGTGATATTTGCTAGGAATTTTATTAATTGAAAATTTATTCAGCGGTCTTTTGTTTTTAAATCCTTCCCTTTCTTTCTAAAAACTTAATAATCTTGAAATTAAAATAGAACAGTTTGAACGAGTTTTTTAATCGTTACTTTTTTACCTTGGCTGCCCAAAAATCAAATTTTGTAGAATCCAAACAAGGTCACAGACAAAGAAAACTCAACTAATCAACCAGTTATTTCGTTTTAATAAATTTGGCAAACCAAGATTCTCGATTCGAAATAATTTTAATAAAATAGATGCCACTGCTAAGATTGCTAACTTCAATTTGATGATTATTATCCAAGTTTCCATTCATAACAACTTGATTTTGTAAATTATAAACAATATATTTCAAATTATTTTCCCAATAATCCTTAGCAATAAGCGTAAGATATTCGTTTGTAGGATTTGGAAACAGCTCCCAATGATTGTTCGTGCCAATTTGCTTTATTGAAACTGTGTTTAGGGCAAGGGAAACTGCATCGGTAGCGGTTACTTTTCCCATTCCCCAAGTTGGACTTCCTGTGGCTTGAATAATTCCTGTTCGTGAATCTTGTCGGGCGGTAGTTTTCAAAATATTTTTGACTTGTTGGGCGCTAAGCTGAGGATTTGCTTCGAGCACCAAAGCGGCCACTCCGACTAAGGCTGGTGACGACATACTCGTGCCGGAAAAAGCAGAAAAGTGGTAAGTACGTCCATTGAAAACAATGCTCAAATTGGAAGTGAATGAGGCTGTTGTATAAGAATTTATGGAAGATATCACCGATGAACCTGGAGCAGAAATATCGGGTTTCATCCTTCCATCGTAGGTTGGGCCGATGCTCGAAAAACCAGCATGTATGCCTGGAAATAAAGTTCCAACCGCATTGGAAGACTCCGAATTGTGAGCAGCCACCGTAATTGTAGATTCAGTACAAGCCGGCTCTCCTATGCCATATTCCGAATCGCCAGCAACTCCATTGTTACCAAAAGAAGTGAATTCTAATCCCCAATTTCCTACTCCATTACTTAATTCCACCACATTCCAATAATGAACTGTGCCAGTTGCTGCAAACGAGTTGAGAACTATTTTATAGGCAGTATTTGTGTTTTTGACTCTTAATTGAATAAACGGTCTAAGATTGAGCGGATTAGCAGAATCCACTGTATAATTATAAAAAACTGTATCCGAATTAATTACCAATATCGAATCAAAATACCCAGCATCGGCATTGGTATTAAAAAAATCAGTTTGTGCAAGCAAAATATTACTCGCATTATAAACCTCTAATTTGGCACTGAAAGGATTGGCAGGTTCACCCCACATGGAAACACATTCGCCCCACATGGCAGGATGAGCAGAATAGGGATAAAAACCGATGCGTGACCTGAGGCTGTCATTATTAAAAGTCTTTTGAATATGAAAATTGGACTGCCCATTATTACCGGCAGAGGAGACAAAAACAATATCTTGTGTGCTCAAATTATCAATAACTTGACTAAAAAGAGAAGTGCCATCCATTGGACCGATATAGTATAATCCCCAGCTCATATTGATTACCAAGCGCTTACCATCAGCCGCTGCAATATCTTTCATCCAATGATAAGCATCAATTACAGCACCAGCATCTAATTGTATGGAAGTGAAAAGATAATTAGCATCGAAAGCGACTCCTCGATATTTAGTACCAGCCCCACTTCCAGCTGCGATACCCGCCACATGACTCCCATGAGTGGCATAATCATAATACGTTCCAGCGGTATCGCTTTTGGCAGCCGCCAGCGAGCTTGGCGTCAAATATTCCGCGCCATAATTTACTCCAAGTGGATGATTACCAATAATTTTGAATTGATCCCAAGCAGCTCTTATCCGCAAATAGCTAAGCGTGGTATCCATAAACATGGGATGCTCATAATCAAATCCCCAATCAATAATACCAATCAGTACATTTTTACCGCTAAAACCAGCTGCACCATTGAGTCCTTGCCATACACTGTCGGCTCTAACATCGGCCACCATCCTATTATTAAAAGCTTGAATGCGAGGCGCTATTTCAATATAGCTTATTTGAGGATGCGAAAAACTTGTGCTCAAATACTTTAGTGGAAATTTGATGGTTGCTATATTTCCTATTTTGGTACTCACAAAAAATCTTGCATCTATTAAATCATGTTTAGCGTCAGCCGACACCTTGGCAATCATCGATAAGCAGTATTCGCCATTAACAAGATAAACAGGGTATTGCGAAAGTTGATTCTTAACGAAACTAGCATTTATCTCCTTGCCTTCGCACTTGGCTACAAGTGTGGAAATATCATGAATGGTGGACGAAGACATGGCAGTTTGTGCATTGCCTTGCAATACCATTACCACTAAAAAGAATAGATAGAATTGTTTCATTTGAGATAGCGTATTTTAGATTTAATATTAATAGGTTTATTAATATTGAGTGCAAATTTTGATCTGTCATTTTTGCATTTGTCAAAATCAATAAAACATTTTAATTCTCTACAATTAATAACACAAGAAAAAAAAACCCTTAATAATGAATTAGGGGACTAAGGTATAAATAAAATATTTGGACAAAGGTAAACTAGAAAATATCTGCGAAATATAGAAATATCAAAATTTGAAAATAAAAAAAAACCGCAATAAAAACTGCGGCTCTCACAAAAAAAAGGATAAAAACAATCTATTTCATAATACTCTTAGAGATAACCAATCGTTGAACTTGATTAGTACCTTCATAGATTTGATTTAACTTGACGTCGCGCATAATTTTCTCAACCAAATAATCTTGCGAATAGCCATCGCCAGCCATAACTTGAACGGCATCGGTAGCCACTTTCATTGCCATATCCGAAGCGTACAACTTAGCCATGGCAGAATACATAGAAGCTTTTTTATCGCCATGATCGAAGGCAGAAGCAGCTCTCCAAACTAGCGAACGAGCAGCTTCGATATTGGTGGCCATATCAGCCAACATAAAACCAATAATTTGTTGTTGCGAAATTGGCTTACCAAATTGAATTCTTTTCTTTGACCATTCCATTGCAGTTTCATAAGCAGTGCGAGCAGCGCCTAAAGCTAGACTACCAACCCCATTACGAGTGCGGTCGAAAGTTTTCATAGCAATCAAAAAGCCATGTCCTTCTTCGCCTAGCAAATTAGCAACAGGAACTTCCACATCATGAAAAATAATTTCATTCTGAACCGAAGCTCTTTGACCCATTTTAAGCATATGAGGTTTCATTTCGATACCAGGAGAATCCGTTGGGACCACAATAGCCGATAGACTTCGGCTGCCTCTATCAGGATCAGTAAGTGCAAATACGGTTAAAAAACTGGAGACCTCAGCATTAGTAATAAAACGCTTATGACCATTAATAATGTATTTGTCACCTTTACGAATAGCCGTAGATTTGATTCCTTGCACATCAGAACCAGCATTTGGTTCGGTCAAAGCGTAAGCGGCAACTCCTTGTTGTTCGTGAATCATTCCATAGAAACGTTTTTGTTGCTCTTCGTTGGCTGCCAACAACAAAGGAGTCAAAGCCAGAGTATTAGCTTCAATTCCAATACCAATACCAATACAGCCCGCGCCTAACTCTTCGGCGGCAATCGCTCCTTCGATCAAAGAATAGCCATTTCCACCAAATTTAGTTGGAAGTGGACCATTCATAATTCCTTCTTTGTAAGCCGCTTTAACAACTTCCCAAGGAAATTCGGCTAATAAATCATACTTTCGAGCATTAGGAGTTATCCAACGTGCTGTAAAATCGCGGTACTTTGCTTGTATCGCCAACTGTTTGTCATCCAGTCTGAAATCAATCATCTTGCTAAGTTTTTATGTTATTATAATAATGGGTTTAGGTTTGCGTTTTTTACTTAAAAACGTTTGCGAAAGATATAAAAAATAAGTTTCCGATGCATCGATTCTAAATATTATAACTCAAATTCTTAATGATTAATCTAAATAATCCGCTAAAAACTCCTTAAAACAAATAATATAATACTGATATTATGGACTTTAAATTATAGAAACACTTAAAATAACTTAATATACAATTTAGCAGGCGCCAAACATTTTATTTTTCTAAATTGCGCCTTCGAAAATAACCTAAAAACTAATTTTATGCACATTACAACGCGAATTGCAACCCTGTTTATCCTAAGCTTGATGTTGGGAAAAGTCAGTATGGCACAAGACAAACTAACCGAAGGTTGGAAGTCATTTAACGACAATAATTTAAACGATGCTCGCGCTAATTTCAAAGCAGCAAGTGTCGAAAGCCAGGGCAAAGCAGAATCCTTTTTAGCACTGAGTTTGCTAAATACCGTGGATAAAGAGGGTGAAATTGCATTTAACGATTTCATTAACTTCTTCAATCTGAGTGCTGACCCAAATCCATATTTGCATGCCATGTGGTACGACCAAAATGTGATGGGTCCTAAGAGTATTTTAAGCAAAACAAGGGAAAAATTCCTACAATCAGCCATTGCTAGCGGTAAATTGAACTCCACAATGCTGGCCAAAGCCTACTTTCAATTAGGAAAAAACCTTTCCACTCAGGGAAAATTTGAAGATGGAAATCAGTATTTCTCAAAAATTGGCGCCATCATGAATTGGCAGTTAGTAGGTAATTTCGAGAATATTTCGGAAAGTGGTTTCGACAAGAAATGGGAAGCCATCGAACATCCAGAACAGGATTATACCTTTTATAATAGAAGCGAAAGCCCCGTGAAGTGGTTCGAAGCCAAATACTATACGACTGGTCAATGGATTCACCCCGGATACCATTCCTACACCTCTAATTCAATTATGTTTGCTCAAACTTTTGTCAAATTTGAAACTGAAAAAGAAGTTCACTTCAGAATTGGCGTTTCGGGATCCTTAAAGGTTTGGGTAAATGACCAGCTAATTTTTACAGAGTCCGAAGAAAGAAATAACGGCATTGATGCGTATATTTTTACCGCCAAATTTAATAAAGGATTCAACCGTATTTTGATACAGCTAGGCGAAGGTGATGATGTTAAAGATATGAATTTTCTGGTTCGCCTAACTGATTTAGACGGAAAAGTAATTGAAGGATTAGAAGTTAGGGCTGAGGAAAGACCCTATACTAAAGAAACCAACTATCAAAGCAAGGTAATTCCTAATTTTTGCGAAATATTTTTCGAGCAGAAACTTAAGCAGGACGATAAAAAAATATTGAACTACTTGATGTTAGCGAAAGCATACACCAGCTTTGACCATAATTACGAAACCAGAAAAGTACTTCTAAAAGCCCAAGAAATTGCTCCTAACTCGTCATATATATCCAACTTATTGATGAATGTTTATATTCGCGAAGACGCTGAAACCCTACTAAGTCTTGAGCTAGAGAAAGTTAAGAAACAAGATAGCAAAAACCCTCTTTCGTTAGACTTACTCTTTGAAGAAGCTATGGATGCTAAAGACTATGATGAGGCTTCGAAAATTGTGGATCAAATAGAAGATATTTATGGCAAAAACGAAAAGGTATACTCCAATCGCATCTCAATTTTGAGCGCAAAGGAATCTGAACAAGAAATGTTAAAGTTGATGCAGGAGGCATATTCAAAATTTCCAAGTACATGGGAGTTTGTCCGTTATAAATACTTGATTGCCGTCAAGGTCAATAATGATTACCAAATGGGGATTTCCATTTTGAAATCATTCACTAAAAACAATTATCACAAAGACGCTTTAGAAGTAATGTGTGATCATTATTCAAATATAGGCGCGGTGGAAAAAGCTATCAGTATTTACCAGCAAATGGCCGAAAACGAACCCTATTTACCTGGCTATCTGAGCACTATTGCATCCATTTACGCCGATAAAGGAGAATACCAGAACGCCATAAAATATTACAAAAAAGTGCTAGAAAATGCACCTTACATTGGCTATTATATGAGCGAAATGGCTAATTCGTACAAGGAATTAGACAATCCTCTCACCAAAGAAACTTATGAAAAAGCATTGGTATATTCCCCTACCGACTTTGATAGCAGAACCGTTTACCGCGAATACATCGGCAAAAAAAATGTATTTGACTATTTTGAGAAACCAGACCTTTATTCCTTGTTTGAAAAGTCAGCAAGCGCTAAAAGCTATCCCGAAGATAATAGTTTGATTATCAAATATGAAACTCAAAAAGTAATGTACGCTGCGGGAGGAGTAGAAGAAAAGGTGTACATCTTAGTTAAAATGTTCAATACCACGGGAATCGATTCATGGAAAGATTATGAAATTGGTTACAACAGTGTGGAAGTTGAGAAAGCAGAAGTACTCAAAGCCAATGGCAATAAGCTAAAAGCCGAAGTAAATGGTTCGAGGGTGATTTTCACCAATCTCGAAGAAAACGATGGTATTCTGCTGATTTACACCGTTAAATATTCTAATGGTGGCAAGCTGCTAAAACATTTTTGGGATGATGCCTACTTTAATATTTTCTTCCCTTACAACAGTAGAATTTATTCAATATTAGTAGAAAACCCTGCCACTATCACTTATGAAGTTGCTAATAGCGATTTAAAACCTACCATTGAGCAAGTAGATGATGAGTTTACCAAATATACGTGGCAAAAAACTGATGAACCAAGTGTTAAAGAAGAGAAGTATATGGCTGAATTAGATGATTTTAGCGAAGTGCTTCATATTTCTACCATACCAAGTTGGAATTGGGTTAACCAATGGTATTATGATATCTCGACCGCCAAAGCAAAGAACGACTTTGAAGTTCAGGATGTTACCAAAAAATTATTAGAAGGAAAAGAAAACCTCAGTGACCGAGAAAAAATTCATCTTATTTATGATTATGTGGTCAAAAACATCCGTTACAGTTCCATTCCATTTCGCCAAAATGGTGTAGTTCCACAAAAAGCTAGTAAAGTAATCAACACCAAAATTGGAGATTGCAAAGATGTGAGCACTTTATTTATTGCCATGTGTCGCGAAGCCGGTTTTAAAGCGGAGATTGTATTAGTTAATACACGCGATAACGGCGAACACGAAATGACTTTGCCGAGCATCAACTTTAATCATGCCATCGCAAAAGTATATGTTGACAATACTTTTTATATTGTTGAACTCACCTCCGACCTTAATGCCTTTAGCACCATTGGACGCAATCTTAAAAAAGCTTTTGTTTTGGAAATTAATAATACCGATTCAAAACCTTACCTTTTGGACGCACCTACACGTGTACCTAACGCTTTCAGTAGAACTACCGATGTGAAAATTATTGGCGATAATTTACATATAGTCAGAAAATCAATCCGTTATGGCGATTATGCTGCCATTACTCGAGAAGAACATCGTGATATTGGAGACAAAAAAAGAGAGCAAAACCTGCAAACTGCTATCAGTGACGACTTCCCTCATGCCAAACTTATCAGTTTCAATTTTGACTCAACCCTTTATACTACCGATGATTCTGTTAGCTTTTCTTACGAATTTGAAGTATATGAAGCTTTTACCAGTTTCAACAATACCATGCTGATAGAAATACCGATTACCGTAAAACAAGACCCTATTGATTTTTTGAATACTCCAGAGCGTAAGTATCCAGTGGCTTTTTGGAAGTTCAATAATGATGATTTTCAGGAAGAAGTTTGCAAGATTCATATTCCAGCAAATATGATGGTAGTTGAAGTACCCAAAAACACCGTACTGACTTCCCCTTATGCCGATTATAAATTGAGTTTCAGAAAAGTGGGAAATGATTTAGAAATAATCCGATCGCTAAAGCTCAAAACCGATATCGTGCCAACAAAAGACTTCAAAACCTTTGCAGCCTTTTATGCCCAAGTGATAAAAGCTGACAAAACTCAAATCGGTTTTAAAATGAAATAAAAAAATGATTTAGCGACTAATTGCATTTTTCATCCTAAAACAAAAAACCCAAAGCTAAATGAGCTTTGGGTTTTTTGTTTTTTTTATTGAACTGAATCTCGCGTTTGAATCGCTTTTACATTTGTGACGGCTGAGTCTAGCAACAAGCTATCCACCACTTTAGGCGCAAAACCGCCTTGTTTTGGTTGACTATGCGTAACCAACACATTGACTGGAGCAATGCGGTTACTACGTTTCATATATGGAAACACATCTACCAATTCGCCCGAATAGTAAAACTCATAACCTAAAGAGCCAAAACTGTATCTGACCCCGTTTACCTCTACGCGTGAACCACCGACTCTTGGATTTGGACCTGGTTTAGATTGCTCAAAACCAACATTAAACAAAGTGATGAGAATTTCGGGGCGATTTGAAATGTCATAGCCTGCCTTTTTCCATTGCACTATTTCCTGCTTAATGATTAGAGCAGCATATAAAAAGCTGTAATAGTAATTTCTATAATCCACCAATCGATCATAACGCTCTTTTTCAATATCTTGCGTTTTGAAATCTAAAAGATGTTCGTATTTCTTGCCAAGGTAAAATTCAGAACTAGTATCTTTCAAATGTTTTTCGACTTTCATAGCAGTGAAATCCTTGATACCCGTAACGCCGAGCGAGAATTTAGATTCAACAGAAAGTATTTTCAACGGTCTGATAACCTTCTTATACATTTCGCGATTGCTATTGAAGAGGCGCATCTGTTCACCAACCAAGGCCGCCACAATCAAGCGGTGATCCATATCCGTCACTTTGGCCACGCTATCAATAATTGATTTGTTCTTAATAACTGCTTCCTTAAAGTAAGCCCATTCTTCGATATTCATCCATTCAAATACCGAGGCATCGATATTTTCCACCTTATGATTCTTTGCCAGCAGCGGATTTTTCAAAGCAGCTTGAAATTCAGCATGATCTACCAGCCTAATTTTAACGGCTTCTACCGCTTTCAGCGCAATGTCAATGTCGCCATGTTTCAAATAAGAGTAGTAAATCTGACGGGCATCGCGTGGATAAAAAGCATTGATTACATTTAATGCATTCATAAATTCGGTAGCCTCGGCAATCGGCATATACATGCTATCTTTCTGAATAACAGCATTTTTGTCGATTTGAAAATAGCGATCATTGCGATCAACTCCGCCTGGATCGTCAAAAATGTGCAATTTGACCCCTACAAAAGCAGCGGTGAGCATAAAACCGTATACCGCAAAGGCATAAAGTAATACTTGATAGGTCAGAAATAGTTTTTTATTGTTTTTAAAATCTGTAATTAACTGTTTGATTTTCATATAATTGATAAAAGTAAAAATAGAATATTTGGATTAAAAAATTAATATTACAACGACATTTTAGGGTGAAACGGTTGTCTTCTTGCGAAAGCCTATTACATTGGGAATATCCCAAAAGTGATCATTACGATCATGGGCATATCCGGGAGAAACATAGCTACCCATTTTATCTAGGCAAAATTGGTTGTGTTCGATAAAGAGTGAAGCCTGGGGTCCACCTTCAAGGTACATTGCCGACTGCACTTTGAAGGGTAAAGCCAACATAAAATCTATAAATTCATTGGCCGAAAAAGGTGATCGAGAAAACATAAAAAGCACATTACCATCCTTATCCATGCCAAGCACAGCCACACTCATTCGCATTTTTCGCTTTGGATTCCAATACACCGCTTGGCCGTTTGCATCAATCATGCGTATCGATTGGCAATAACTTTGATATTCATTTCGCAGCTGATTCCAGTCGTTCAACTCTAAATCCAAAATATTAAATTCGGGCAAATCATTCCTGACTGGATTAAAAGCCGCCATCATTCTAAAACCTGCTTTGAATTCCCCTTGGTTAATATGATTTAAGTTTTGTAAATAGCCGGTAGCAGTGACTTTATTTTGCATATTATACATGCCAGCATTAATAACCCCAATCATTTGATTCTTCCACGCCCATTCTGGCGCAGTGAGTCGACAACTATCGTTTTGTGAAGCAAGTACAAAATCAAAACTGTAATAATGTGGATCGATTTTCAGAATCTGCACTTTGTAATCTCCAACTTCTGTGATAAATGGTGCCTGAAACTCACCAAAGTACAAACCAGTATCTAACTGTTGCCATGGAGATGTATGAAGTGAATCCTTATTGGAAGGGTTTGAAAATGAAGGCACTAAATTGGTCGCGTAATTAGAGGAAGTGATTGAGGTAATGAACCAAATAAAGCCGTAAATAATTATCGTATAATTCATATTATCAGTAACTTATAATTTCAAAATTGAAGTACCTTGCCTCTTGTTTACGGAACGCAAATTTAGTGAATATAACAGATTAAAAATGAGTCCTCCTATATTTTTTATTTTTGACTACGACTTGATTAGACAAGACGAAAAGAAAAGATACCGCTGCTTAAAAACCCCTAAAATAATAGTCTATCTTAGCAAAATGGTTTTGCAAATTAGGGCGTTTGTTCTTTTGCGCGAGATTATAAAATTTCATTAGAAATCACTATTGTCCGTTAAAAATTATATTTAGTCCATTTCGGCAATTTAGTAGTTTTTTTATCGGACAACACTGATTAGATATAGAGGGTTTCTAAAAATTAGATTTTTTGAGGCGGACAAGATTTTAAAAATGGAGTTTACTAGTGTAAATGAGGATTTTAAAATTGAAGTCCAACGAAGAAAAAGCAATTTTTAGAACGCCCGTATAATAATTCAGGATTTATCAATTAATAATAGTGCAAAAATGAACGATACCAAATTTAATATTGCGGTGCTCATTGATGGAGACAATGCGCAAGCCAAGCTCATAAAGGAAATTATTGAAGAGGTTTCAAAATACGGAAAGGCAACCATACGCCGCATATATGGCGATTGGACAAGTCAGCAGATGAATAGCTGGAAGGAAATAATAAATCAGTATTCGATAAATCCAATTCAAAAGTTTAGTTATACCACAGGGAAAAACTCCACCGATAGTTCACTAATTATCGATGCCATGGACATTCTGCACAGCGAAAGTGTGGATGGATTTTGCATTGTATCAAGTGATAGCGATTATACTGGATTGGCGAAAAGAATCCGTGAAGAAGGGCTATTGGTTATGGGAATTGGAAGAAGAACCACGCCTATTGCTTTTGTAAATTCGTGCGAGATATTTACTTTCAGCGAAAACTTGATCAATGAAATTGAAATCGTCAAACAAAAACCTCTGCGTAAAAAAGCGGAACTCGATAATACCAAAGCCAAACAGCCCATCAAAAAAGAGCTTGAAAAGCCGATAAGCCACAATCAATTTCCAAAAATCGATATTAGCATCATTGATAAAGCTTTTGAAATTTCGACGAATGAAGAAGAGGAGGCTTTTATCGCAAAGATGGGCTCTTCGCTTCGCAAAATTGATCCTAGTTTCGACTCCCGAACTTATGGATTCAAAACGCTGACCCAGTTATTTGAAAGCATCCCCAAATACATTATTGTAAAAAACGAGGTCAATGGGTTGAATCATCCACTTGTTCGTTTAAAGTAACTGAATAATAAGCTGATTTGCATATAATTAGACCACTATTCTTGGGCTGGCGCTATTTTCTGCTTTTTCTTTAAATTGAGTTTATCACCTACTTTAATAGTTTCTGAATCATTGATATGGTTATACTGTTTTAGTTTACTCAATTTTACCCCATGAAGTTGACTAATTTGATAAAGACTCTCCCCTTTTTTCACAGAATGATATTTTACATTCCCTTTATTTCTTTTAGGTTGCAAAAACACAATAGAACCTGCACTTATGGTTGCGCCTTTTGGTAAATCATTGTACTTATAAATTTGTTTTGGATAGAGGTTATAAATTTTAGCGATATCCAAAACAGACTCCCCTTCTTTCAAAATAACGTATCTTATTCTATTAATATACAAAGGTTTAGTATACTTTTTCTGAGTCCCTTCCGATTCCTCCTCCTTATTAGCAATTTGCTCTTCTGTGTACTCTTCCATCTTCTCAAAATCAGCCTTGGAAATATCATCCAATTTATCCAAATCGTAACGATCAACAATGTCCATCAACAGTTGTGGATATTTAGGATTGGTGGCATAGCCTGCCTTTTTAAGACCTTCAGCCCAAGCTTCGTGGTCGGTTACTTTATACTCAAAAAGAAAGGCATATCGGCTACGAGTATTAAGAAAAAGCGCATGGTCAATAAACGACTCTTCAGCCTTGTCATACACTCTAAAACACTCACCCTCACTATCATCGTCTTTGTAAATTCGCTTCCCTGTCCAATCATTATGGCATTTAATACCAAAATGGTTATTGGCTTCAACCGCCAATTTTGAATTACCATTGGCCGACTCAAGAATTCCTTGCGCTAAGGTAATGGCGGCTGGTATTTTATATTCAAATTTATTTTTTAAAGCAATGTATTTATACTTTTCGATGTATTGCTCGGGTGTGATTTTTTGCGCAAAAATTGTCTGCAAAGCACTGGCAATAAGAACGATAATCAGAAAATAGAAACGTAATTTCATCATGATATTTTTTATTTATTATGAAATCTTATTGGCGATAATTATAAGGTTCAAGCGAAGCTTTGAAGCCTTTTGTATACAGTTCAAAAATAATACACCATGCGCAATTAGTTCATGGAATTATCCCTACTTATTCACAAGTCAATGTTAGGTTAAAGCAGCGGAATCCAATGTGTCGACAAGAATTATTAATTCCAATTTTGGAAACTCATTTCTTAAAACCTCCTCCAAATGATTCCGAATCTTTAGCCAATCAGCAATGGCACAGCTCGGCGAAGTGATTAGGTGAAACTGAATGATATAAACAGGACCAGATTGGCGAGTTCTTAAATCCGAAAAAGAAAAATCTTTAGGGATATTATGTTCAATGATTCGCTTAATCAAAACCACATCGACTTCACTCAAAGAGCTATCAATTAATGGATTAAAAGCCTTTACAAGCAACTTTGAGGCTTCATAAATAATATAAAGCGCCACGATGATTGCAATGATTGGATCCAGAAAATAATAACCTGTCAGATGAATTGCGAGTAAGCCAAGGCCAACACCAATCGAGGTGTAGATATCCGTTTTAAGGTGCAAAGCATCGGCTTCTAAGGCCATGGATCCAGTTTCTTTGGCCACTTGGTAAAGTCTACGAGAAACAAAAAAATTCACCAGCCCTGAAAGCAACATAACCACAATACCAACCATTAAAAAGTCTTGCTCAAGAATATTTTCGTGGCGGATAAGCTTTTGAAAAGCTTCGTATATAATCCAGAAGGCAGCCAAAAAAATCAGTAGGGCTTCGATGACTCCGCTGATATTTTCAAATTTACCATGCCCAAAGGGATGCTCTTTATCGGCTGGCTTATCCGAAATTCTAACCGCAATAAAAGCAATTATAGCCGCCACCAAGTCGAGCGACGAATGAATTGCTTCAGAAATAATACTTACCGAACCACTGTAAAAAGCAGCAATAGTTTTTAAAATAATAAGGCCAATATTCGAGATAATACTTAATCGAGCCGTTCTTATTTTTAATGCTGAAGGCGCTTTATTCATAAGTAGCAAAGAAATCAGACAAACTTAAACGAACAAATAGGCTACACATGGGTTTCATTAGTTGGTAGCCTTCGAGATTGACTTTTTGGAAATACATTCTGAAACCAGGATCAATGCTCACTTGATCATTAAAAACCAGTTTCACACCCAGCGCTGCACTAATGCCTAAACCGATTCCACCCTGCTGAATTTCGTATTCATTTTGAGGAGAATTTGGCACATATCCTCCTGATAGATAAACATCTACTAGGGAATACTCCAAGTCTTCGATTTTAATTTTATGCTCTTTTACACGAGTACTACTGAGGTTTAAACCAGCTTCAATAAAAGGTAAAAAAACGGGATTTTTGGTTTTAAAATATTTTGAAAAAAGCAAATCGATATTCACGCGTTCTTCCAATCCCCAAATATCATAAATTCTAATATCCGGTTCACTTAATATAAAGTTTGGATCCACTTCAACCGTAAATTTATCGGTAGCGATGAGCTTGCTATAATCAAACTGCAACGAAAAACCCGTGTAATTATCGAAAGTTCGTCTAAAATATACGCCAACCTGAAAACTTGGTCCATATCGCATATTGCTTGGCAGCTCTAATACAAAAATAGTATCGCTTGCATTCAGCCTATTGAAAATATCCTGATACCAATATTTATTACCAAACACATAGGAGATTTTATTGACATTGGATGACATTCCATTATAGAATTGTGCATGGTATTTCGAGGGGCAATACATGCCGAAATTAATCCCTAAATCCCAGGTTCCGAATGACTTTGTCGGCGACTCAAGTTGTGCAGTAGCTGTATTTGATATCGATAACAAAAACAGAAATATAAAAGCTGAATTAAATAGTAACTTCATGAATTACAATAAATTAATTAACAGGAGTTCAAAAAAAATATGCTATTTTCGTTGGTCTAAATGCTTAAAATCCTCACTTCGATAAACTCAACAAAACAAATTTACAAGCCAAAACGCTGATTTGTAGAAACTTGCCGCCTCAAAAAATCTAATATTTAGAACTCCCTCTTGAAATAGAATCGGTACATAAGGCTGTAACGAGATAAAGTTGAACAGCAAAATTACAAAAATTATATCCCTATCAGGGATTTTAAATTGATTGAATAAAAAACAGGCCTATAAAAAGGCTAAAACCTTGTTCAGTAAATAAAAAAAATCAAGCCTTTGAAAAAAAGGAATGAAAAAAAACGCCTATGAATATTCGCGGCAATAACAAAGCTACAATGCTACAAAATATTTGAAAATACAAACATTGCATGTTAAAAAAACGAACCCACTTTGCTTTTTGCATAAGCTTTGAAGGCTTGAAAATGGAGTATTGATTAAAAAAACAACCCGCAAATGCATTAGCAAAAAGCAAAAATAAACTAGCTTGGAAAGCCTGAAAATCAGCGAATCGCCCCATCACCTTCATGCGAATTCGTTAAAAATCGTATTACATTCTAATTTAAATTTAATATAAATAACGTTTTATCGGGTAAAAGTCATAAATTTCTTAAATGAATCTATATCTTTGCTGAATCAACGAGACCTTATAAAATTAAACAAACATGAAGAATACAATCGGGATAAGAATTGAAGACAAATACCTGATGGAAAAAAGGGTTGCCATTATCCCCTCTCATGTGGAGCAACTTAAAAAGAGCTTATCAATTGATTTTGAAGTAGAACGCTCAGATAAAAGAATTTTTACTGACCAAGAATACGAACAAGCCGGCGCTCAACTAGTGGATAAAATTAAGGGCGCAAACATAATTTTTGGGGTGAAAGAAATGCCACTTGATTTTTTTGAAACCAATAAAACCTACCTATTTTTTTCGCATACCATCAAAGGACAAGACTATAATATGCCGATACTAAGACGGATGATGGAGAAAAAGGTGAATTTGATAGAATACGAAAAAATTGTAGATCAAGAAGGAAAACGATTAATCTTTTTTGGACATTATGCAGGCGTTGCTGGCATGATTAACAGCTTTTGGGCATACGGTCAACGCTGTAAAATACTGGGAATCAACAATCCATTTTCAGAATTAAAGCAAACACATCTGTATCAAAGTTTGGAAGAAGCCACCGATGCTTTGCGCCATGTGGCAGACCAAATCAGTAACAAAGGAATTCCTAAAGAAATAGCCCCATTAACCATCGGAATTACCGGTTATGGAAATGTATCGCTAGGTGTACAAGAAATAATTGATTTGTTTGATTATCAATATATTACACCCAGCGAATTAATGGATTTAAAGCGAAAAGACCAATACAGTAATCACATTATTTATAAAACTGTTTTCAAAGAATCCGATTTATTTAAAAACAAAGATGCCAATAAAGCTTTCGATGTCAAAGAATATTTTGAGCATCCTGAATCCTTCGTCAACAACTTTGAACAGTATATCCCCAATATCAGCATTCTGATGAATTGTATCTATTGGAATCCTCGCTGCCCACGAATTGTAACGAAAGACTATCTAAACGAATTAACCCAAAACCGTCATAATCAACTCAAGGTAATTGGTGATATCACCTGCGATCCAGATGGTTCCATTGAAGCAACACACATTGGCACCTATATCGAAGATCCAGTTTTTATTTACAATCCCAAAACTAGAAACAGCGAAATGGGTTTCCAAGGCGAAGGATTATTGATAATGGCGGTGGATATTTTGCCTTCGGAACTCCCGCGCGAATCATCCGAAAAATTTAGCCAAGCTTTGCTGCCCTTTATTCAAAACTTGGTTGAAACTGATTTTGATCTTCCTTATGATAAACTTAATCTTACCCCCGAACTTAAACGAGCCATGATATTACATCAAGGGCATTTAACCCCTGATTATCAATATTTAAAATCATTTATTTCTTAAGTTATATCCTATGGAAACATTAAAAGGAAGTCGCACCGAACAAAATTTACTAAAATCATTTGCCGGTGAGTCCCAAGCAAGAATGCGATACGACTATTTTGCAAAACAAGCCAAAAAGGAAGGATTGGAACAGATTGCAGCCCTGTTTCAAGAAACTGCCGACAATGAGAAAGAACATGCAAAGCGCTTTTTCAAATTCCTCGAAGGTGGAATGGTTGAAATAACTGCCACTTATCCAGCGGGTATCATTGGTGATACACTCCAAAATCTGAAAGCCTCTGCCGAGGGTGAAAACGAAGAATGGACAGAACTTTATCCTGAATTTGCAAAAATTGCTGAAGAAGAAGGATTTAAAGAAGTGGCCATTGCCTTTAAAATGATTGCTAAAGTGGAAGAAGCCCACGAAAAACGCTTTAGAAAACTCTATGACAATCTCGAAGCTGGTCATGTTTTTGAAAAAGGCGACAAAATCTATTGGAAATGTAGAAATTGCGGATACATCCATGAAGGCAAAAAAGCCCCAAACACCTGCCCTGCCTGCCTACATCCTCAATCGTATTTCGAAATTAAAGAAAGTAATTATTAAATCGTATTATTTATATTTAGCACTGTAAATAAATGAAAATTAAGGTTTAACGAGCATTTTTAAGCTTCGCTAAACCTTTTTTTTCAACCCTACTAATCATTTTGATTTATCCCTAAAATGCTTTTATCTCCTTATTCATTGCCTGACCACGAATTGTTACAATCGCCCGAAAATTGGGGATTTTCCATTTTTCAGCCCGATCGCTTCTACATTGTCCTTGGCAAATCAAATCTTGCCAGTCAATCGGTTATCGAAACTGAAGCAGAAGCCCTCAACATTAAAATAATCCAGCGCCCCTCTGGCGGCGAAGCGGTATTACTTAGTCCCAAGATGATGGTAATCGCTATCAAAATGCCGCTTCAGGGAACTAAGCATCCAAGCCATTACTTTCAATTTGCAAATCAATTGATTATCGATTGTCTAAGTCAGTTTGGGGTTCAATATTTACAGTCTAAAGGCATTTCGGATTTATCCATTGGCGACAAAAAGATTTTAGGATCCTCCATTTATCGAAGCCCTAATTTTATGTTTTACCATGCAGTGCTCAACCTTTCCGAAGACATTGACTGGATTGCTCGACTACTAAAACATCCCAAAAAGGAGCCAGACTATCGACAAGGTAGAACGCATTCTTCATTCGTAAGTTCTTTATTAAAAGAAGGTTATGATATAACATTTGAGGATTTAGAAAATTGCTTACGCAAAAATATTAGCGCTACAAATCCTTTGTTGCAATAACTAATTCAACAAGCGCATGAACTTAAATATCCTTCAAATTACTTTGCCTTGGCCCTGAAAGGGATTAATTTCTCACTCTTTCACAAACTTTCAAATCCTCCTCCTCCAAATTTTGCCTCAATCCTAAAGGATGCTTTTGAGGAGGAGGATTTATATATCGCTATCTTTTTCATAATATTTTGATTTAAAACTAATACCTAATCTCAACAATAGTAGTATCAAAGGGTGGGGCATTATAAGGAATTATTGTATCAATTGTTACTCCGTTTCTGGTGAGCTTTCCTTTTACATGATGGGTATTTGATAGCCCCGTTGTCCCAAATATCT
>DYSI01000080.1 GCA_020718275.1 Draconibacterium orientale
TTAAAAGAATTATCAAGCGATAAAAAAATTAGAAATACCAAAAAAACAAATTCATTTAAAAAAACTTTTTAATTAAAGCAAACCTCGTTTCACCTTACGATAAAATTACGCCTCTCAAATTAAGCTAAAAAATTTATAACTTGTTGTATACGGGTATCTAAACTCCCTTTAAGAACGATAAAAGCTTTTCTATTTTGAATTAAATTTTGCTGATATAATTCAAAAATTTCAATTCGTCGATGTGCATCCGTTCTAAGTGGATCTAACTCCCAAGGCATGTCGGGGTAACAAAGTAAATATAAGTCAAAAAACTGAATATCTGACAGCATTTTGATTTCATTCGGAATAAATTTATACTTGTCTCTTGCCCATATCAGCAATGTTATCATTTCTGTATCGGAAATCAGGGGGTGAAACGGTTTTTGGTGAGCTTGCGCATATTGTTTTTTTGCTATTTCAACTAGGTCGGATAGATTACACTCAAGATAATCTCTTGTGGAGAAATAGTCCCTAGCAAATTCTCCAACTAAAGGTAATTGTAGTTTTCTGGATAAAGCAATTGACAAAGTTGTTTTGCCACTGGATTCTGGTCCTATTACCGCAATTCTGGGGTAGCTTGCTGTTTTTGAAATATGACTTTCCATGAAAAATAGCCTAAAATTGCGAGAATAAAAAATATAAAATATTGAAAAGCACTTAGAATTAATGTCTTGGATGCAAACAAGGGGATTGCAATTGCATCACCAATTATCCACAAAATCCAATGCTCAATTTTTTTGAGCGCCATTAGCCACATTGCAAGCAGGAAAATCGAGGTGGCTAGTGCATCTAGCGTTGGAACGTTGCTATCAGTATAATTCATTAGGACATATTGTAAAATAACGAAAAAAGCAATACCTGATAAAATGAGATAAACCTTTTGAAAAGCATTTGTATAACTAATCAATCGCTCTGTCACATTACCATTCTTGTGAGTCCAATTATACCAACCAAAGACGCTCATTATAAAGTAAAATGCATTGATTCCCATATCTGCATATAGACCAAATTGAAAACAGATAAACACATACGTTGCTACACTTATGATTCCTGTTGGAAAAACTAACACATGGTTTTTTTTAGCATACCAAACGCTCACTATCCCAAAGAACACCGCCACGGTTTCGATCAAGCTTGTTTGATGAAGATTAGTAAGGAAATAATGCCAGATAGTATTCAATTCTTAGATTTCAAATTATACTTGTACTTCAATCATGATTTTTAGTGACCACTTCAGAATCTTAGTCGCTTCAATATATATTCATAGATTGATTTATCATTGAAAAATATAGTTATTACGTTAAATATTCTGTTTAGAAATCCGCACAAAGATAATCTCATTTAGCGTATGATAGTCAAAATCCCACCCTTTTCAGTTTGCTTAGAATCATTTAGTTTTAAGGAGTAAAAATAAGTCCCTGCTGGCAAATTATCGGCTTTCCAGTCGTTTTGATAATCCAGTGTATTATATAAAATCTTACCATTTCGATCTAAAATAGTCAGTGAACTTAAAGGATAATTTTCTATCCCTTGAATAGTAAAAGCATCGTTAAATCCATCGCCATTTGGAGTAATCACGTTAGGTATTTTAAGTTTGCAATCATTTACACTTATAAAAGTTTGTACAGAAACTGTATCAACACAAGAAAAAACATCAAGTATTAGCTTATAGTTCCCTACTTCTAAATCGGAAAGAAGAATTTCTGATTTTGTAGAAGTGCTCAAAGACCAACGATATTGATAGTTAGGATTATTGGTCTTTGAGGACAAGAGTAATGATTCGTGACTGCAAATTTCGTAGTGATCTTTCAAAACGGGTTTCGGTTTTGAAACTATGCTAACCAGCATTGTATCCGTTCCAATCAGACGGTCTTCAAGAAAGTATTGTAAAATATACTTCCCTGACCTATGAATAGAAAAGCTATTGCCTCCTTGCAAATTATTCCAAACATACTTATAGGTTTTCAGTTCTGATTCCGAAAGCTTTAATTGGTAGCTAAAATAATCATTTACGCAGGTATCAGTAGGTAAAAATCTATTTTTGCTACTTTCGTTTGGTTTAGCAAGACTAGGATATGCCCCAATATGCTGATCAATGAAATTAGTGTTTGAACTGAGAACGTTCACATTATTTGCAACTATCGCGTTTTGCTCGTTGCTGTTACGACTTGTTTTATTAAACGGCGGCGTCAAGACTTCTTTTAGATCAACGGTTGTATATTTTTCATTTATTATTTGTATCTTACTCATTTCAATAGCATTACGATTGCTAAGAACAAGACTATGAGATTTAAAATTTAAAATACTATCTTCATTTTTAATTTGGTCGGCATTAGGTGATGATTCAGTTTTTAATTTCTCCTGATAGTTAGCCGTTGAATTATCAATCAACTTAGGCTTAGAATGGTTTTGTTCAGTATTTGAGCTAATAAGCTCATTTTGGTGTTGCTTAGAATCGAAAAGATAAAATCCGAGTACTGAAACAACCGCTACGATAGAGGCAGCAGCTACATAAAATGCATATTTCCTCCACAAATTTGTTTTTATCGTAGTACGATTGTTTGCGAGTTTATTCAGGACATCTGATTCCAATTGGTCAAAATACGAATTAGGAGTAGTAAAAGTATTTACTCCTTTAAGCTGATAGAGCTTAGGAAAATTGCTTAAATCGCTTTCCATATCGGATTTGTTATTGGAATATTTCATAAATCTAACTTAAGATGTTATTTGCTTTAAAAGGTTTAATCGCCGGCAAGATAATCTTCAACTTTCTTTACTGCATAGTGAAATGATGCTTTTAGTGAGCCTTCCGTAATATCCAGTATTTCAGCTATTTCACGATATTTCAAATCGTCAAAATATTTCATATTAAAAACTAATCTTTGTTTTTCGGGCAATTGCAAGACAGCCTTATGTAATTTTCTTTCAATTTCATCGCCATCGATTTGGGTATTGTCAATCCTTGACTCGAGCAAAAAAGCCACCTGATCATAGGGAATATTATTTTTACGTTGAAGTTTCTTGAGGTGATTCAAGCTTTCGTTAGTGGCAATTCTATAAATCCAAGAAAACAGTTTTGAGTCACCTCGAAAATCATCGAGATACTTCCATACCTTGACAAACACCTCTTGAGTTACGTCATTGGCTTCTTCGTGGTCATAAAGAATTCGACGAATATGCCAATAAATCCGTTCTCGATATTGACTTAACAAAATACGAAAGCCGCGTTCACGCGTATGTGAACTGCGGCATAAGTCAAGTATATCATTATCAGAATAAATGGGCATAAAAGATATTTAAAGAGCCCGAAACAAAAGTGTTATTTTCTTTTAATAACGCGTAGAACAGCTTCCACAATATCCTGAGTATCGAGACCGTATTTAGATAAAAGCTCCTCGGGGGTTCCGCTTTCGCCAAATCGATCATCCACGGCAACCATCTCCATTGGGGCAGGATAATTTAATCCTAGAATTTGGGCTATGCTATCACCCAATCCACCATTTCGAAGATGTTCCTCAGCGGTCACAACACATTTTGTCTTGGCAACAGAGGATAAGACCGCTTCTTTGTCTAATGGTTTAATGGTGTGGATATTAATAATCTCAGCATCGATGCCTTGTTGAGCTAAAATAACACCAGCTTCAATGGCTTTCCAAACTAAGTGACCAGTAGCAAAGATGCTAACATCCTGGCCTTCATTTAACAGTACAGCCTTTCCTATTTCGAAAGTTTGATTTTCGGGTGTAAAAACTGGCACTTTTGGTCTCCCAAACCGTAAATATACAGGTCCCTGATAATCCAAAATCGCCAGCGTAGCCGCTTTAGTTTGGTTAAAATCGCAAGGATTGATTACTACCATATTGGGCAAATTTTTCATCATTGAAATATCCTCCATGGTTTGATGTGTTGCACCGTCTTCACCAAGCGTAAGACCAGCATGTGAAGCACATATTTTTACATTTTTATTGGAATAGGCAATAGATTGCCTAATTTGATCTAAAACTCTAGCCGTTGAGAAGTTAGCAAAAGTTCCCGTAAAAGGGATTTTACCAGCAGTAGCCATACCCGCGGCCATGCCCATCATATTAGCTTCAGCGATGCCTACTTGAAAAAATCTATCTGGAAAATCCTTTTTGAAAGCTTCCATTTTTAAAGATCCAATTAAGTCAGCACACAATGCAACAACCTCTTTATTTCGTTTTCCGGCTTCAGCTAATCCTTCGCCAAATCCAGATCGAGTATCTTTAAGTTCAGTATAAGTATATGTTTTCATGTGTAAAAAATCTCGTTTTAAAATTAATAATCACCAAAGGTTTCGGGAAGTTGATTTAATGCTCTTTCCAACTGTGCGTCGTTTGGAGCCATTCCATGCCAATGATGAGTTCCAACCATGAAGTCGACCCCTGCTCCCATCTGAGTATGCATTAAAACCACAATCGGCATACCTTTGCCAGTATTAAATTTTGCGGTCTCCATGGTATCTATTATTGATGACATATCATTGCCATTCATTTCAAAAACTAGCCAACCGAAAGCCTTCCACTTAGCTGCTAAGTCTCCTAAATCCATAACCTCAGCAATAGATCCATCAATTTGTTGCTTATTATAGTCAACTGTGGCAATTAAATTATCAACTTTTTTTGCCCCAGCATATAAAGCTGCTTCCCAAATTTGACCCTCATCTAGCTCTCCATCTCCATGTAAAGTATACACAAGGTGATTATCATTATCAAGTTTTTTTGCCTGAGCATGACCGATAGCCACAGACAAACCTTGTCCCAAAGACCCTGATGAGATTCTTATTCCAGGAAGTCCTTCGGCAGTGGTTGGATGTCCCTGAAGCCTTGAGTTAATTTTCCTAAAAGTTTTTAATTCACTAATTTCAAAAAAACCACTTCGTGCTAAAACACTATAAAAAAGTGGAGAAACATGCCCGTTGGAAAGATAAAACACGTCTTCATTTTTTCCTTTCATCTCAAAAGTGGAATTTTTATAGGACATAATATGCTGATATAAAGCGGTTACAAAATCCGCAGCTCCAAGGGAGCCACCGGGGTGTCCTGAATTTACTGCGTGAACCATCCGGAGTATATCGCGGCGCACTTGAGTAGCAAATTGTTGTAAGTGTAAAATGTTTGCCATATTTATATGTTGATTAAAGCGCAAAAATACATTTATAACTTATTCTATGCTATATAATTTTGAAAAGGAAAGCACAATTCCTTTAAACAGCTAGTAACGAAGTCCTTTTAAATTAAAGTAGGAGACAAAGTTAAATAAAATAATTATATAACTTTGTCGT
>DYSI01000001.1 GCA_020718275.1 Draconibacterium orientale
TATTTCACCCGCATTCTCCTCATTAGTCTAGTTTATCCCCACTTTTTTGCGCATTAAACAGGACAAATTGATTGCCATATAGTAATTATTTGTTAATTTGCAGTCCTATATTTTTATACATGACTACCTATTTACCCTACTATAAGCGTAATTTAACACTAGCTTTGCCCCTAATATTGTCTCAGATTGGCCAAGCTTTGGTTCAACAAGTCGATATTATGATGATTGGTAATGTTGGAACTGTTGAATTAGCCGCTGTTGCATTCGCAAACTCCATCTTTATAATAGGACTTATTGTTTCAATGGGCTTCGCTTTGGGATTAACCCCTGCTATTGGCCATGTTTTCGCCGAAAAAGATAGTATAGTTATCAGTCGGCTTATTTCAAACTCGTTTTTGCTTAACTTAATATTTACCATATTAATTGCTTTCCTACTCGTGATAGCAAGTCTATTCTTTAATAAGATGGGACAGAATGAAGTCGTGGTGGCACTTTCTAAACCGTATTATTATCTTTTGATTTTGTCAATATTCCCTTTGATGATCTTCATGACTTTTAAACAGTTTACTG
Organism: Draconibacterium orientale; assembly: GCA_020718275.1. Lineage (GTDB taxonomy): Bacteria > Bacteroidota > Bacteroidia > Bacteroidales > UBA1556 > UBA6267. The sequence continues at coordinate 571 of DYSI01000001.1, forward strand.
AAGGGGTTGGTAATACAAAAAATGCAATGTATGTAACTGTTTTAGGAAATTTGGTTAATATTGTTTTAAACTACCTACTTATTTATGGGAAATTTGGGGCTCCCCAATTGGGTATTATCGGCGCAGGTATTGCGACCTTAATTTCAAGAGTTGTTATGGCAATCTCTTTTCTATTAATCGTTTATAGAAAACCATATTTTTCAATTTATATGCACAAAATCAGCTTAAACTATATTAATAAGGTATACCTAAAAAAATTATTTGTGTTAGGGGCACCCATTTCAATGCAAATGCTACTTGAAGTTTTGGCTTTTGGACTAAGTGCTATTATGGCTGGCTGGGTTAGTGTGACTGCTCTTGCTTCGCATCAAATAGCATTAAGCCTTGCCAGTTTTACCTTTATGATTGCAGTTGGTATTGGCTCAGCGACCACCATTCGCGTTGCCCACCAATTTAGCGATCGTGACTTTGGTGGTTTACTAATGGCTGCCAAGGCATCAATACATATTGTTTTAACTTTTATGGGGATTTCGGCTTTAACCTTTATCATTTTTCGAAATGCAATTCCACATTTCTATTCTAATGACCCCGAAGTAATTCGATTTACATCTTCTTTACTCATTATTGCTGCCATTTTTCAGCTATTTGATGGATTACAAGTAGTTATGCTAAGTATACTTAGGGGCTTGGGGGATGTAAATCATGCTATGAAATATGCATTTATTGCTTACATTTTGATAAATCTACCAATTGGCTATTTATTGGGATTTGTTTTTAATTTTGGAATTATCGGAATTTGGATCGCCTTTGTAATTGGATTAGGGGTAGCCTCCATCATGTTTATGATGAGATTTAGGGTGCTTTATCTCCACCTGAAAACTACTATTTCAAATGACAAATAACTATAAATCTAGTTTTTAGCTAGTTATATTTATGAATTGCCAACAATAAAGTCCTAAAAATTTATTTATTTTGCATAAACGTTTAGAGAATTATGAGTGAACAGAAACATAAAGCCGGATTTGTAAATATTTTAGGATTACCAAATGTAGGTAAATCAACGCTAATGAACGTGATTGTTGGCGAGAATTTAAGTATTACGAATTCTAAAGTGCAGACCACAAGGCATAGAATCATGGGATTGGTCAATGGGGATAATTTTCAGATTGTTTTTTCGGATACCCCAGGCATTATAATTGATCCAAGCTATAAATTACATGAGGCCATGATGGGCTTTGTGGATTCAGCCATTGAAGATGCAGATATCTTCTTATATGTTACCGAAATAAACGGTGCTGATTTGCATCCGGAAATTTTGAATCGTATCATTAGTTCTGGTGCCAAAATAATCGTGGTAATCAATAAAATTGATCTATCGGCACAGGCCGAAGTGGAACAAAAAATCGAGTATTGGAAAAATCGAATTCCGCATTCGATTGTAATTCCTGTTTCTGCACTTCACAAATTTAATATTGATAGTGTTTTAGGGGAGATATTAAACAGTCTACCAGAGAGTCCTGAATATTACCCAAAAGATCAATTAACCGATAAAACCATGCGCTTTTTTGTAAGTGAATTTATCAGAGAACAAATCTTAATTCAATACGAAAAGGAAATTCCATACTCAACAGAAGTCGTTGTGGAAGCCTATAAGGAAGAATCAAAAAGAATTGATATTCAAGCAACTATATATGTTTTACGGGAAACCCAAAAAATGATAATCATTGGAAAGGGTGGACAAGCAATCAAGCAATTAGGAACCATGGCGCGGAAACGCATTGAAGAATTTACCAACAAACATATCTATCTTGATTTAACCGTTAAAGTTAGTAAAGATTGGAGAGAAAACGAACAACAACTTCGGCGTTTTGGTTATTCTAATTCATAATTCACGGCTGCTTTTTCAACTACTAATCTAATATTAATTGCTGTTTTAAACTAATCCCCTTTATCCAAAAACCGTTGAGAATGAAATTTATCTTAGTTTTAATGCTCCTATGTATTCAATATTTGTCGTTCTCGCAAAAGACAGAAAGGTATAATGGTGACTTTTACAACGGCATCAAGATAAAAGGAAGTGCTTCATATTCATACTACGATAATGCTGATCAAAAGAAAGTGAAGCATGGTTCGTTTCGATATTCGGCCAGAGAGAAAACGGACACATGGCGATATAGCCACGGAATTTCTGGAAATTATAATCATGGATTAAAGGATGGCAAATGGGTTTATGCCTTGACTTCCAAAGACTACGAAAAAGACCAAAAAGGTTATTTCTATTATTATGAGGTTCAATTAACTTCAAACTACAAGGATGGACTTCCAGAAGGACGATGGAAATACACAAGTAAAATCAGTAAATACAAAATTACCACTGAACAAGGAAGACTTAAAAATGGAGTTCCAGAAATCATTGAAGACATTGATATTACCCTACACTGGAAAAAAGGTATTTTGGTTGATTCGATTATCATTATCGATAGTCTGAACCAAATAATCAAAATCAGCATGAATTCTGAAGGCTTTTTACACGGCTCCTATGCTGTAGAGAAAAATGGGAATTTAAGCGAGATTGAATATGAACAAGGTATACTTATGCATAATACTGACCATGGAATAACAACCAAAAATCCAGAATACTTAAGCTATAAAACCTTAAAAAATCCAACTGAATCGGTTTCAAAACAGAAAAATAGCCTACTCGATGATACAAAGAACGTAATTAGTAAATATATTGAAAAACAGATATTTAACAATAATTATTTCTTGTATAGATATATTGATGGCGATAATTTGCTTCAGCGGAAAGGTGAGTTTGGCGATTACCAGGTTAAGTTGGATGGATTATTTTATTTCCAATTATCTCCCATATTGAACCCTACTGAAGCCAGTATTATCAATACCATTACCGGTCAATATGAACGAGCCAAAGAAGCTGAACGGGATTTGACTCTGAAATTAAAATCTAAACCAAAAGATGAAGCCCTACTCAAGTCAAAAAGCGAATTAAACCATATTATAAGTGCTTTTAACAAAATAAATTGCCATATCCAGACTTATCAGCAGTATCTTAGCCTAGATTTTGTGCTTAAGAATGGAAAATCAAAATGTTCAGCCTTAACAAATGCAGGTGCGCTAAAAACCAGGCTTGACTATCTAAATGTATTAAAAACACAAGCTGATGAACAGGCTAAAAGATTAAATACTTTTCTCAAAAAATAATCTAACCAAACTATGCAAAGCAAAATTGACATACTAGGAAACGGATTTGAATTCATATCCTTTGAGCTGCCTAAAGACGCTGATGGAGATCAAAACGCCACATTGATATTCAGAAATTCGACTCTAAAAGCCACTAAAGCAGTTCTATACATTCATGGATTTATCGACTATTTTTTTCAAACAGAAATGGCAGACCATTTCAATACTTGGGGCTTTAATTTCTATGCAGTTGATTTGAGAAAATACGGACGTAGTTTACAGAATTTTAAACACCCTAATTTTATCAATAACATCCATGAATATTTTACCGAAATTGACTTTGCGATTAATGAAATTAGGAAGAACGGAAATGAAAAAATAGTTTTGGTTGGACATAGTACTGGGGGCTTAACCAGCAGTTTATATGCACATCACCACAAAAATATTGATGGATTAATTCTAAACAGTCCATTTTTCGATTTGAACGTTCCACGTGTCGTTAAAACTATGGCGCCTTTCGTTAGCTTCATTGGAAAATATTTTCCCTATTTAAAAATGAGTCCTTTACCTCCACATTATCCCATGAGTCTTCATAAGGATTACAAAGGCGAATGGAATTTCAACACCAAATGGAAACCTATAGAGAATTTCCCTGCCTATTTAGGCTGGATTAGAGCCATTTATATCGCTCAAAAAGAACTTCAAAAAGGCTTAAACATTAGCTGTCCGGTTCTAGTTTTACATGCAGATAAGTCATACAAAGGAATGAAATGGAGCGATGAAGTTCCTAATTCGGATTGTGTTTTAGATGTCGAGCATATTAAAAAATACGCTAAAGTGATTGGTAGTAACGTTACCACTATTGAAATTAAAAATGGAATGCATGATCTAGTGCTTTCCTCAAAAAATGTACGACAATTTGCCTATTTAACTATTCAACAATGGCTAGAAAAACAATCAATATAATTTGGCTAATCATATCCTTAGGACTCTTTGCTTCGTTGGTGTCATGCAACCAAAACCAAAGCCAACCCCAGGAAATTAACACCCCTGATAGCCTTAATTTTAAATTTCTTGAACTTAGCAATCCAGATTCCTATAACGATTTCCTAACCTATCATTTCCGAATCCCTTTTTCGACGGACACCAGTACGGGGGCAATACTCATCAATAAAACCATTCAAAAAACAGTTTTCGATGATGACAGTAATTTGGACAAATTGGAAACCTTAATTCATCAAAAAATGGAAGAGCTGTATCAGGAAGTACATGCTTTAAACGAGAATTTGCAAATTAAAAGCTCGCTCCCATATGAATATTGGCTAAGCGGAGAAGTTGTTCGTAACGATCGGCAATGTATCAGTATTGTGATGGATAACTATTACTTTTCGGGCGGAGCACATGGAAATTCAAATATTACAGCCCTGAATTTCAACCCAAAAACAGGTCAAAAAATTGAAATATATGATCTGATTCCGATTGACAAACAAGAATTATTTAGAAATGTAGTTTTGGAAACACTCAAAATCAAATACAGCATTCCACTCAGTGCAGATATTGAAGAAAATGGTTTTCTGATTTCCGACTCTTCATTTACCTTTGCAAATAATATTCTTTTTCAAACCAAAAAATTAAAGCTCATATATCAACCTTACGAAATCGGGCCATACTCACTTGGCGCAATACAAATTGAAATCCCTATTGAAAGCATTAAGCACCTATTTCATAAAGATCAACAAATCTATAAATTGTAAAGCAAATTGACCAAAAACAACTTCATATTAGCATTCCTCATACTCATCGTAAATTTGACCTTGAGCGAATCATCTTTTGCACAATTTACCAAAATTAAAGGTATTGTAATTGACTCCATAAGGACAGAACCGCTCCCCTTCGTCAATATTCAATTAATTGGAACAACCCTAGGAACCACCTCAAGCTTTGATGGAAGTTTTTCGTTAACTACTGATAAAAAGGTCGATAGCCTTCTCATAAGTTATATTGGATATCAGCCAGTTAAAATAAAAATTAAAAGCAAAGCTTACCAAGAACTCATTATTAAACTGCAACAATCTAAGATAGAATTATCGGAGGTAACGATCCGACCAACGGAAAATCCTGCTCATCCAATTCTTCGAAAAATCATAGCCAACAAAGCGCTAAATGATCTATACCAATTGGATGCTTATGAGTGTAAAGTGTATAATAAAGTTCAAATTGACGCCAATAACATTACCGAAAAATTCAAAAACCGCAGAACACTCAAACCCTTTGAATTCATTTTTGAAAATATCGATACTAGCACCATCAATGGTAAGTCTTATTTACCACTAATGATTAGCGAAACGCTTTCAGAATACTACTTTCGGAAGAAACCCATGGCAACAAAAGAGCTAATTTTAGCTTCGAGGGTATCTGGTATTAACAACACCAGTGTTTCGCAATATATGGGTAATATGTACCAAAATATCAATATTTATGATAATTACTTCTCGCTGTTTAATGTCAACTTTGTTAGCCCCATTGCCGACTTCGGGCTGCGGAGCTACCGCTATTATCTGGTAGATAGTGCCTTTCGGGATGGGAGCTGGTGTTATCAAATCATGTTCAAACCCAAGCGAATACAAGAACCAGTTTTTACTGGCGAAATGTGGGTTGCCGATACTTCCTTTGCAATCAAGGATATCAATATGAGAATTGACAAAGTAAATTTAAACTTTGTAGATGCGCTTTCCATCGATCAGCAGTTTGAGAAAGTGGATAGTAACCAGTGGTTTCTCTCGCGTGACAATATAATAATAGATTTTAATGTAGTAGAGCGAAGTAAGCAAGTTACAGGCTTTTATGGCCACAAAACAACGCTTTACAAAGATGTAAAAATCAAGCAAGCACGACCTGATGAAAATTACTCCACCAAGGTTGCGGTATTAATGGATGAGAAATCAATACAAAAAAACGATGAATTTTGGGATACAACCCGTTTTGAAGAACTTAGTAAAGAAGAGGCTACCATTTATGAAATGGTAGATACCATTGTAGACCTTCCTGCTTTCAAAAATATTTACGATCTAATTGCCATGGTTGCAACAGGTTATTACAACACCAAATTAATTGACTTAGGTCCCTATTTTACAACCTATAGTTTCAATGCTGTTGAAGGTCATCGGTTTAGAATTGGAGGTCGAACTAGCAATCAATGGAACGATAAATACAGATTATCAGGACATTTAGCTTATGGAACTTTAGACCAAACTTTCAAATACAATCTTGCTGGATTATTTATGATTGACAATGATCCAAGACGCACCATTGAGGTGAGTTATAAAAAAGATATGGAACAATTAGGGGAGAGCGTAAGAGCGCTTCAGCAAGACAATATCGTAAGCAGTATTTTCAGAAGCTCACCCAATAATAGCCTTAGCATGGTTGAACAGTACAAGGCTGCATTTGAATATGAGTATTTTAATGGATTCAGCAACACCCTAACCTTTACAAAGCGACAAGTCTATCCACTTCAAGACCAACAGTTTGAGATTTTTAAAAATGGATCTACGAACCCACCGACCCTATATAAAAGCCTATTAACAAGCGAGATAGAACTTAAGACCCATTTTGCCTACAAAGAAATGTTTCTAACAGACAAGTTTAACAGAACTAGTTTTGGAAGTGATTATCCCCAAATAAACCTATGGTACGCCTATGGTATTCCAAATTTTTTGAATTCTCAATTTTCGTATCACAAATTGCAAATATCGGTATCCCAATGGTTTAACATAGGTACAATTGGCTATTCAAAATACATTATCTCCTGGGGAAAAATTTGGGGAAATCTACCCTATCCTATTTTAGAAGTACATCCAGGCAATGAAACCTTTTCCTACGACGACTATGCTTTTAATCGGATGAACTATTACGAATTTATTAGTGATGAATACTTTATGGGAAATTATACTCATCACTTCAAAGGTTTATTTTTTAACCATATTCCATTAATTCGAAAACTCAAATGGCGTGAAGTTATTTATGGAAAAGTACTCATTGGAAATCTTAGCCCGCAAAATCGCGATTATTCAACTTTCCCAACAAACACTAGCCCTTTGGTAAAGCCATATTATGAAGTGGGAGTTGGAATCGAAAACATTTTTAAATTTATAAGAATTGATGCATCCTGGCGTTTATCATATCTCGACAAAGCCGATGTTCGTCCATTTGGAATCATGGCATCGATGCAATTCGATTTTTAACACAATGATTTATACCTATTTGCACAAAATCACTGTTCAAATTTTAGCATAAACAAAATGCAGTAACCAGCAATTATGAAACTACGAGCCACCAATTTATCAAAAATATACAAGCAGCGAAAAGTTGTTAATGATGTAAGTATTGAAGTATCTCAGGGTGAAATTGTGGGGCTTTTGGGTCCAAACGGCGCTGGAAAAACCACCTCTTTCTATATGATTGTAGGATTAATAAAGCCCAATAGTGGCAAAATATTTCTCGATGAGCAAGAAATAACTAAAGAACCCATGTACAAACGTGCTCGATTAGGAGTAGGATATTTGGCGCAAGAGGCCTCTGTTTTCAGAAGGATGAGCGTTGAAGATAATGTACTTTCTGTGATGCAATACACGCAAATGACCAAAAAAGAACAAGCCGATAAACTCGAAATCCTTTTAGAAGAATTTGGCTTAAACCATATTCGCAAAAACATTGGAAATTCCCTTTCAGGAGGCGAACGACGAAGGACAGAAATAGCACGCGCACTCGCCGTTGATCCTAAATTCATTCTATTGGATGAGCCATTTGCCGGCGTCGATCCCATTGCCGTTGAAGACATCCAAGCCGTGGTTGCAAAACTTAAAGAAAAAAATATAGGAATCCTAATTACCGACCACAATGTTCGTGAAACCCTTAGCATTACCGACCGGGCTTATCTGCTCTTTGAGGGAAGCATCCTAAAATCAGGAAATGCCGAAGAATTAGTTGCTGATGAGCAAGTTAGAAAAGTTTATCTGGGTAAAAATTTTGAACTGAAGTAAACCAAAAAGCCAGTTTTAAATTGTTTTAAATTTAGAACTAACTGTATAACTAAAAAACCTATTTTTGTAAATCAATAATACAAAACAATTATAAAAGATTCAAACACCAATACCCCCAGCAAAATGAGTGATTTAAACGAAGGCAGTGAGGTTTTTTCCAAGAGAGTAAAAGCAGGGAAACGAACTTATTTTTTTGATGTAAAGGAAACTAAATCAGGTGAGTATTATATTACCCTAACTGAAAGTAAAAAAAGATTTAACGGAGAAAGCGGCAAGTTTTTCTTCGAAAAACATAAGATTTTTATCTACAAAGAAGATTTTGGAAAATTCAAAGCTGGCCTTGGCGAAGTGCTTGATTATATACAAGTAAATCAAGGCTTTGACGAAGAGTACGACCGCTACAGCGATACCGACGAAGACGACGAATAGATTTTGTTGAAATAAAATGCTAAAGCTGCTTTTTGGGCAGCTTTTTTATTTATATTTTTGTGCTCGCCTAAAAATTCTATTTTATTGATTATTGGCTCCGCAAGTTTTTTTTAATTTTAAAACAACAAAACGATGAAGATTACAAACTATGGACACGCATGCTGGCACATTGAGCTCGCAAGTCATCAGTTGTTATTTGACCCGTTTATTTCGGGAAATCCATTAGCTACTCACATTGATATTGACAAAATCCAGTGCGACTATATTCTTATTAGCCACGGCCATGAAGATCATATTGCCGATGTGGAAAGAATTGCAAGGCGAACGAATGCCAAACTAATCTCGAATTTTGAAATTATCAATTGGTTTGGCGCAAAAGGACTTAGCAATGGACATCCCATGAATATTGGCGGCAAATGGAAATTCGACTTTGGAACCATCAGCTATTTCACCGCCCAACATTCAAGCGTTATGCCCGACGGCCAATCAGGTGGAAATCCCGGTGGATTTTTAGTAGAAACTCCACAAGGAAATTTCTATTTCAGTGGTGACACCGGCTTGATGATGGATATGAAATTGATACCTTCGCTTTTAAAACTTGATTTTGCCATACTTCCAATTGGCGACAACTTCACTATGGGAATAGAGGAGTCCATAATCGCCAGTGATTTTATTGAATGTGACCAGATTATTGCAATGCATTACGACACTTTTGGTTACATCGTTGTTGACAAGCAAATAGCCAAGGCAAAATTTGAAGCCCGCTCAAAAAATTTAATATTTATAGAAATAGGAGAAAGCCTTACAATTTAATTATATATGGGAAAAGTAATTGCAATTGCAAATCAAAAAGGAGGCGTTGGAAAAACAACCACCGCCATCAACCTAAGCTCAGCGTTAGCAATCTTAGAGTTCAAGACTTTATTGATTGATGCCGATCCACAAGCCAATGCCACTTCGGGACTTGGTTTTGATCCAAAAAACATTAAAACAAGCATTTACGAATGCATTATTGACGAGGTAAAACCCAAAGATATCGTTCTGAAAACAGAAACCCCAAGTCTAGATTTGCTACCAGCGCATATCGATTTGGTTGGCGCTGAAATAGAAATGATAAACTTGCCAAACCGAGAAATGATGATGCGTAAAGTGGTTGACAAAATAAAAGATGAATACGACTTTATCATTATTGATTGCTCGCCTTCCTTAGGTCTAATCACCATCAACTCTCTAACTGCGGCCGACTCCGTTATAATACCCGTTCAATGCGAATATTTTGCACTCGAAGGACTTGGTAAACTATTGAATACCATACGAATAGTTCAAGACAGGCTAAATCATGATTTAGATATTGAAGGAATCCTACTTACCATGTACGACAATCGTTTGCGCCTTGCTAAACAAGTAGTTCAAGACGTTAGAATGCATTTTGAGCAAATCGTTTTCAATACAATAATACATCGAAACACCCGTTTAGGTGAGGCACCTAGTTTTGGTCAATCGATTATGACCCACGATATTGATAGTAAAGGAGCCACCAACTATTTGAATTTAGCGAAGGAAATTCTGCAAAAAAATGACCTCACCAAAATTCCCAATAAAGATAAAATTATCGAAGAATGAGTGTACAAAAAAAAGCATTAGGGAGAGGACTCGACGCCTTATTGGATAGTTCAAATTATCAAAAATCGTCAAGCAACAACGAGCTTGAACAGAAACCCGTCACTGGTGGAATTGCCGAAATACCATTACATCAGATCAAAGCCAATCAGGATCAGCCTCGAAAAGAATTCGACTACGAAAAATTAGACCAACTAGCCGAATCAATCAAGAAATTAGGGATAATTCAACCGATTACTGTTCGCAAAATTAGCAGAGATCGCTACGAACTAATCAGCGGCGAAAGACGCTTTAGAGCCGCTCAACTTTTGCACTTTGAATCAATTCCAGCCTATGTTCGCGAAGCTGACAATGTGCAGTCTTTGGAAATGGCATTGGTAGAAAATATTCAACGTCAAGACCTTAACCCACTCGAAATTGCCCTAAGTTACCATCATTTGGTTACCGATTGCCAAATTTCTGTGGAAGAGCTATCGGCTAAAATGGGGAAAAACAAATCTACCGTTATCAACTTCCTACGACTCCTGAAGCTTCCTGACCATATTCAAATTGGCCTTCGCGAAAATAAATTAAGCATGGGACATGCTCGCGCACTCATCAATATCGAATCGGAGCAAGAACAACTTTTGGTGTACGAAGACATTCTGAAGAAAAATTTGTCGGTTCGTCAAGTTGAAGACCTAGTTAGAAAGCTCCATGATAAATCGGTGAAAAAAGAATCCAAAACCTCTTTGAGTCTTCCGTTTAAGTATGAGCAGTTTAAAACCAAATTAGTGAAACAATTTGGCAAACACATCGACATAAAAAGATCTTCAAAAGGGACTGGAAGTATCGAATTTAATTTTACAAGTGATGATGAACTTGATAGTATAATCGAACAACTTCTAAAATCTAGCCACCAATAATGTTGCAAAGTATCCGCCCCTATCTTTTGATTATTTTATTGCTTTTCCCCTTTTTATTTGGCAAAGCACAAAATCGAGATACGGTGTCAAAACAAAATTTCAATCCAATCGTAGATTCTTCCTTGGTTTTTAAAAACCTCCATTCTCCCAAGAAAGCAACCTATATGTCCTTAATTTTACCTGGATTGGGGCAAGCTTACAATCACAAATATTGGAAAATCCCAATCATTTATGCGGGCTTTGGAACCATCTCATATTTCTTTGTTCAAAACCAAAAAGGTTATACTAAATATCGAGATGCATACATCAGTAGAATCGATGACGATGCCGCTAATGATGATATTCTACCACAATACACTACAGAAAATCTACGAGTAATCAAAAACTTATATTGGAAAGATCGCGATCTGACCATTATCATTGCAGCAGTTTTATATTCGCTAAATGTTTTAGATGCTAACGTAGACGCGCATTTTTTTACCTATGATATCAGCGACGACTTGACTTTTAATATAAAACCAAGTCTACAACCAACTTATGGACAGCATTCAACCAATACCGCAGGGCTAAGTTTTTCGCTAAACTTTTAATATGGTAACAACTCCATTATTTTGCAAAGCAATGGAGAATAAACTGAACTTATTTTAAGAAAACAACAAGCTAATAAACAAACAAATAAAGATGAAAATTGGGCTTTTAGGCTACGGAAAAATGGGCAAAACCATTGAAAAATTTGCTAAAGAACGTGGCCATGAAATTACTTTAATCATAGATATCGAAGAAGATTGGGAGCAATTGAATAGGCAAGAAGTTCAGGTGGATGTAGCCATTGATTTTAGCACTCCTTCGGCCGTGATTAAGAACATTGCCCATTGTTTTGAGCGGAAAATCCCTATCGTTGTTGGAACTACAGCCTGGTATAATGAATTTGATCGACTACAAAATCTATGTCATAGCCATGACAGCTCATTAATCTGGTCATCGAATTTTAGTATCGGAGTCAATATTTTCTTTAAAATAAACCAGCAATTGGCCAAATTGATGAATGCCTATCCTGATTACGAGGTCACAATAGAGGAAATACATCATACCGCTAAACTAGACGCTCCCAGTGGAACCGCCATTAGTTTAGCCAAAGATATCCTTAAGGAATTAGATCGCAAAAATAACTGGACATTAAGCAACAACCCTAAAACCAACGATTTATCCATCACTGCCAAACGAATTGATCCTGTAACTGGAACTCATTCCATCGTTTACGAAAACAGTATTGACCGCATTATGATTCAGCATGAAGCTAAAAATAGAAATGGATTTGCATTAGGTGCCCTCATCGCTGCCGAATGGATACAAAACCGTAGGGGATGGTTCGAATTTCAAGAAGTTTTCTTTTAACAAACCTTAAGCTAATCAATTAATTTTCAAAGCTAAATTATTATTTATTTGTCCCTAATTATAAATAAATCAGCATGAACACATTTTATTTAGTCGTAAGTATTTTAACAATCCCCGGACTTATCGGGTTAATGAAAATATTTCAGAAAGCAGGATTTAACCAATGGTATGCGTTAATCCCTTTTTATAATGCCTACATTTGGCTTAAAGTAATAGAAAAGCCCTTGTGGTGGTTGATTTTTGTCTTTATGCCATTTATCAATATTTTCATGCTTTTTCTAATGTTTGTGGAAACTGTAAAAACTTTTAATAAAAATCTATTGTGGGAACAAGCACTGGCTGCTATTTTCTCCTTTGCATACCTTCCCTATCTAGGCTTTAGTGAAAACGAAAAATACCAACTAAAGGAACAACGGCCTCCCTTTACCAAGTCCAAAACCCGCGAATGGGTTGATGCAATTATTTTTGCTGTTTTTGCAGCAACTATCATCCGAACTTTTGTTTTTGAAGCATACACCATTCCCACCCCTTCAATGGAAAAATCGCTATTAGTGGGCGATTATCTTTTTGTAAGCAAACTAACTTATGGGCCCAAAATACCAAACACCCCGATTGCTTTTCCATTTGTACACCATACTATGCCTTTAAGTGCAACTGCAAAATCGTATGTGGAATGGATAACATTACCTTATCATCGGTATTTTGGATTTAAAACTATTAAAAACAATGACGTAGTGGTTTTTAATTATCCAAGTGGCGACACTGTGGTTTTAGAACGCCAAAATGAGGATTATTACCAAATCGTACGAAGCGAAGAAATGGAACTCAATGATGGAATGCATGGACCATATAAAGAAGGTATGGGGCGCAAAAATATCTGGAAAACCTACCATGTGGTGGCTCGACCAGTTGACAAACGCGAAAATTATATCAAAAGATGCATTGGCATTGCCGGCGACACCCTAAAAATTATTGATCAAGAAGTTTATATCAATGGAAAAATAGCAGAAAAACCAGAAAATCTTGAATTTCAATATTATATCATAGGCAATAAATTTGGTCCTAAGGAACTCCAAAAAATGGGAATGTCAAATGATGACATTGACGGCTATACCCAATTCAACAAATATCCTCAAGCTAGATATTATTTACTCAATGAAATATTACCTTTCACCACCGCAGACTCGCTTTTTTCGGCAGAGGAATTGAGCAGTATTTCCATGATTAATCTTACCGATGCTATGGCACAAACCATCAAGAAAAGTCCTAAAGTAAATAAATTGGTAAAAGTGATTTATAAAGCAGGTGCTGCCAATAATCAAAATGCAATTTTTCCACATAGTCCGATTGACTACCCATGGAATCAGGACAATTTCGGTCCGATAATAATCCCACAAAAAGGGCAAACGGTAGCCATAAACATGAAAAACATTGTCCTTTACAAAAAAATCATCGAAATTTACGAACAAAACACGCTTAAAATAACTGACAACCAAATTCTTATAAACGGAATAGCATTAAACAATTATACTTTTAAAATGAATTATTATTGGATGATGGGAGATAATCGACAAAACTCTGCCGACTCACGCTTTTGGGGATTTGTGCCCGAAGATCATATTGTGGGAACTCCTTCCCTTATTTGGCTTTCACTCGATAAAGATAAATCTTTGACTAAGGGGAAAATTCGCTGGGACCGAATCTTCAAATTGCCATAAATATAAACCTCCCATTTAAAAAAAAAGGACAGAAACGATAAATTTCTGTCCTTTTTTATTTGAGGGGATTTATTTAAAAAACCGAAGGAATCTTCAATTTTTCCTTTTTAACTTCATCTTCGGCAATATCGAACTTGTTTTTGACTTTACTATATAACTCGTACTCTTTGTTGTGAATATCACCATCAGCAATCATCACCAAATCCATCCAAGCCAAGGCTCTAACTTTTTGCTGATGTGAAGATGTCTCAAGAATACCTAAAACTTTCGTTAACTGCTCATCTGATGAACCAAGATCTGAATTGATAAAATTATCAAAATCATCATCGGTTATCTTTTCAATTTCACGCATCTTCTTCATGGTTTTCCATTCTGGATCGTCGGGGTGGAAATTCTTTTTTCCGTCTGCTCCTGACATAAGCCAATACAGGTACAATAGACCTGATTTATAATTTAATTTTATAGACATAAGATACTTCTTAAGAAATTAAACATTTTTTGAAAGTTCAAATATAATATTTTTTATTCATTACGGTTCATAAAACTACAAAATTAATTATTGTAAATTTAAAACAGGATTTTTAATCAAAAAGTGTATACTTTTTATAGGACGGGACACCTAATTATTTTATAAATGAAGAGGGTGACACAATTTCATTTATTGGTATGACTGTTGAAAAATATAACCACCGTAATGATTAATGACTTAAAAAATAGAAAAACCGGCTCATAATAACTAGCCTTCATTCGGCTCGCCGAGCCTAGAATGAAGGGAGTATTGAACTATGCTTCCTTTCGACGAGCTCAAGGTAAACTCGCTCAGCACAGCCTCCTACCTTCCATTCAGTAAATTCCTTGCACGGACATTTTGCTATGGATTTTGAACTATGGTTGTGGAGTAAGGTAAAGCCAAGTTGGCTTCCTTGTTTGTGACTTTTTTATTGTGTTGTCTTTTTTTCAGCTTAAGAAATAATGATTTAAAGTTATAACTAATTAAAAAATAGCAAAATACAACCAAAACAATAGCAAAAGAGCATAGCAATCCTGAGCCAGTGTGAGTCGGCAAAAGTAGTTGGAGATTACTTAAAACGGGCGGTTTGCGGAGCAATTATTTCGGCATAGATAGGCGATCGTACCCGAGGCAATTCTTCGATGCGGTGCATGGTTCCGGTTTTGCAATAGAAGCAATTTGGCGAGGCTTAAAAAAATCTACCCCCCTTTTACACTAAAATATTTGCGCATCGCAGAATGGATTTAATTCCTACTTTAACTGGGTAATTTTGCAACAGAATTGATAATAAAAGAGGTTATCAGACGGACTGGCGTTATGGCTCATTATAATAGAAAATAAAGCTCGTTTGTAGTAGGAGTTGAGCCGTATTTCATATATTTGTGAGCTAAAACATATAACTATGCTAGAAACGAGATAAATAGAAATTATTAATTTCATTAAAAACCACGCAAACTGCTCCTCGGGCGAGATTCACAAAGAATTTGCGACTTCAATAAGCTATGCGACTGTTAAACGAATTCTAACTCAACTTCTGACTGAGAAATATATAATCTCGAAAGGAAAAGGTAAAGGAACAAAATACTTTATTTCACCGTCTTACGAACTATTATATTCAATTGACTTAGATAGTTATTACAAAAAGGAAATTGACGAAAGACAGATTAAAGAAGAATTCAACTTAGATATTTTTGAATTATTAGACAAAGCTGAAATTCTGAATGAAACTGATCTTTCAAAACTAGCTGACTTACAAGAAAAACACACTGAAAATATTTCGCAATTATCAGTTACTGAATATAAAAAAGAACTTGAACGCCTTGCCATTGACTTAAGCTGGAAATCTTCTCAGATTGAAGGAAGCACATATTCGTTACTTGAAACTGAAAGACTACTTAAGGACAAAGAAACTGCTGCAGGAAAAACGAAAGAAGAAGCAATTATGCTTTTGAATCACAAGGATGCATTAGATTTCATTGTCGAAAATCCAGACTACTTAATTCCGTTGAAGATTTCAAAAGTAGAAGATATTCATAGTTTGCTTATTAAAGAATTGGCTGTAGACAAAAACTTAAGAAAACGCAGAGTTGGTATTTCAGGAACAAATTATCGCCCACTCGACAACGAATTTCAAATACGAGAAGCCTTAAAATCAGCTTGTAAGGGCATAAAAATGAAATGTGCAAAAACAAACGTGTAAAAATGTTGTTATGAACTTAATACCAATAGGTTACAATATATATTAATAACATCATTTGAAAAACCAAATGTACAAAAGTATAATTAAGTATAATTTAGGTATCATTTTTATTGGATGAATGGTTATTAAGTAGAAGTAAAGTATAAGAATGGGCTATGGGCCGTTAAATTCCTACATTATTGGGCGTTTAATGGCCTTTTTATTTGGGTTTAAACAGCCTTTGTTTTCCTTTAAATGAACAAACTAATTACAATTTTGTAAACGATTGAATATTAACTAATTAAATAAATTATGTACATTTCGTTTTTTAGCAAAAATGTATTGGGGGGTAGATTGGGGGGTAGATTGGGGGGTAAAATATGCTAAAAAATAACTCAATAAACATGCCCATATTTCTAAAAAAAGGTATTAAAATGCGCATAAATAATGAATATAGATACCCATAATACCACTATCTTAATAAAATAAATAGCCGCGTATTGCTTATTATTCAATGTATTAATAAGCAATATTCAAAAAAAATGTGTGTGTGGATTGTTTTGCTTGAAAAAATTGGTGTAGGATGTGTTAATATGGTACAGTTTAGTGTTTTTTTTGTTCGCCTTTTAAATACTTAATTTCTCGCTCGAGAGATTCGATTAGTTTTTCTTGAATATATATTGTTTTTTCTAGATCACTTATGCGTACGGCTTTTGCCGTGCACTCTGCGCATGGGTTGGGCGGTGCATGATGCTCTGATTTTATTGCGCTTTTTATACTGGGCTCTGCGCCGGTTATAACCATACTGCCAGTACCTGTGAGCAACCATTGTGGATTTATTTCGGGATATTTTGATAGAATTATTTCAAGTTTATCTGAACTAATTGATCTGTTTTCCTTTATATTTTTACTAAAACTACCATTAGACATTTGAACGCTTCGCTCAAATTCAGCTATATTAATTCGTTTAAAATCAATGTATATTTTAAGTCTATCAGCTATGGCCATGATGCATTATTAAAAAAAATTGAATTAATTCTATTTATTTGTCGAATTAGATATAATTCTATTATATTTGCATATAATTTATAAGTCAAAAGTAATGCAAAAAGAGACGATTTCAGCAAGGATTAAAAAAGGCCCAAAAACTCCTTACCAGGTGTGTGCGGCGAAGTATAAAACCGGCTATGTATATGTGGCGCAAATAGCCTCCGGAAAGCGAGTACCAACTCGCGGAAAAGGCCTTGAAATAAAAAAATGGCTTGAGAATTACATCAACGAACAAAATTAAAGTACTATGCCGGTACCCTATAATAATACAATGTGCATTAACACCGATGAGTGGCTGCAAGCAGGACTAAGCTACGATACATACAAAAACGACAAGAGATCCGGCCACCTTCAGACCTTGAACAGAGGCTGCAGATCCTCACAGGTGCTGATCAACGTGGAATCCATTAAAAAGAGTGATCGAAAGGAGGCTATTTTGCGGGCATTTCCAAGCCTAACCTCCGGTGCAAGCTCCATCTTTTTAGCTAAAATAAAGGAGGATATTGAAGCAAGGGAATTTTATTCTTCATTTAAGCTTGCTGATGGCAGATATCTTGTGCTGGAAAAGGTGAATGAATATACGGCTAATGCATCGGTGCTTAATGCTATCATGGCTCAGGTAAATGAGCGCACCTCGTTGCGCAGGGCGCTTGGAGGGTCAACCACGGGAATTTGGGCCGACGCCGCCGCCACCGTAAATAAAATTAAGGTCGAAACCGGTCATAGCCTACCCGACAATTATCGGAGGCTGAAGAAAAAGGCTGAAGATTATAAGAGCACCGGCTACGCATCACTTATTAGCGGCAAATGGCTTAATAGCAACGCTGCGAAAGTGGTGGAAAAGGACCAGGAGGCGGCCTTACGCCAGTTGCTTCGTAAGCACCAGAATTTTGACAATCAGCAAATAGCGAATATCTATAATATAATTGCGGAGGGTATACAGTGGGCTAAAATCACCTCCACTACCGTTGGCAATTATCGCATAAAGTGGGAGCAGGAAACGCATACTGGTAGGCATGGAGTAACGAGCTTTAAGAATAATAGAAGTATGCTCATTAAGAGGTCTGCACCATCCTATCCGCTTTATTATTGGACGGTGGACGGATGGGATGCCGAACTTTTATATCAAAAATCAGAGGTAAATAAGAGCGGCGGATCTGTGACCACTTATCATAATAGGTTAACCATGGTGGTGGTGTTGGATCCATGTTGCAAATACCCAATTGGGTATGCCATAGGAACCCATGAAACACCTGAGCTAATTAAAGCGGCATTAAGAAATGCCGTGAACCATACTGAAGAACTGTTTGGCGCCCGCCACAAGGTTTTACAGATACAAACAGACAACTATGCGAAAAAGAAGCTCCAGCCCATATATGAGGCCATATCAGACTACTATACTCCGGCCCGAGTTCACAATGCAAAATCGAAAGTAATAGAGCCATATTTTGCAAGGCTTAATAAAAAATACTGCCAGTTGATGCCCAATTGGAGTGGGTTTGGAATAGCCTCTGGAAGTAAAAAGCAGCCCAACGCTGAGATGCTGAATAAGCTTAGACACTCATTTCCGGATGAAAATGGTGTGAGAGCCCAGCTTACAAGGGTAATTGAAATTGAGCGGTCGGCAACAAGAGAAAGATACCTGGAACTATACGGCGAGATGCCGGAGACAGATCGTAGAATCATAACAAACGAGGAATATTTAATGCTAATGGGCGAGACGAATGGTTTTACGCATCACCTTACAGCGGCGGGTATTATCATTAAGATTGGTGGGGTAAAATATTATTACGATAGTTTTGACCCAAAGTTAAGGGAGCTTGCACACCATGCGTGGACCGTAAAATACGATCCGGATGATACCTCCAAGGCTCTTGCAATAAGCGAAGACGGATCTCATAGAATTTTACTAGAAGAAAAATATACACAGCCCATGGCACTGGTAGAGGCCACCCCGGAGTCGCACCGCCAAAGGGTACTGGTGGGAGGCTTTAATAAGCAGCTGGAAAATAACATTGTGGCAAAGATGTCGGACGACTACGAGACCGTGAACGAGTTATTTAATAGTCATCCACAGCTCAATAATACCCTTGCAAAGCTCGTACTTACCGACAGCGCAGGCCAGCATAAGGATAGAAAATCGGCCAATAGGTTAGCATTAGCGGGGCAAAAATTGCTTCAACAAAAGAGTCCAAAATCTGAAAAGCCCAAAAGAATAGAGGAGAGTAAATACCTCGATGAGAAAGTAAATATTTCGAAATACATCTAAAAAAAAACCACACCACCATGAATGATTCTAAAAAACGAGAAGTAATAGAGGCGCTGGAGGCCTATATGCGGCTCCATGGGTTAAGCGCCAATGAAATAAGTGCGCAAACCGGTATTAATAGCTCCTATATTTCGCATATGCGATCCGGGGCCACAACCATTAAGGTTGGGGATAAAGAAGTGGAAATTCAGAATAAATACTACGAGCAATTAGCACGCCTGAGTGGCTATGAGCTTGAAAAAAGCTATTGGAGTCCTAAGAAAACCGACCAGATTATCAGAATGATGGCCACGCTGGAAGATGCAAGAGCATACGGCTATACCAACTTAATCATTGGCGAAACCGGCTGTGGAAAAACATTTTCGGCAAATCTGTTTGCAAAGCAATACCCCAAGGACTTTTATATAGTAACCGTTGGGAGTCAGGACTTCATCAACGATATGCTTACCAAGCTCATTAAAACGCTCAAGGTAAAAACCACCGCGGTAAGTAAGTCGAGGAGGTTGGAAGCAATAGTGGAGCACCTTAAGTCCATAAAATTAAAAGGATATAAGCCTGTAATATATTTCGACGAAAGTGAGTACATGAAATCGTCCATGCTCACAAGCATGAAAGAGCTATATGACAACCTGCACGGAGTGTGCGGAATTGTGATGGGTGGAACGGATCAATTTATTAAGAACCTTGAGAAGCTTCGCAGGAAAAATAAGGACGGCATGCCCCAGTTCTACCGCCGCATTAAGTTTGGGATACGATATTTGCCCGCCATAGATAGAAGCTTTAAGGCCTTTATAGGAGAGTATGACAAACCGTTACAGCGGTTTCTAAGAGAGAACTGCGACAACTATGGAGAGCTGCATGATGTGTTAGTTCCCGCTCTAAGAGAGGCTGATCGCACAGGTGTGGAGATCAATGAAGAGTTTATTAAGGTTGTTTTAGGAATTCAAAATTAAGCATAATGGATACAACGTTTTTATATAATCCGGCAGGAAATAAACTGGTAATAAAGTCAGGGGGAAAAATAGTTGGAGGCTTTAGTGGAGCCATTGCAGAAAAGGTGTTCCACAATTTGATAGAAAAAGGACAAAAGGTAAAAATTATGAGTGAAACCAAAGGGGAAAAAGTAAGAAAGCTACGGACCATTTGGGTCAAGCTTGGGGCCGATCAACATCGGGGCGTGATATTAGCAAGATATGGAGTAAGCAGCACAAAAGATCTTACGGAGGTGCAACTTGACACCCTTATTGCAGAGTTCACGGCATTGAGTAGCCAAAGAGACTCTCCAAAGGATATTCGCGTGGCGCGAAGCGTTGTAATAAAGCTATTAGACCAAATGGGCATCTATAGCCCCGATAACTGGGAGAGCGTAAATACATACCTCCTTAACCCCAAAATAGCGGGCAAGCTCTTGTATGAGCTCAATTTAGAGGAGCTAAAAAAGCTTGCACTAAAGTTAAGATCAATCAAAGGTAAAAGCGCAAGAAATATAACGCAATATTCGGCAAACTAGTATGGCAAAGGCAATAAGTATTAGCAATTTAATGAGTAAAAAATACAAGTTGTATGATTTTGACGGAGAATGGTACCAGGCATTTGGTAATCCGGAAACTTGCGGCGTTTGGTTTGTTTGGGGCAATTCAGGTAACGGCAAAACGAGCTTCACGCTACAGCTTGTAAAATACCTGGCTAGGTATAGCAAAGTGGCTTACATATCTCTTGAGGAGAGTTCGGCACATACGATGCAAGCCTCATTTATACGCCATGGCATGGCAGAAGTGGCAAAGCGCGTGATGCTGGTGGAAAGGGAGGAAGTCTCTGAAATTTCGGAAAGGCTGAAAAGAAAAAAATCGCCCGATATAATAGTCATAGATTCACTTCAATACAGTGAATTAAATTGGTCGGAATACAAGCGCCTAAAAGAAAGTAACCCTAAGAAATTAATCATATTCGTTTCCCACGCCGAGGGAAAAACACCGGAGGGCAGAATAGCAAAAAAAGTGATGTTCGACGCCACGCTCAAAATTTGGGTTGAGGGTTATAAGGCCTTCTCGAAGGGAAGATATATAGGCCCCAATGGCGGATACTTTACCGTATGGAAAGAGGGCGCTCAAAAATACTGGGGAACCAACTAAATCAAATATATATGGAATCAAAAAGAGTAGACAAAAAAATTAAAAGTTTTGAGGAAGACCTCAAAACCAATCGACAGGACGCATTAAAAAACCTCAAAAAAATGAAAGAGCTTGAGCGAAAGTCAACCGTTATAAAGAGGGAAACCATCAACGGCGTTGAAAAAACAACCTTTAAAATCATCAGTAAATAACCTTTTAAATTAGAAATTATGAATCAAAAATCGGGTAATGAATTTTGGATTGACGAACAGGGTGTTCGGATACCGTATGGTAGAGTAACCAAGT
The DNA here is from genome assembly GCA_020718275.1 of Draconibacterium orientale. Lineage (GTDB taxonomy): Bacteria > Bacteroidota > Bacteroidia > Bacteroidales > UBA1556 > UBA6267. Next base: position 22,806 of record DYSI01000001.1, read on the forward strand.
TGGAGCGCATGATGGAGGCAAAAAGCGCTCAGATAGTAAAAAAGTCGAGGGCCATGGGCGAAAGCCTTGTTAAGCTCAAAGAAGAGTTTAAAAGCATTAGCACGGAGGTGTACGAGGCATATATGGCGGATAAGGAAGTAAAGCCAAGTTATAAGGGAAACTTTACATGGTATAATTTTGACCGCTCAATCAAAATAGAGAATGCGGTGAGTGAGGCCATCAAATTTGATGATATGGGTATACAGGCCGCAAAGGAGAAGCTTGATTTGTTTTTGCAGAAGAATATAGACGCAAAGCTCGACTTTTTGAAGGAGCTGATAATGGATGCCTTCAGTACGGCCAGCGGCAAGCTTGACACCGGTAAAGTGTTAAGCCTATTGAAGTATAAAACTAAAATAAAGGATGGCCTTTACCTTGACGCAATGAGCTTAGTTGAGCAGGCAATACGCAGACCAAGCAGTAAGGTGTACCACCGCGTGGCAGAGAAAGACGCAAATGGTGAGTATAAGTATGTTGAGCTTAATTTTAGCAGTATATAACAATTATGGCGCGCTCTAAAAACCAACAAAATATTCTTTTTGAATTGAAAAAGAAGAAAATTATTGATAGATATTATTTTTGGACAGAAATAGAGAGACGTCGTTTTGATGACGTTCTTAGGATACTATCTCGCGAAGAATTCTTTATAACGGAGCAGAGGCTAATGGTAATTATTAACCAAAATAATGACTACCTCAATAATCTCATAAGCCAAAAACCAAGCCCTAAACAACTCAAATTATTCTAATGAAAAGTAATTCACTTAGCAGCCTTCAGGAGCAGCTTGAATGGCTTCATAGCCAGCCGAGCTGTGCCGAAAGAGACTCACTTATCAATCAAGTGCAAGACTCGATGGAGCTTCATCACGGGCGCGGTAGCGCCTGTACGTTTACCGCCGAAAAAGAGGTGGCCGTGGCCTTTCACCAGTTTCTTGAAATAAAGGATAAGCTCGCATTAATTCGCGATATCCATTTAATCATTAATAACCACAATAAATGAAAACAGAAAAAAGCAATCAGCAGCGGTACCGGCTTCACAGCCAGATACGCAAACAGGGTTTCGAGTTGAACACCCGCCTCAGAACCATCTATATTTCAGTGGAAACGACAAACCTTACTCGACAGATAATTAGGCTAAGAAACATTTATCAATACGCTATCCAAACCTACATACCATGTTAAAAAAAATAAAACTAACAATTGAAATCGGAATTGCCGCCGCAGAGGCAATATTAGAACGAGATGGGTATAAAATATATATTCACGACTTCGGACGGTGGGAAAGCCAAATACACAATCGGCCCGTTTGGGTAGAAAGTAATGAACGTGGCATAATGCTACGGGGCGAATGGCTAACCATTGAAGAGGCTTTTAACCGACTTTACATCGATAGAATAGGCGCACATTTTAGTTTTATACTTAGTAAATCTGATACAATATGAGGTGCGTAAAATGCGGAGCTAATGTAGTGGAAGGCTACTTTAGTCAATCTCAAGGTTTCAATTGTGTGCGCTGCTGGCAGGGTAATTCTCAGAGGATAGACCTATCTTCATACACGCATGATGAACTTTTAGAAATTATTAGTACAGCCAAGGAACTACTTAAAAAAAGCAGTTCCAAAAAAATAAATTTGAGATCAGGAATCAAAGCTAAATTTTTAGAAGTCTACGAAAAGCTTTTTGGGGTCAACTACTATTGGACAGGTAAAGATGCAAAATCAACGGTTTCAATCGTTAATAAAATCAAAACTAAACTGGCCGCCAATGGTCAAATTACCGATGAGTCACTAATTAGTGGTTTTGAGGCCTTCATTACCAAAACGTATATGCTGAACGACTCATGGCTTACCCAAAACTTTAGTCCGTCGGTAATAGATAGCCAATTTAACCAAATTTATTTGAAAATTAAAAATGGAAAATCCACAAAATCCACTGTCACTGAGAGCTTCAGGGAGCGTGTTGCCCGCCAAGCTTACGGCCAAGGGAATTGAGCGAGCCTATAAAGGTATAGGCTCTCCGGCTCAGGCCATTGAAATAGAAAGCGTAACCCTGGCAGCCCTAATACGCACCAGCACGCAGCCGCAAGTTGAGGCGCTAGTGATGGACATGCTTATACGACTTAACGATTTACTGAATCTAAAAAGGCCGCTCACTGAGGCCGCCATCGAAGCCATTGCCGATGAGGTGGTAAACACACACTACAACTTAACACTAGCCGACATCTCAGTTATCATGCGCCGAGCGCTGAGCGGTTATTACGGCGAGTTTTACGAGTCTATTAATATGCCTAAGGTGCTTGGCTGGTTCAATCAATACTTCGACGAGCGATGCGAGGCATACGAGGCGAAGCATTATCGCGAAAAGCACAACTATAATATACGCGCGGAGCGCTCATATAATAATTTTCAAGATGAGATTCAGAAGCACAAACAAGCTGCGGCAGCCTACCTGAGCGGTCAATTTAATAAAGATTTAAATAACATTGAAAGCCCATTGAAATGATAAAAAAACAGCACCTATTGTATAAACTAAGAGTATGCAAAATGATACTCGCAACGGACGCCTTCATTGTGGTGACCGACATTAGCCATAGCAACGGCCATCACTTTAAATATCGGCTGAGAACCTATAACATAGGCAAAAATAAAATAAAGCGCAGGCTACTGGATAATATATATAGCCTATTTAGATTTAAAATTAATTAAATAAAATACACCACCATGAGCAAAATAAACAAACATCAGCTACTGAATATGGGGTTCATTCCTTATGAGTTTGGGGATAGAAATGCACCTTGGGATATAGAGGATACCATAAAATTTCAAATTTATAAAAAGGAGGTAGCAAAAGGCATATATCTGGAGTATACTGAGGGGCAGAGCCTTAATGAAGACAGTAAGGAGTGGGAACATTTAGAGCAGGGGTGGGAGCTTAGGATTCCTGAAGGCTTTGTTTTACCCATAAACACGATGGATGAGGTAATGCAAATTCAAGAGTTTTTAAAAAAAATCGTTATAAAATAGCGGTCCACACTGTTCGATCAGGGTCCGAATGACTACGAAATTATGTATCTATATAAGGACGCTCAAAATAACGTTCACACACGAATCATTGATGAGAGCGGAACCGCTCAAACTGTTGAGGATGGGCTTCCGACACTGGCCAAGCTATATGAAAGAGAGGCAAAGGAAATAGTATATAAAATAAAGGCTTATAGCTTTTTGAAATAACAAAAAAAACCCCGGCAGGATCTCCTGTCGGGTTTTTTTTTGTTGCATCAAGTTCCTGGCATCGGGAAGACGATTAATCGATAATTTTGAACTCACCCTTCAGGGGTTTGTGCACGATGGGCGGCAGCGGATCGGTCTGGGACTTGGTGAGTACCAGGTCGAAGTAGTAGCGGCCTTGGGGCAGGTTGGTATCAGTACTGGAAAGCTCGAAGAGCACAATACCGGTGGCGGGCTGTTCGATGGCGCCGGTGATGGCCTTGGTGGCTTCGGCTGCCTCCATGCTGCTAAGGATGAGCAATTGGGCGGTGAAGCCAGTAAGGTTGAAAGCCTCGCCCGAGGCTGAGGTAAGGGTTATGGTGCGGGCAACGGTGGTGCCGCGGCGGATGTCGTTCATGATATTGTAACTTTAAGGGTTTGTGCGTTGTTGATTTTAACCTTGATGGCCTCCTGGTCGGAGATGGAGGCCTTGATGGATTGATTGATATAAATTGGGGCTTCCAAGGGTGCTATAATTTCCAAATCGTCAACATTATCAGCAACCACCCAAACGCCCGGGCTTACTTCCTCCAGCTCTTCAATAGAGAGGTCATCGTTGGTGACGAGCTTTCTATTAGAGGAGAAAGTGGCCAGACCTTCAGGAGAAGTGAGACCTTGTGTTTGGTTGTATTCAATATCTGCAGATGCAATGGGATTGCCATTGGCTTTGATGCCTATGAAGTTTAGAATGCGGGTGAAGAGTTTTGGGGAGGGTATAGCCTTTAGGGATATAACTTGTTTTAGGCGTGAATTTACTTGAATACCAGTAATTTTTATTGGTAAATAGTTGTCGTTTGAGACTTCAATTGTAAATGGGTTGAAATCAATCCTTATACAATTGTTGTCATTTTCAACACCACCAACTGTTTGAGCCAAAAGTTCTATGCAGAACCAATAGATTGATAGCGTTTCAATTACTCCATTTACATCTGAAATAGCGGTAGCCACAACTACCCCATTCTTATCTTTGATATTCAGGGTAGCTCCTTGAATTGGGACTCCTGATTCCGTCACTATTGTGAAATTGGCACTATTGCCTAACTTCACTTTTGGATTTCCGTAATTGCTCGCATAAGTATAAATGTAAAATAAAGGCCTATACATTTTAACACCATTCAAAAAGAAACTGCAGTCAATAAAGTGGTTGGTAAATCCGATTTGATTGTTCCCGTTTCCTGTAATAAAAATCTGATAGGCTATATTTGTACAATTGAAAGAAAGGTCACTGAAATACTTGTGCGGCGGGTTTCCAAAAGATTGAAGAACTGAGCAAAAAGTAACTTGCCTTGTAGGCTGGTCACTATTTACGGAAGGCAACTGGATGGCATTCCCAATCTGCACGCTGTCTATTTGCGTTTTTGAAAAACCTTCATAGTAATTGTGCAAGAAACAATATTTCGCAGTTCCAGAACTCCACGCGTGCGCAGCTCCACTACTAAACCCCCAACAAAATCCGTTCTTTTGGTAATAAATTTGCAAATATGGAAATACTACTGCTGTGAAATTTACTTTCGCTAGTGTTGTAGAGCTTCCCCATCCACCACGTTTAAAGATGAAAATTGTGGTAGTTGTATTGCTGTAAGATGCGAATATTTCTGATGTTCCCACACTGTACATTCCTCCAAGAAATAGCAATGTAGAGGCTGACAGGTTGATTCTACCAGTAGAAGCTGGATTAATTAAAAGAGAATAAGTTGTTAATAGTTGATATTGGCTATTTGAAAGTAAGGTGAGGTATGGTTTCATGGCTATATAATCTTCACCATTGACCATTGCACTATCCCTAACTGCATTGATAATATTAAAGGTGCTACATTCAGTTGTTGCAAGTATTTCAATCACTCCAACTCCCTTGTCGGGTCGTAAATTGAAAAAGAATTCAGAAGGCTCATATTGTTTTAAAGTGCCTAAACGGGCATTAAAGTAGTTAGTCTTAATATCGCAATAAATAGGAAATTGAGTCAATTTAGCCCCTTCCGCGTAAGAATAATTTCCTTCTCCTGCATGATCTTGGTAAGTAGTTGCTGTTTTTTGGAAAATATAAAATCTTGTTGTGAGAGGGTCATAGCTTAACCATGTAAACCGCACTCCTTGTCCTGCAGTTAATGTAATTTGTTTTTCTACGCCTATACTATCGTACATATACAGTGCAGCACCTGGTCCACTATGAGAATATATACCAAATGTATAGGTACCTGCAGGAAAATTGCCCCCCGAAATAGCACTTAAACTAAAATCAGGAGCAATAGGGGGTGGTTTTATGGTGATTGTTACCGCCATCCTACAACTCCTCCAATTCAGTTATCTGATCACTCAACCTTTGCACTTCCATCTGGCGTTGCATAGCGTCAGAATAGTAAGGGTGCATCATGCGGGCAAAGGCCATGAGCTCCTCATCGCTTGGAGCTTGCATATAATTTTGGGCTTGCAGTTCTGCGAGCCTCGCTTTAAGTTGGTCAAGGTCTATCACCTCTGGAGTGGTGGTGTCAGGGAGAAAGAGGTTTGTGTTTGGAATACGTTTCATGATTTAGTAATTTTAAGGTTTAACAATAATTCTTTAGCCTCTTTTGAGGCTGAGGTATCTTCGAGTTTGATGCGGTACTGCTCTACGAAGTCGCAGAGCTCGCTATGGTTGTGGTCGGGGGTGGAGCTCTCGCGGATGGGTCGGGCGGTGGTGTCGGATCGGAAGCGTGCCAGGGCGAAGTGCAGAAGGTCGCAAAGTTTGAGGGCCGCAAGTGGGTCTGAGTGCACGAGATGGAAGTTGATACGGATATCCGATTCCTGGGTGGTGTTGTTTTTTTGCGACCAATTGGTTGGTAGCAGCTCAAGGAAAACGGCAGGGGTTGGGAAAGGTATTTCTTCTTCGATAAACTCTAATTGGTTGTTCCATAAGTCGGCGTGCAGGAATATAGGGGCCGCCTCATCATCGGGGGTGAAGTTGAGGAGGTATGCGGTTAGGTTGGTAAGTAGTTTTGCTCTCATTGTATTTAGTTTAATGAGACGCTTTGTGAAGCGTCTTTACGGGTTATCTGGTGGCGGAGTTGAGTTCACGGGAGATCATGCGTTTGATTTCGGCTTCGAGCATGACAGAGCGACCGGCAAAGCGGCGGCGAGGTATCTTAGAGGCGAGACGGCGACCGGCTTGGCCACCCTCGTTGTGAATTTTAGCATACACCACATCGGAGGTAAAAATAATTGACTTGCCACTGAGGCGAGCCCTGATGGAGCGGCGCAGACGGCCTGAGCGGATGAGTATGGCACGATTGGCGGCAGCATTTTTACGGCTAGCACGTTGTCGCCGCCCCAGAAACACCACCCGTTTTTCTTGTTTGCGAGGTTTCCAAGGCTGAAAGCCTGAGTCGGTAAAGCCTTGATTTCGGAAGCTGTTATCGAAATGCTCCAGCGCCATGGTGCGCATATTCTGCGGTATGGTAGTGGCCATGCGGTTGCGGATATTAGCCGCAATTTGCTTGACGGACAGGCCTTTTTGAATTATTTTCATAAAGAGTCGATAATTTGGTTTAAAATGATATTATCTTTGCGCTGTTTTGAAAGTGAAACTAAAAGAGATCGCATCGGTTTGAAAGTCCGTGTGTAGCGTAAGTTTTTAGTTTCACTTTTTGTATTCAAGAATTCCACTTCTGATTTCAATAATATTAGTTTTAGGTGAATAAACAGATTTAACTATAACCTTATTATCCAAGGTTTCGGATACAACCACTAAAGGCTCATCGCTATAAAATTTCAAATGAAAAGTAAGTAAACTATCCGATTTACCATGTTTGTTTTGCAAACGGGTAGTCCAAATTTCGTCTGGTGATTTTACGGTATCTATCATATTCGGAATATCCCTTAACCGGTTGTCTCCTTTTTTTAACTTTGATATAAACTTCAATTTTAATTCATTATCAAAAAGCACCAGTCTATTTGTGATGGCGCATTTGGCTGAAAAAGAGCCTTCAGGAGTTGATTTTGATTTGGTGGAAAGATCACTCCAAAATTTGTTTAGCTCAGCCTCGTTTTCTAAAGTTTTAATGCGTTCAGGGAACCTATTTGCATTGGCATAGATTTTTTGAATGCTCTTGAGCCCATAGTTACGCTCGGCCATTAATGGCGAAACCTTCGCATTAGGATTCAAGAAGTACGGGTGTTTGTTTAAGTCATATATAATCTGCGATTTGCCGCTATTATTTTGGAAGATGGGGTCTTTTACAACCCCTTTAATTTTTATCCCCGCTTCATCACCGGCTAATGCACCGGAAGAGTCGGATGAGGCTAATACGTTGCACCTACACCCCCAACCGTTTGGAGGATAGATAGTGTTCCAAGACAGATCGTTGATATGCGCCTTAAAATTGTCGAGCGCGGCGTGCGAATCCCTTACGTTTGCATCGCCCGCGGTACGGTAAACAAGGAAGGCATTATTTTTAGAATCGTTGACAAAATCGACCCATTTAGAGTTCATTTGAGCCGTAGCAATAGCGTGATTGTACTCGGTGAGCATATACCTTTTATTGAAGAGAATATTGACGCCGGTAACGTCTTTCTTGAATTGGCTGTAGGATTTTACTTTGCCATTATCATCAATTAAGAGCTTTGCCATTTGAAGCTGTTGGTTGAGCGATTTAGCGGCTGAGAACTGAAAGATATTATTGCGCAAATAAGACAGCATAGCATTGTCGGGACTATTCCACTCCATCGACGTTGCTGAATAATTAGCATTAAGAGCCTCCATGAGTTTGCCGGAAGTGAAGGCGAATAACAATTGATTGATTAGCTCAGGGTTTAAATCCTCGTGCAACTGTTTTGAAACAGCGTTTAAAAGCAGCCGCAATTCATCTTCAGACACTGCAAAAGACTCATCGACCCGACCACCGCAAGCGGGACAGGTTTGATTGTAGATAGCCGATAAGTTGATTTGCAGCGCCCCTGGTATTGGATTAACCAAACCGGGGCTACTCAAAAAAAATCGTAATGCTGTTTAGAAGGTGGTTGCTGCTGTTGGGCCTGTTTCATGCCCTTAACCGGCGCATTATAGCGTTCGGCAAAGTAAGCGGGATCGACATCGCAATAAGTAGCCAAGAAGGTATCAATAGCAAGCTGCTGTTCGGAAGTGTATTCGATGCTTTCGTCCCAGTCGAAGCGATAACCGGCTAAAGGAAATCCGTGAATGTTAGTGAGAAAAGGGAAAAGCTTATTATTGATTACGTCGCGTATAAAATCCTTATCGGCCCAAAGCAAATTATCCTGAATACGCTCGTGTACTTCGCCTTGGGATTTGGAAGCTCCATTATCCATCGTCATCGTATTACCCAAAATACCTTTGGACATTTCGGAGTTGGCGCGGTCGATACGCTTGTCATATACGTTGAAAGCGTCGCCCTGAGAGCTGCCAATGATTTGTAGCGTGGTTCCTTCGGGGAATAAGCCCCATGCCGCGCTACCCATGTTGGCTAACATGGACTTGATTTCGTTTTTATCTTTGACGTCCCTGGAGTTGGTAGTTCCGACTCGTATGGGCATTCCGAATATCTCGCCAAACTTATCCCAAAAAGCAAACTGATTTTTTTTAGAAATTGTCTGGGGGCACATTTTCAGAAGTAGCCCAAGGTTTTTGTTTTTTCCAACTGATATACACCAGTCCGCAAGAGGGCTAGTCGTATAATCCAGGCCCTTTTTAGGCTCATCACTGGCGTCGCGAATAATTACGCCAAACTCCGGTATAACGTGCTCTCTGGGGACAAGCTCCACAGAGGTGAACCCTAGCCTAGGCTCGGTGATCCTGTTACCAAATTGAATAAGGCTGTGGCCATAAAAAACCGAATCAAGGCTTAAATCAATGAACTCCTTGAACCACTCAGCCTCGAATAGCTCAGTTAGTTCTGGTTTTTCCTTCCCGTTTTTATCAACGATCTTGAAACCCATGGCCATTGTTTCTGCTTTGCGGTTGCTCATGGCCCCGCTCAAGTGAAGGTCGATTACTGCATCGTCGTAGATGAGCAATAAGTTGTTGCGTTTTGGGTTTTCGTAATTGATGGCTTGTTGCCATGCCTGCCTCCATTTAGCCACATCTTTAGCAGTAAGCTGCTTGGTTGAAATGGCTAGGTCTATTATCATTGATTGCACCTCTTTACGTGCAAGGGCGTCTCTAAAATATGCTTCGTTTTCCATATTACCAGTTGTATGAATTAGGTGAATCACTTCCGTACATTATTGAGCCAGGGTTATCGTCTGTGGTAGCAGCCACTGGCAGGTTAGGCATAATTTTGCCGCCGGCTACCTGTTCGAGCCATCGGGTTGCCGCATCGTAGCGAAGCTGGCGAACCTCCATGCCCATGCGTTGTGGCAGCTTTGCAAAAAGATGGTATAGCGTGATATCGGCGAGATACATCACGATAGCCTGATTTCGCTGCGCCCCTGAAGCTGAGAAAATAGCATCGGTATTGAAGCGGCCATTGAGGTACGACTTCATTTGGTCGATAGCCATAGCCTCCGAGGAACTCCGGAGCGAGGGTTCGCAGTTCTGAACCACCTTGAGTTGAATGTCGTCTATGATGACGTTAAAATCTTCAATTGTAAGCATGATTAATAATTTGAATAAGAAGCTGAGCGTTGGCCAAGCTCCGGTTTAAAGTTTTCGATACGAGTACGCTTTTGAATCAAGTAAATAGCCCCTTCGTCGGCATCAGGAGCATCATCGGCCACACGGCTGCCTTTTTCGATAGCGAGCGTTTGCTCAATACCGCGAAGCATATCGGGGTCGTTTTGTTCGTCGATATTATAAGTAATAAATCCGCGTTCCCAGAGTGGGCTAATGGCTTCGATGCGCTGGAACTTATCGGGTTTTTTGCGATTGTCGGGGCGGATAGGCAATTGATAGCTGCGAAGTTTACCCTCAGCTTCAAATTCATCTAAGAGGATGTCCTGATAAAATGAGGCCTCAATATAGTAATCACAAATAACTCCTTCAGGCAGCGACTCATGAAAGTCGTACCACCATTTAACCATTGAACTGACGGAAGCCTGCCGAACGAATGCTTTGATATGATGAAGCTGCGTTCCAACTTTGCCCCATACTTTGATAGCCTTGTAGTCGTTTTTTGTGGTTCCCTTAAACGAGGGGTCGCAATATGCGATCATGTGGTCGTATTTTTTGAGCGAAAGCATTTTACCCCACTTAATCCAGTCGTGTTTGAAAACCGCTCCTTCAGATACTGGGTTATTCATATACTCCTTTTGAAATCGGCGCTCGCCCATGAACTCCCGAACCTTTTGAATTTCCTCAACGGTGTATTTTTCGCTCCAGCTTGGCTTGCCATTTTTATCAATCGCGTTAACCTGAGTAACAAAAACGTCAGGGCGTTCAGCGATGCTAGATAGAATACAAAATTTCGCAATTTGGTTGCCAACTACGATAAAGCGGCCACGCCACATATCCATGGTGCCGCCTAATGCTTCGATACACCAGTCGGTTGCTTTTCTTACCCTCTTTTCGTTTTCCACCAATTCGTCATCGTCAATATCGTCAATAACGATATAGTCGGGGCGTTTGCCCCGCTCTTTGATACCTCTGGGAGATTGAGAGCGGCCAACAGCCATGAACATGCAGCCATCCTGCGTGTGAAACTCTCCATCTTGCCAGCTGCCATGATTGAATTGAACGCCATAGTCGTGAATATAACGTTGGTTGTGTCCGAACTCGGCCTGAAGGTCGCCAAGTAGCCTGATTGCTGCATCTTCAGATTTTGAGGCCAGCAGCATTACATTGATTTGTCGGGGCTCTTGAATTTTGAGCCACATAGGAATCATCACTCCCATGTGGGTAGACTTAGCATGTCCACGCGCCCACTTAAATACGGCCTTTAGATTGGGAGTTGTAAGGATTTTATTTGCCGCTTTAATGTGAAATTTAGCTGATGGCGTATTGGCAAAGTGCGGGAAGTAATAGCTTACAAAAAAGGCATAGTCCTTTCGGGCCCTGCTTAATCGGGACTGCTTTTGGCCAGGGGTTTCATTAAAATTAACCGCTGTTTTGTCTTGGATATTTTTACAATGCTCCTGCCACTTTTTATATGCCGCGTCTAAATTTGACATTACATGTAGCGTTGAATTGTTTTTATTAAGGAGTACATTAAGTTCTTATACCCTTGGCCGGTGGCATAGCCGGCCTTTACAAGCTCATCTGTAAATTTGTAGGGGTCTGCCGCCACAAGCATGGCTTTGAAATAGCGCCTGTTTTTGATTAGAAATTCGGCATGATCGGTAAAGCTCTCTTCAGGGGTTTCGTACTTACGGAAGTAGGCATATAGCTTGTATTTAAAAAATTTGATTCCTTTAATCATTACCGGCGTAACGCTTACAATTTTATTTTTTTTGAAATCGTCTGCTCTGCGGGAGTACTCAGTGGTTAGTATAAGCTGCTCATTGCCATTAATCCCGTCGGTATCTTTAATACCGAAAAACATATTACCGGGAGCCTTCTCGCCCCAGCCAGACTCCAGTGCCGCCTGGGCTAAAATTGCAACTGCGCTGATGCCCGTTTTTTCTTCCGTTAACAGCGCAAAGCGCTTGAATTGATTGACAAAAATTTGTGGTTTCATAGGTTTACTTATGGCTTATTTTTTCTGAAATGTATAGATCCTGAAATTTATTAATTGCTTTGGCGACCTCGTTGGTTAGCTCCGGGTCAGTTGCCATGCGGGTCTGAGTCCACGCATTGAACTGCATAAAAACCTCAATATCGTCCACCACATTACTCTTTTTATCAAGTTTTTCGATTGCGTTGGCCATCTTAGCCAGCTTATCGCCAAGCCCGTCAATATTATCCTCTGAGGTGGTTTCAATCAGCTCGGCAATTTTGGAGAGGATTTTATTAACTAGCTCCGGTTTGGTTATATTTTTAGCGGCTCGCATCTCCTTCCAATTGTTGTCCTCGATCCAATTTTGGAGCGTTTTTGGAGTAATGTCGACGCGGTCGCAAATTTCCTTCTGAAGGTTTCCGTTTAAGTATAGAATTTTAGCTAATTCTTTCTTCTGCAGCATGTTTTGTCTTGTGCCCATATTTGTTGTTTGTGCAAATATGCCCCAAAAAACAAGTTCATAAAAATGGACAGAATACCATATAAGCCGCGCTTATTATAATGCATATATAAATGATTATCATATATATAGGAATTGCGCGAGGGCAAAATATGAGTTTTATTTGCAGCTCAATACTTGAAAAAACATGGCAAAACCATTTCGACTATCAAACTCTAATCTTAATGTGGATGGCTTCAGGGTACTCACCGCTGGAGGTGACTTTAAAAGGTTTAAACAAAACCCAATATGCCTATGGATGCACCGCCGCTATTTTGATGATCGCGACCCCCTTCCCATTGGTAAATGGGAGCATTTTGAGGTAAAGGGCGATGATATTCTGGCCGTTCCAACGCTGGACACCAAAGACGACTTCGCCGTAAAAATCGCCAACAAAGTGGAGCAGGATATTATAAGAATGTGCTCAATAGGCATTCGCGTAATAGAGGTGAGTGAAGATCCTAAGTTTCTATTGCCCGGCCAAACTCGCCCCACCATAACGAAGTGGGAACTTGTGGAGGCCTCGTTGGTAGATATAGGAAGGCACTCAGAAGCGTTAAGACTCTACGATGACAATTACCAACCAATGGAGGAGGAAATGTCGTTTGCAATTTTGCCATTATTTGAAAGAAATCAATCCCAAAATCAAAATCAAAAAGAAATGAAACTAATTGCCCTTAAACTTGGCCTAAGTGAACAGGCCACCGAAAATGAAATTCTGAGCAAAATCGGAGAGCTTATGAGTTCTAAAAGTGCCAGTGATGTCAAAGCCGAAGAATTTAAGCTTCAGCTTCAAACAGCTCAAACAACCCTTAATGGGTTAAAGCAGGCAAAAATTGATGATCTAATAAATCAGGCGATGAGTGCCGGTAAGATTTCATCGGCCCAAAAAGAGCATTTTATGGCCTTTGCGGCGTCCAACTTTGACGCGGCCAAGCAAGTACTTGATACGATGGCGGCCACGAAGCCAATGAATGTTATTAAGCCAGGTGGCAGCAGTCACTCGGCAGATAATGCAGAAACCAAAACGTTCAGCGATCTTTTGAAAAAAGGAGCTGAAGCTGTTGAACTTTTCAAGGCCGAACAGCCCGAAGAGTATGCCCGCTTGTACCGCGAGGAGTATAAAATTAAACTTTAATCAATATCAATCAGAAATCAAAATCAGAAATCAAAATGAAAATCAAATTTTTAATGTCAGTTTTTGCCAGTATCATGCTAAGCCTGATCATTGGCGGAGTGGTTGGCCAGGTGTTAGACGTTAGCCCTGTTGCCGTGAGCGGTGGGCTATTTGCGTTGAGCTTTTTGCCCCAAATTCCGGTCGGAAGTTTAGGGGCGGGAGTATTAGTAGAAGTATGGACCGGAGAGCTAGTAAAAAAGCTTAGAGAGGTTCCTACGTTTTTACAAAAAATCCCATCAAAGAATGATCTTGTAAATAACAACGTAATTCACATGGTGGATGTTGGCGCAGACCCTGCTGTTCTGATCAATAACACAACTTATCCAATAGCAGTAGCAAGCAGAGCGGACGGCGATATTGCAATTTCCCTCCATAAATTTGAGACTGAGAATACTAAGGTAACAGATGACGAGCTGTATAGTTTAAGCTATGATAAAATTGGAAATGTGATTGAGACGCATAAAGATGTATTAGCTGAGGGAGAGGCCGATAAAGCGCTGCACTCTTTAAGTCCAACTACCAACACCGCTGACACTCCCGTGGTGCCCACCACCGGTGCAAGCAATGGAGAAACCCAAGCCCGTAAGAAAATGATACCTGCAGATCTGAAAAACATGAAAAAAAGATTTGACGATCTTAAAATACCAAAGCTAAAGGGCTCTCGCGTTGCCGTGTTGAGCAATGATCATATCAGTGATCTTTTAGACGCCGATGAGAAATTTGCTAGCCAGTATAACATTGATACATCCAACGGCAAAATTCCATATTTGTATGGATGGGAAATTCACGAATACACTGAGGCTCCCATATACAGCGTGGTGGCCACAGTGCTAACAAAAAAGGCATTTGGAGCTGCGCCAGACCCGGTAAATGACCAAATAGGCTCAGTATTCTTCTTCGCTCCAAGAGCATTCCAGGCAACCGGAGAAACTAAAATGTATTACTCAAAAGCGGAAGGTGACCCTCAGAACCGAGAAAGCGTGGTGGGCTTCCGTCAGTGGCACATTGCTCTACCCAAAAAATGGAAAGGGTTTGGCGCTATCGTATCAGCTAAAGTATAGGTCTTCATAGTTAGAGGTTAATATAGGTGGTGGAGTCCGGCTCTGCCGAAAGGTATCCGGACTTTATATTTTTAAAAATTACCAATGAACGACAAACTCATATCATCAGCATCAGGAACGCTGCTATCAGTAATAGGAATGACCACAGGGATACTATCAACCCAAAGCATATCAGAGGCCTTTATTCTTGGTATCATAGGCGGATTTGCCGGGTATATCTCTAAAAAAATAATAGATCTGATAATTAAACTCATAACCGATTTAAAACGCAAAAGATGAAAATTATAGACCTTATCTCCAGTGCATTTGTAAAAGAGGCGGGCAATACCATCGGCAATGTAATCGACGATGTTGTAACCAACGATCAGGAGCGCATGGAAGCAAAAAAACAGTTGCTGGAGGTGGTAACTAAGTTTGCTACGGATATAAGTACTGCGCAGGCCAGTGTGCTAAAAACTGAGATGACGGGAACAAAGCTTCAGCGCAATTGGAGGCCAGTGGTGATGCTAATGTTTGCGTTCATAGTAGTATATGAATATTTTATGGCACCAGTGTTTGGTCTACCCAAGTCTAATTTACCTGAAGCATTTTGGAGTTTGTTGGAAATTGGATTGGGGGGCTATGTGATAGGAAGATCGGTTGAAAAAATAACCAACAGCGTGAGTGAAAATTGGAGTACCATACCAAAAAAACGTAAAAATGAATAAAGCAGCATTAGGCAAGATTGCGCAGGACTACATGAGGCGCAACAAAGTTGAAAAGGTGTACGCCACAGAAGATGGCACGCTTTTTTTGAAGCCGAATCCGGCAAATAGTCATAAGAATACCGTTGGCGGCGAAGTGCATGAGCTTGTTTTGGATATTGAAGCTGAAGCAAAAGCACAAGCGGCAAAGGAAGCCAAAGAAGCTGAAGCAAAAGCACAGGCGGAGAGACAACCGAAAAAGTTAAAACACAAAAAGGAGGAAAATAATGTTACCAGATATTAGAATAGAAAAAGAACAGGGCTTAGGCCGTCGCACGCCAAGCAGCGACATGGTGGTAGGCTTGGTAATGGGCGGAATATCCACCGCAGCATACGCCACACTTGGCGCCACAGTAGAACTTCGAGGCGTAAGCGATGCCAAGGCCTTAGGCTTTACTGCAGCCTATGACGAAGCTAATAAAGTATTAGTATATCACCATATTGAGCGCATATTTGTGCGAAACAAAAGTGCGAAAGTGTATCTGAAGGTGGTGGCCCAAACGGTTACGTTGGCCCAAATGGCTGACGTTACGTTGACCCATGTAGCGGGCCTATTGCTTGACGCCAAGGGAGAAGTAGGAGTTGTGGGCATTGCGCTTAACCCCGGTGCCGGCTATACAGAAACCCTAATAACGGGACTAAGCTCTGATGTAGTGGCAGCGATACCCAAAGCTCAAGCATTGGTAGAATCAGAGTTCACGAGGCATCGTCCGGTGTTTGTGGTGATAGAAGGTCGCCATTTTAACGGCACGTCAGCGGCAGCGCTTGATTTGCGTAGCAAAGAAGCTGAAGGAGTGGCAGTGGTGATAGCGGCAGATTATAGTATAAGCCAAAAAGAAATTGGTGGCACCAAGCCATATCAATACTACGCGGCTATAGGAGATACGCTCGGAATGATTAGCGCGGCCAAAGTGAATGAGAATATTGGATGGGTAGGTAAATTTCCGTTAACCGATACTTCGTTAGGCATGTTTGTAAAGGCAGCCTTGAGTAGCAGCTTAGCTATTGAAACCTATGAAGCAGATTATGCAACCCTTCACGATAAAGGATACATTTTTGCAAAACCCCATACTGGCAAAACTGGTTACTACTTTAATAGTAGTCCAAGCTGTGCAGCAATGGATCAGGATGAGGCCTATATTGAAAATGCCCGCTGTCTTAATAAAGGAGCAAGGCTTATTAGAACCTCTACCCTTGATGCTTTGAATAGCCCTGTGCTATTGAATGAAGATGGCACGGTACAGTCAGTAGTGATAGGAGCTCTGGAAGCTATGGCCGAGGAAGGCCTTAGCCAGATGCAGCGCGGTGGAGAAATCAGCAATTTTGACGTATATATCGATCCAGAGATTGTATTCTTAGAAAACGAGGAATCGTTGGACGTAGAATATAGTTTGCAGCCGGTTGGAGTACTGAGAGAGCTGAAGGGAAAAATCAAATTAGTAGCAAAAATTTAAATTTGAGATATGAATAATGTACCGATAATAAACGGACAGAGCTATGATTGGGCATCGATAGATTTCCAGTTGTTAGGCGCTAAGGTGCATGGAGTAACCTCCATAGAATACTCTGAAAAGCAAGACAAGGTGAATAACTACGGAAGTGGCAGCGAGCCAAGTTCAAGAGGCCGCGGCAAAGTAGAATATAGTGGAAAAATCAGTCTTGAGGAAAAAGAAGTGCGCAGAATATTAGCCGCTATGCCAAAAGGTAAGAACCTACGGCATATACCACCATTCACTATAACGGTGGGTTATTTGGTGGGGACCCAACCCATTACAGACCAAGTACTGCTGTGTGAGTTTACGGGACAATCTATTAAAACCAAAACAGGCGACACCGGTATTGAAAATGAGTTGGAGCTTGTAGTTGGCGGAATCAAGTGGGGGAGATAAACTAAAGTTTAAATTTAAAAGATAAAATACTATGTCAAAGAATGAAAAAACAGTAGCAGAACTACTCGCCGGTGGAGTGACCCCGGCACAAATAAGTCAGTGGAAGAGGGAGCATGGAGATGTATTCAGAGTATCGGTTCCTGGGGCTGACAGTAACGGAGTATCAACGGGGTATTTTCGTAAGCCAAGTTTATCAATCATAGGAGCCGCAAGCCGATATGTAACGAGTGACCCAATTAAATTTGGGGAGATAGTATTCAACGGTTGTTGGCTGGGTGGAGATCCCGAAATGCAGCACGATGACGAAACAAGAGTAAGCTGCATGGGTAAGCTGAGCGAGCTGTTCAAAATCAGGGAGGCACAACTGGAAAAGTTGTAGAGGAATTCGGAATAGATGATCGCGACGAATTCGACACCTATCAGAAGGCCGAAGCGCTGATAAGAGCAAATTTTGGAGTTGATCCAGCAGAAATAGCTGAGGAAAAATGGGCCGAGCATTTGCAGCAGGCAATCTGGTTAGAGAAATGGCGATTACGGATGCAGGCTAAGATGCTCAGCTCTTTGTTTGGAGGGAAAAGTTAAAGGTCGAAGTCGTTTTTGATAAGATTAGCAAAAAAAGCAATCCCAAAAGCGACTGCTAAAATAATACCTATGATAGCTCCAGCATCCAAAAACATAATTATAAGATTTAGAAAGCAAAATTAAAACAAATTAAACTAGAAGTCAAGTGGCAGATTCAGGCGTAATATTTAACATTGATGTAGCGGGTAATGCCTCGGTACAAATAGAAAAGTTAAACGCCCAGTTTAATAAATTTAGTAATATCACTGATAAATTGAGGTCGGTAGATATCGCAAGCCACATTAGCAATATAACCAATGCCGCACAGGGGCTAAATGACTTAGGAGCCCCGGGAATGCAGTTTGAGGCGTCGATGGCCGACCTAAGTGCCATAACAGGCATAGTAGGAAAGGATCTTCAGGAATTAGAAAAATCGGCTCGTTCAGTGGGCGTGGCCACAGGATTAGGCGCATCGCAAAGTGCCGAGGCTTATAAACTTTTGGCCTCCAATATTGACATAGCAACTGTGGGAGGAGTAAAAGGGCTTCAGATGCTACAAAAGGAAACGATAACCTTAAGTAAAGCCTCAGGAGCAGACCTATCAATGAGCGCTAATACTATGGCGGCGGCCATTAACCAGTTTGGGCTTCAAGCCACAGAAGCATCGCGTGCAGTAAATGTATTGGGAGCAGGGGCCAAATATGGCGCCGCTGAAATACCGGACTTGGCCGAGTCGCTGAAGGTGGTAGGGACCACCGCGGCTCTGGCAGGAGTAAATATAGAAGGAACCGTGGGGGCGTTAGAGGTTCTGAGCCAAAATGCGGTGAAGGGCAGCGAGGCGGGTACTGGCCTTAGAAATGTGTTGCTGGCTATGCAAACCAAAGGGCTCGCCGGCGTTGACCTAAAGACCAAGGGACTAAGTGGGTCGCTGGCCGCGCTTGCGCCAAGACTTAATGACACAAAATATTTGGCAGAGGCATTTGGAAAGGAGAATATCAGCGCTGCACAAATTTTGATTAAAAATGCCGCAGCGGTTGATGAAATGACCAAAAAGGTAACCGGCACCAATGTAGCTTATGAACAGGCCTCCATAAAAAGCAAAACATGGGCAGAACAAGTGGCAATAGCTCAAGCCAGGATTGACGACTGGAAAATAAGCATTATGAACGCCACCGGTGGAATGTTGCCCATGGCGGGAGTACTCACAAATATGCTTGTTCCACTAGCTCAAATTTACCCTATTGTATCTCTTGCCGGCAGAGGATTAGGATGGATGAAAACACAGATATTCAGTTCGGAAAGCGCATTGCGAACCAAATTGATACCATCGCTTGGTAAAGCCGCCGGGGCAAGCTGGGGCTTTGTGAAAGGCATTGCCGCCGCCACATGGAACGTGATGAAGGCAGGCACCCAGTTTGTTTGGGTCGGAATTAAAGCCATTGCCGGCTATGTGAGCGGCATAGTATCAGCCACGGTGGCCACATGGAGTTTTAATGCATCCTTGCTCGCCAATCCAATAGTATGGATAGGTATAGCCGTGGCGGGGCTGATCGTTGGCATTATAGCTATGATAAAGCATTGGGATCAAGTGAAGGCCTGGTTTGAGAAGTTTAAGCCGGTACTTCGGCAGGTATTTGCGCCGTTTTTTCTTATAATAGATTTGTTGAAAGGTGTTTGGGAACAGGTAAAAGAGCCGGTGATGAGCTTTTTCAATTGGATTGGAGATGTATTTAAAAACCTATGGGAAGGATTTAAACAACGCTTTATAGCGCCATTTATGAGTTTTTGGGAAGAGGTGAAGGCGTATTTTGGCTGGGCTGATAGCGCAGAAAAAAAACAGGCTAAACGAGAAGGAAAGAAGGATAAACTTAAAGATTCCGCCTCCCCCAAAATACCTGAAGGATTTGTGCCAAGTGCAAATGGCTTATTCCTGCAATCGACGAAAGAGGGAAAAACCTCACCAGTTACAAAACAGCTTAAAACTGTTGAGGAGTCGGTGAGCAAAGGCGGCAATGATGTGCGTAATAATAATATCCGAATTGAAAATTTAGTGAGAAATATCACCCTTCAGGTTACCAACTTGCAGGAGGGAACAGGTAAGGTTAAAGAAGAGCTTACCAAGGCATTGATAGGAGCAGTAAGAGATACCGAAATAGCATTAAGTTAAACATTATGAATTTTACAATAAGCATAGCAGATTTAACGCGAAAAGCATTTGGCTTTGATTATCTGAGGCCCTATCGGATAAGCGGTACAACTTTGGGAACAGCAGAAGTAGCTTATAAAGCAGGCTTACTTCCTGATTCGTATGAAAAAGATATCAATGGCGCTCCAATAGTTGGCCTGCTTGGAAGACCCGTGCAAATGAGCATTGAGTTTGGCGATGTTGAATATCAAGGCCGAAAGTATAATGGTATCAAGCTACTTGACCCAATTATGGACATAACTCAAGAAACCATCATTACCAGGACCAGTATTCCGGGAAGCGTGAATAAAGGAACCTATAAAGAATATATCACCAATGGCGATTACAGTGTGAGCTTGCAGGGATTGCTTGTATCGAATACGGATGAAAAGCCGATACAGGAAATTATAGCATTTAACGAATATTTCAATTTGCCGATAGCATTACCAGTGGCTAATAGCTATCTGAATGCTCTTGGAATATATTACTTAGTAAAAGTAAATAAGGGATTCCCAAACGTGAATGTGATATCGAATTGCCAGCCATTTAGGCTTGATTTGATAAGTGATGAACCTATAGAAGTGGAGGTGATGGAATGAGGCGGCCATTAGTAGATATCACCATAGGCAAATTAGTGTTTAGCTACGCCAATGAGCTTCAGATAGAAAGCACATGGAAAGAGTTTACAGATACTGCCACCATCAGGCTACCTCGCAACCTGAGGCTTCAGGAAAATGAACTATTGAAGCTGATGAAAGTAGGAGACCGCGTGGTGATTAAGTTGGGCTACGAAGACGAAAGCATGAGCGCAGAGTTTATGGGCTATCTGACCGCAATAAAGCCCAATACGCCCCTTGAGCTTAGCTGTGAAGATGAGAGTTGGCAACTGAAGAAAGAGCCAATCAGCAAAACCTTTAAAAAGACGACTGTGCTTCGAATGATGGGAAGCTTATTGTCTGCGTATGAAATTATAGGTTTTGATTCCGAAATAAGCGCAATGGTAATAAGCAAATCGACGCCGGCTCAGGTGCTGGAGCAATTGAAAGAAAGCTATGGACTTAATAGTTTCTTTAGGCTTAACAATGAGAAACCGGTACTAGTGATCGGTAAGCCATACAGCGGCCAATCGAGCGATTTTGAATATACATTTTCAAAAGACATATTGGCGCATAATTTAGAATTTAAGCGCAAAGAAGACATTAAGCTGAAGGTGATAGCCATAAGCAATAATCGGGATGGAAGTAAAATAGAAGTGCAAGTTGGCGATGCAGACGGCGAAGAGCGAACGCTGAATTTTTATAACGTATCTAAGGCAACATTGACTGAGCTCGCCACTGTAGAGATAGACAAAATGAAATATGATGGCTACAGGGGAAGCTTGACCGTAAGTGGCCAACATAAAGCAGTGCATGGAAGTGTAGTGAAATTAACTGACAATACATATCCTGAACGTGGAGGACGTTTTTTTGTTGAAAAGGCCATCACCAAATTCGGGAATCAAGGATTTACACGTGAACTAACATTAGGGGCCAAAGCATAATGAGCGAGATAAAAGAATTGATACAAAAATTGGTTAAGAAATCCATACCCGTGGTTGCGAGTGTAGGTTTGGTGACCTCCGTAGATTTTGAGGAGCACAGCTGCGACGTGAAGCTTACCGATGGAACTGAGCTGCCGGCGGTGAGGCTGAGAGCTGTAATGGACGATAAGGCAGAAGGCTTGATAATTTACCCAAAGATTGGAAGCCATGTGATTGTATCGAGCATTAACAATAAATCAGAGCAATCGTTTGTGGTGATGGCTAGTGAGGTTGATATCATTCTGTTTGATGAGGGTAAAAATGGCGGTTTAGTAAAAATTGAAGCGTTGGTAAAGCGGCTGAACAGATTGGAAGAGCAGATGAACTCGCACCAGCATATATACATAAATGCTGCCGGCGCACCTACGCCAACCACGTTAGATTCTTTGACAAATAGCAAAATGGTGCAAACCAAAGTAGCGGATTTGGAAAACGAAAAATTTAAACATTAAGCCATGATAGGATATACCAATATAGGGGATGACTTAGCGATAATTGATGGAAGCTTTGAAAAAGGAGAGTCCAATCAACAAAGTGCATTAGACATTCTCATGGCTATTCCAGGCGATTATAAGCAGTACCCAACGGTTGGGGCCTCGCTAATTAATTATTTGAATTCGAGCAATAGCTTACAAAGTATTAATAGGTCCGTTCAGTTAGCATTATTACAAGACGGCCTTACGGCGCAATCAATCGAAGTGGTGGACGGAGAAATAGTCATACAAGTGCAAGAAAATGAATAAATACGTAGCATCAAACAATCAGAGCGTTTTGGATGTGGCTATTGCCACCTCTGGATCAATAGAGGGAGTCATAAGCCTATTAAAAAATAATCAGGGGCTAACTCTTGAGAGTAATTTGAGAGGAGGCGTAGTTCTTGCTCATGATAACGGCGGCGGAGCGGTAGCGAACTTACTAAGCTCGAGGTCTATAATACCCGCCACGGCCAGGCAATACGACGCCCCATATTTTGATGGGGAATTTTCAGATGATTTTAACGCAGACTTTATATAATTATGAAATACGACAGCGCAAATTTAATCAACCAAATTGGATTAAGAATTACAAGCTCTCTTGGAAAGATATCGAAATTAATCCTTGGGTCAATGCTTACAGACATTGCCGACAGCGCCCTGAAAGTTAATGGTAATCAATCCATAAATGGGGTTTTAACATTTACACAAATACCACTACTTAGTAATGGTAATCATTTTGCGACAAAAGAAAATGTATTGAGTGAAATACTATTAGATATATTTTCAGGAGTACTAGCGACTGGTGGAGCTCAAGAAGTTGTTTTAGAAGAGCGCCGATGTTATATTGATTACGTAGAGGTATGTTCAGCCAGAGAAAATAATACGGGCGGCGTAGTTGAAGATTTGGTCGAAATACATATTTTAGATACAAAAGGGGAACCAGTACTCGTCCAAAGTGGAGGGTGTTTGACGGTAAAAACGGCGTCCGAAACCGGAACAAATACTATTGAAGTATATGACAGCTTAGGTTTAGAAAATTATAAAAAGATAATTGTTGATGGGCAGCTGGCAAGCGGATACGAGGTTAAACTCGTTAAAGATGTTTCTAATGGCACATTAACCCTAGTGTCGGCATTAAAGTATACCTATACTCAAGACTCCAACGTGAGAGGCATACAAATAATGGCCGCTAAAACTATAATGGATGGCTTTGCAGTAAAAATAATAAATAGATCAAATGATAACTGTGCTTATTTAGTCAGAATAAAACTAAATTATATATAAATGGCAAGGTCAATTAATGAGTGGTATGATATAATTGATGCGGAGAAGCGCTTGCAGAATAGCCTTAACGGGCTTCAACCCAGCATTGATAGCTCAAATAAGCTTTTAAGCGATTTAACAACCTCAAAAGTGGCAGATCACCGGCTCTGGATGTTTATTTCTGCCGTATTCGCGTGGATGCTAGATACTTTATTTGATGGGCACAAGGCCGAGATTGAAGAAATTTTAAGCGCCTCAGCATTTGGAACTCTGCCGTGGTATCGCAGCGCTGCACTAGAGTACCAGCACGGAGATATTTTAGTATATACGAATAATCGGTTTCAATATCAGGAGGTTAATTTAGCATCAAGAATCATTAAATATGTATCTTCAGGCTCAACATTTCATGCCGTAACGTTGAAGGTTGCGGCCATGTCCAATGGAAGGCCAACCCCTCTTACAGTTGATCAGCTGGAGGCATTTCGTGCCTATTTTAGGAGGGTGCAACCTCCGGGCGAAAATGTTGTAATTATTTCCATCCCCAGTGATCATGTAGTAATAAATTTAGATATATACTACGATCCTCTTCTAATGGGGCAGGATGGTCTTAATATTTTATCGGGTTTAAATCCGGTTGAAACGGCCGTTAATGAGTATTTAAATGGCGTTGAATTTGACGGCGTATTTGATTTAAATGAGTTAACTACCCGACTGCTTGGTCAAAAAACAAATGGTGTTACTAAGCCCTATATTACCTCTTGTATGAGTAGGCCCGATGGTAGCTCTACCCACACCCCTATCCTAAATTATGCCACTGCGGCAAGTGGTAGCTTTTCGCTTGAGACGCTAACCGTAAATTATATCCCTAATGTTTAGCATAGACTTTGATCATATAGTTAGATTGATTCTCCCTAGGCTCAAAAGAACACCTATAAGGACTGCATGGATTATAGTGCTAGTAAGAGGCTTAAAAGTTATATATCAAGGCTTAACAAAGTATCGTGTCGAGAGTAACTATAAGGCATCTATGAATGGGCAAACTATTTACCTTGAGAAGCGGCTAAACGACTACTTTAACTCAGGAAATTCCGGTATTGAGATACTTCCATATAACGCACTTAATTACATATATGTAACGAATAATAACGAGGGGGTTCCATTGTATACCCAAAATTCTCCTTCAGCTTCTGTGCTTCTTACAGATGCTCAGTTTTACAACAACGTACTTCACTTTGAGGTGGTTATCACGGAAGGGGTATCAGCGCCAGAAAACCAACTGCGAGCAATTTTAGATAAATATATTTACGCGTCAAGAAGATATAAAATTACTTATGAATAGACTAAAAACAGATTTTACAGGGCTTAAAGTGCCCTTTAATTGGGATGACCTAGCATGGATGCAGTCGGGCATAAAACAAGCCCTTGAAGGCTTTATGAAAACATTTTTAATTAATAACGACGATGGATATCCGATTAACGGTTTTAAACTTTCGGGGGCGGACGTTACAGTTGTAGGTAATAATTATACAACTACACAGGGGTGGATCGTTCTGCATGGAGAGGTTTGCTATGTTCCCGGCAATTCGGTGATCAAGCAGGGCGGCCATGGAGTTTACTACGAAATTGCCGAAACGGTAGATTCGGTAGGGAACAAAATGGCATATGACGCGGCAAACACACCAGTTAATGTTAGCTTGTACGAGCAACGTACGGCTATATTGGTTAGTAAGAGTTACAGCATAACCGGCATTGAATATTCAGGAAGATACTTTTCTGAGATTATATCCGAAATTGTAGGAATGAAAGAATTAAACAGCGTTCTTTCAGGGCTTTATAAATCTTATCAGCCAACAGTGGGGACCGACCATGCGGCTACTCCAACTAACTACTCCTGTAGTTATAAGCTACTGCAAAAGATGCTTTTTCTTAATATTAATATATCATTCAGTATAGCGGCTACAAATCCAACATACTATGATATTAAACTACCGCTGACAAGGTCAATACAAAATTCATTTGATACGGTGGGATTTTTAATGAACGCAGCGACAGGGGATGGGATTATTTGCAGAGTTTTTAAGTCACCAACAGACCCGCAGTATATAAGAGTTGTACCGGTTAGTTATTCCGCATCTTATTCAAGTGTCCAATTAACTTTTCAGGCGGTGGTTAATATAAATTAAACCCCCACTTTACCCGGCTCTATTGAAGCGGCAATATTTGAGGACCATAAAATTTATGATAAGAGTAAATCGATTAAAACGATAAGCGCTGCAGCGGCTAAAAATGGGGGAAAGGCCAAGACGGGAGGCTATGGCGGCCACTTTAGAGCGGTTCAAGGCTTTAAATACAATGGTAAAAATGGTAGTTAATATTGTTGGAGATAAGAAATCGGCGGCATACGCGGCTGCCTTAATAGTTGTAAAGGAAATGGGCCACGCTGTCTATGATGATAGTTATTTTTATTCAGATATAACCATAGCGCCACTACTTACGACAAAACTTGATAGGGAGCAGTTAGAAGAGTCAATCCTAGGCGCTTTAATATTCCACCCATCGCCACTGCCATACGGTAGGGGACCAGGTTCAATAAGGCGTGCCTACTCAAGACGGGAGCCAATTACGGCTGGCACATGGTTTTGGGCAAACGAGAGGTTTGACGCAGGGGATATATGTGAAATGGAAATAATTAAAATTGATTACAATTTAAGGCCAAGAGACTTTTACCTTAGCCATGTTATACCCGCCCTTGAAAGAACATTGAAAAGGGCTTTAAATGCTATTGCAAGCGGATATCATAGGCGAGTGCCCCAGATTGAAGATTACAGTAGTTTCGATAAGAAAATGGAGTAACTTTGTGGGTATTTTGCACACTTCGTTTTAAAATTGTGCACATTTCGATTTTGCGATTATACTTGTAAACTCGTGAATAAGAAAGAAAATATATTTGAAAAAGCACTTCTGATTTTAGTATTGATTTCATACATCCAACCATTTATGGATGGAAACAAGAGAACAGCAAGAATAGTAAGTAATGCAATTCTAATGAATTACAAACATTGTCCCATGTCATTCAGAACAGTTGACTCCGTTGAATACAAGAAAGCAATGTTACTATTTTACGAACAAAACAACATATCGAGATTTAAGGAGA
Source organism: Draconibacterium orientale (assembly GCA_020718275.1). Classification (GTDB taxonomy): domain Bacteria; phylum Bacteroidota; class Bacteroidia; order Bacteroidales; family UBA1556; genus UBA6267. Next base: position 49,275 of record DYSI01000001.1, read on the forward strand.
TATTTATCAACCAGTTCGAATTTGCAGTTAAGACATATTTTTGAACGGAAAACTAAAAAAATAACGAAGCCATAATAAATAGGACTCTGAGCGGTCGGCACGACCCAGCGAGGAGTTTGATGGTTTTGAGCTGGGTTGGTGTAAAGTCGAGCCTCGTTTTACATGATTTAGACCAAGCTCTTGTGTATCCCTCTACAAACCGCGCCTTGTAATTCAAGATACGACTCTTTATTTTTGCTTTTTTTTAAAAATCGAATGACATAAAAATAACAAAACCGCGAAGGCAAATAATCAAGATCGTAAGCTGATGGCGGCAAAGTGGGCAAACTCAGATATTTTATGTCAATGAAAATGAAATCGCTAACTTGCTTCCAATAAATTTGGAGATGTAGTTTTAGGTAGCGGCACTTTTTACTTTTATCAAAAAAAATCTACAAGATCATTGTTAGAAGAAGCCATAATATTTATATTTTTACTTGCGAACTTAAATGAAATCTATTCGAGTTTAATTCAAATAAAAGTCAATGGCTATCAGCAAGGATTCTTATGTAAATTATTGAAATTCTTTTGGAATTTTCACAAAGTATTATTTGGATTAAAAACCTAAGATTACGAAATACAGAAAGCAACACAAAACAAAAGACTTGAGATAAAAACTGCATAAATGAATAAACGGATTTGGACATATATTCTGGGAATCAGCGCCGCTTTTCTGATTTTAATCCTAACAGATTTTCTATTGGTTTATGCCGAGCAAAATCATCCCGACAGTAAAGTACATTCCTTCGGAGATGCCGTTTGGTATATGATAGTTACCATAACATCAGTAGGTTATGGCGACATTGTGCCAGTTACGCCTTTAGGAAAAGCCATAGGATACTTCTTTTTATTCACAAGTTTAGTTGTTCTCGGAGTTTTAATCAGTAGTATGACATCAAATATTTCCAAAATGATACAAGAAAACAAATTAGGTTATAACGGAACTAATTTCACCAACCATGTAATATGTATTGGGTGGAATGATTTTAGCCGGATGGTGGTAGACGAAGTCTTGCAGGCAGAACGCAAAGTAGCCATTATCACTAACAACAAAGATGAAATCGATTTGATTTACAAACAGTACTCCAATAATGACGTTTTTGTACTTTATGCAGATTACCAGGATTTAGATTTACTCAACAAAACCAACCCAAACGAATCCTCAGAGGTATTTTTAGGTTTTAATAATGATACCGAAACCTTAATTTACGTCATTAATTTCAAAAAGAAATATCCAAAACCAAATATTGTGGTAGCCATCAACAACCACAAATTGAGGGACACTTTTCATACCGCAGGCGTAAAACATGTGGTAGCAATCAACGAATTAGCAAGCAAATTAGTGGCTTCGTATGTATTTGAACCAGATGTCGCGAATTTGAATATTGATTTACTAAGTTCTGCAAAAAATGACGAGGACTTTGATAATCAACAATATGTAGTTACTGAGAGTAATCCTTTTTTGAATAAGAATTATGATGATGCCTTTGTAGCTCTCAAAATGAAGTATAATATTGTGCTCCTTGGAATCACCAAACACAAAGATGGTCACAATCAATTAATCGTAAATGCAAGAGCAGATACCATCATCGAAATAAACGATTACCTGATTATTATGGTTGGCGGAAAAGTAAAACGAAGAGTAGAAAAACTTTTTGGTACTAAAGAAGGTAAAATATGTTGTAAAAGTTAATTTTTCAATTACATTTGTATTCAAATTTGTAATACACGTTTTAATAAAGCATACAAAACTTAAAATAAAAACTATGAAAAGTAAATTTACAATTTTCCTTGCAGTAATATTGATTTCGATTTTATTTGGTAATATTACAATGGCGCAAAATGCTAGTGATGTTGAAGCACCTAAATTGACAATAGTGACGGGCTTTGTTGGTGGATCTAATTACCAAATGGCGATGGATATGCAACGCATGACCCGTAAAGAATTAGGGATTCCAAAGTATAAAATAGTAACAGAATCAAAAGCTGTTTTAAATGCTAAAGGCGATACTGTTCGTGAAGAACCAATTGAAGATGGCGGAATTGGAGCTCCAAAGTTTGAAACAATTGAGCATACAGTTGCTACTGGTGACACTATTAACTTCTTAAAAGTTTTGGATTCGGAAGGTAGTTACTACAATTTTATCAAAATAAATAAATCAGGAACCGAGCTAGCCTTTATTCAATACGATGTTTTGCTTTTTGAAGCGATGCAAGACCTTAAACGTTCTTACAAAAAAACTGATGGAATAAGAGTTTTGTTGCCAATGGGTTCAGAACAAATTCATATTATCACCCTCAAATCTGATGATAAAAAAGGTATTACCAAATTTGCTGACCTTAAAGGCAAAAAAGTTGGTATCGGTTCAAGTTTGATGGGAACAAATATTACCTCTAAATACATTAAAGAAGTTACCGGTATGAAATGGGAAGATGTGGAAATTCCTTTCGACAAATCCTTCAAAGCCCTATTCAATGGTTCTATTGATGCCTTTTTCTATGTAGGTGCTAAGCCAGTTAAGGATTTAGCCAATGCAACCCCTTCTATGAAAAACAAACTTACGCTTATCTCAATTCCTCAAAACGAAACCCTTGATAAAGCATATCAAAAAGTAACCATCACCACCGAAGATTACAAATGGCTTAGTGAAAATATTGAAACTTACGCCGTAAGATCATTATTAGTAACCTCACTAAACGGACATAATGCAGAGATAGAAGCAAATATTCAAAAACTATTACAAATTGTAAAAGACAAAAAAGGTTCAGACCAAAACCACCCAAATTGGAAAATGATCGAATTCAAAAAAGATGATTCCATTGATTGGGAATACTATCCTGCAGCTTTAAAATTATATTAAACCCAACTTGGGCAAAAAAAGCGAGCTAATGGCTCGCTTTTTTTTTGCCCTTTTAAATGCAAGTTTGGCTTTGCATTACAAACCATATCTAGCCATAAGATCAAGTTTAAAGCCCCCACATTAATCATAGAATTGCATTACCATATCCAGTAAATCAGACGGCACATTCTCCATAAACACATGTAAATCAGCAACCAAGTTACCTTAATAGGTTGGTTATGCAAAAACCATATTCTACAGAATCATCTTGGACAAAAAAATTATGGTTGGGGATAGATGAGAGAAAATCATTATTAACGACAGATCAATCATCAATAAGCACGATTGCTACTCGGGTTGCTTATTTGGAGCAACATAGGAATCGTTATTTTTTCCGCCAAATACCGAAACGCGAACATAACGTTTGGGATTAAGACGTACATCTTCAAGTAACAGATGGAGTTCTTTGGAAGCGGCTTCTAATTCAACATAAAGAGAATCATTGTGTACTAACTGACCAACAGTACCTTCACCACGATTAATTTTGCTGACAATTTGCTCAAATTCGACTAAACTATTATCTAACTTACTAAAAGTATTTTGAATATTAATTTGAGCAAGGGAATCACTTAACTGCGAAAAATTGCCAATAATATTATCAATCTGGCCACTATTATTTTTCAAATTAGCGGTAATATTCTCAACATTACTAAGAATTCGGTCTAGTCGTCCCGATTGCTCTGTCATCAAAACATCTAATCCCTTGGAAGATTTTTCGAGATTAATAATCGTTGATTTGATGCGTTCAATGGCATCGGAAAGATTTTTTTGCGAATCCTTATTAAAAACATATTTGATGGCCGACAGGATTGAATCTAAAGAAGACATCATGCCTTCCGCCTTGACTTTGATAGGCATCATCTGCATGGAGACTTCTTCTTGAATGGTGGTGGCTACAATGGTACTGAGTGTATCTCCATTTTTAGCATACGAATCAGATTTTCTGTATCTTAACTCAATACTATTCACGCCTAACAAATCACTTTTGATAACGGCAAGTGTAAGGGCAGGAATTTGCAAATCATCATTGATTTTAATCTTAACCATTACACGAGCAGCAGAATCTCCAGGAATAAAATCAACATAAGAAACCTTTCCAACCCTTAAGCCATTAAGATTCACAGGATTAGAAACCGCAAGACCAGCCACTCGATCATAAATACAGATATATTCATTTTCGCGGCTAAATAAGTCCTCCCCTTTTAGCAGGGAAAAGCCCCAATAGGATGCTATAATCGTAAAAAGTGCAACAACCCCAATAATAAACTCTTTTCTAATCTTCATATAGACTATTCTATCTTTTTTTGATAAATCATTGCAAAATTAACTATAAAAACATTGCCAGCGAAAAATCATAGACTTTTACAATTTTATCGGGAATTTAATAGTTTTTTCGCCTCTTCATTGGTGATACGCTGCCCGTTTTTGAAAGCCACCACAAAAGCATCTTTGTATTTCCCCTCACGCATTTTATTCATTGCTTTCATAGCCTCATTAAAACTCTTATATTTTCCTGAAACATATTTGTAAAGCTCATTTTGCCTGTAAAACCAAACTTCGGGAATTGGATCAAATTCTTGCATTTTTTTAACTTGACTACTACGCGTGGCAAATTGAACGCTAAAATACACCTCCTCTTCCATCACTGTATTTGCTTGATTGGAATCTATTGCAGGATTATTTTGGGTAACTTTTTGCTCCTCCATGGGCTTTGTTTGCAGGTCATTTTTGGGTGTTGACTGGTCTTGAACCCCTTCAATTGATTGCTTATAATCACTGAAAGCATTAAAAATGGCCTTTGCCAAATAATTCTGACCTTCTTCCGAAATCAGAAATGTCTCTTCCTCAGGATTTGAAATAAAGCCTGTTTCGATCAATATGCTTGGCATTGTTGTATACACAAGAACCAAAAAACCAGCTTCCTGAACACCCCGATCGATTCGATGCAAAGAATGTTTAAATTGCTTTTGAATATTCTGCGCCAAATCCATACTTTGCTCACGATAAGCCCCTTGTATTAAGGATAAAGTGATGTACGATTCAGGGGAGTTAGGATCAAAATTATTATAATTTTTGCTATAGTCAGCTTCAAGTAGAATGGCTGAGTTTTCCTTTTTAGCAACATCTAAATTCTTGTCGGTGCGATGGGTGCCAAGTATAAAGGTTTCAGTCCCCTTGGCTGTGGATGAAGCAGTTGCATTGCAATGAATAGAGATAAATAAATCTGCTTTAGCTTTATTAGCAATTTCTGCTCGCTTGAATAACTCGATAAAAACATCCGTTTTGCGGGTATAGATTACTTTTACATCCGAAAAATTCTCTTCAATCAATTTGCCCAACTTCAATCCAATTGCTAGAGCAATCTTTTTTTCTTGAGCCCGTGAGCCAACTGCCCCAGGATCTTTTCCGCCATGGCCTGGATCTATCACAACTTTATCAATTTTTGAAAAATCCTGCGCAGTTAAATTATTGTAAAACAATATCGTTAACACAATAATAAAAGATATAATTAATTTATACATAGACTAAATTTCAGTATTTGATTTTTGATGACACTTTATTATCAATTATTGTGCAATATTTGTAAAGATCAACGTTTTCTTAGCTCAAAGTTTTTTTAGTTTTGATGCCGTATAATTTAGAGATTTTCTATACCTAACAAATTTACGCTGTTGAATACATCATTTAGAAACCACCCTAGTAAATTGTTAACGAATTTATCAACAATGATATTGCATAAACATCTGATAATAATATTATTAGCCTTATTATTCAGTAGTTTAGGCCAATCCCAAAATTTACGATCTGATACTATCTCAACCAAAATTGATACGCTAACTTATCAAAAGCCAAACAATAGTTCTGTCACAAAAAAAGAAAAGCCTATCAATTTAATGACCGAAGCATTGTACGAAGCTGAAGATAGTCTAATCATGGACAAGGAGCAACAAAAAGCTTACTTATATCAGAATGCTATGGTTTCGTATGATGGTATTGAGTTGAAGGCAAACTACATAATGATTGATTTCAAGAACAATACGATCTATGCTACTGGATTGCCAGACTCGAGTGGCAAAATGACTGGCTTACCAGTTTTTAAAGAACAAGGTGATGAATATCAAGCAAGTACAATCAATTATAACTTCAACACCAAAAAGGGAATTATTGCCAATGTCCGAAAAGAAGAAGGCGATGTTTACGTTTTTCTGCAAAAAGGAAAAAAAATGCAAGATGACATCACCTATGTTGAATCTGGTCATTTCACCACTTGCAGTGCCGAACATCCTCATTATCGCATACGTTTCAAAAAAGGAAAGATAATTCCTAACGACAAAATTGTCACTGGCCCTATTTACATGGAAATTGAAGATATTCCCATTCCGCTCGTTTTACCATTTGGTTTTATTCCATTTACGAATAAACGAAGTAATGGCGTTTTATTTCCTTCCTATGGATATACCGAAAACCGCGGTTACAACCTTACAGATGGTGGTTATTATTGGGGGCTTGGTTCTCATGCAGATTTAGCCCTTCGGACCGACATTTATTCAAGAGGAAGCTGGGGATTAAAAGCTTTGACCCGTTACAATTTTAGATATCGTGGTAATGGTAGCTTGAGTTTGAAATATGCCTTTAATAAACTTGGTGAAACCGACACCGAGAATTACACCGAAGATCAAGGATTCTTCGTAGTTTGGCTACATAATCAAGATCAAAAAGCGAACCCATATAGTAACTTTTCAGCCAATGTAAATTTAGGAAGCACCAAGTACAACAAATTGAATTCTACCAATACCAATGACTACCTCACCAATACTTTTCACTCAAGCATCTCTTACTCAGCTCAAATAGGGAATGGATATAATTTAACCACGAGTTTAAATCACAATCAAAACTCCCAAAGTGGACTCATTGAAATGACCTTACCGCAAATTGCCTTTAGCACTCCACGCTACTATCCACTTGCCAGTAGAAAATCCGTGGGTCCGAAAAAATGGTACGAAAAAGTAATGCTTTCCTATAAATTTGATGCGAAAAATACGCTCAGCACCGTAGACAGTTTATTTAAATATACCAAATGGGAGGAATTTAAAAATGGAATTCAACAATCAGTACCTATCAGTAGTACGATACCGCTGGGAAGTTTTACTTGGACCAATAGCATCAATTTAACTGAACGTTGGTATTTTCAAACCACCAACAAATCCTACCAATCTGACACCATCGTCAACGGAACTGACACCATTAATCCTCAATTGTTAGTCAACAAAATACAAGGTTTCAAAGCAGCACACGACTTTAGCTTTAATTCAGCGGTTAACACACGAATCTACGGAATGTACCTTTTCACCAAAGGCCCTGTGGTGGCAGCGCGCCATGTGCTTACCCCAAACCTAGGATTCTCATTCCGCCCTGATTTTGGAGCGCCACCTTTTGATTACTACCAAGAATACATTGATGCTTCGGGAAACACTATTAGATATAGTATTTTCGAAGGACAAATATACGGCTCTCCAGCTGATGGCAAATCTGGCAATATCAATCTAAATTTTGACAACTCCATAGAATTAAAAGTGCGTTCAAAAAAAGATACCATCAGCGGTACTAAAAAGATTAAATTGATCGAAAGCCTTAGTATAGGAACATCCTACAACCTTGCCGCAAAAGAATTTGCACTCGCACCTTTGAGTCTTTCGGCACGCACAACCTTATACAAAGGATTAAGTATCAGATATTCAGCTTATTGGGATTTTTATGGATATGATAGTACTGGCACAAGAATCAACGAATTCAATTGGAACTTAGGAAACCCTATATTTACCAAGAAAAGTGGCGAATGGAATCTAGGATTCAGCTATGATCTTAATTCAAGCACCTTTAAAAAACAAGCAAAAGACCCCAAAGACCCCAACAAAAAAGGCAGAGAAGAAGTCAATAAGCCAGTAACCGGAATGAACTCCATTTCCGACTTCTCCAATGCATGGTCGCTAAACTTACAATACACCTTTCGTTATACCAAAACTCACAATGTCAGTCAAAACTATTTTGAGTATAAGAGGATACAAAGTTTAGGATTCAGGGGAAGTGTAAACCTTACTAAAAAATGGAAAATTGGGGCTACCAGTAGTTTCGATTTTGACGCCATGCGCCTTGCACCATACACATCCATAGATATTTACCGCGATTTGCATTGCTGGGAAATGCTTTTCAATTGGATTCCTGCAGGACAAAGAAGAAGTTACAATCTAACAATCAGAGTGAAATCGAGTATGCTTCAAGATCTAAAAGTAGAGCGTAAGCGAGATTGGCGCGATTATTAAATATTGAACTATGAATCAATCCTTGAAACAAATTGCGAAAGAAATCAGGCTTTTAACACTGCAAAGCCTTTGTGCTGCCGGTTCAGGACACACTGGCGCCTCACTTGGCTTAGCGGACATATTCACATTTCTGTATTTTCGACAAATGAAACATCGTCCGCAGGAACCAGATTGGCCTGTACGCGACCGCCTAATTCTGAGCATCGGCCATGTAGCACCGGTGCTGTATGCCACCCTAGCAAAGGCTGGGTATTTCTCTTTAGAGGAACTTTCTACCTTAAGAAAACTTGGGACACGCTTGCAAGGACATCCAGGTCGCGAACATGGATTACCAGGAATTGAATTAAGCGCAGGTAGCCTTGGGCAAGGATTATCAGTAGCCGTAGGAATGGCAATGGCTGCAAAACACCAAAAATTAGCTTATCAAATATATGCTATCACTGGTGATGGAGAACTGCAAGAAGGCTCCATTTGGGAAGCAGCAATGAGTGCAGCACACTACCAATTGGATAATTTAACGGTTGTTGTTGATCGAAATGGTCTGCAAATAGACGGAACAACAGAATCAGTGATGAAACTAGAACCATTATCGCAAAAATGGGAAAGTTTCGGGTGGAACGTAATTCAATGCGATGGTCATGATTTCAGTGAAATAGAAAACAGCTTCAAGATAGCAAGCGCCGAAAAAACCAAACCAAGCGTAATAATAGCAAGGACCATAATGGGAAAAGGGGTTTCTGAAATCGAAAATCAACACCAATGGCACGGTAAAGCTCCAGAAACAACTGAACTCGAACGTTTTATTAATCAACTTTAGCAACTAGCTCTCGTATGCAAGCATGGAGTAATCAAGGAAATTTGGCCTCAAAAATAGGTTTTGGAAATGCCCTCCTTAAGGTTGGACTTCACAATCCAAAACTTATTGGATTAGGAAGTGATATCACCAAATCGGTGGGAATGGATCAATTTGCCGAGGCATTTCCAGCGCGCTTCTTTTCCTTAGGCATAGCCGAACAAAATGCTATTGGTGTTTCCGCTGGAATGGCGTTGAGTGGACTGATACCGGTCTTTGCTACTTACGGAGTTTTTGCAAGCATGCGAACACTCGATCAAATTAGAATCTCGCTATGCTATAATAAGTTACACGCTATTATTGGCGGTGCTCATGCCGGAATTTCGGTCGGGCCCGACGGAGCAACCCACCAAGCATTAGAAGATATTGCCTCTTTACGGGCACTTCCAAATTTGACTATTTTATCCCCTTGCGACTCCAATCAAACAGAATTATTAACAAGCTTAGCCATTGAAAACGAGCATGGCCCTGTCTATATTCGTTTTGGTAGAGAACCAATGCCTAATTTCACTGCGATGGATGATCATCTAGAAATTGGCAAAGCGCAAATTATACGACAAGGCTCAGATATTGCTATTTTTGCTACTGGCCATTTAGTTTGGCAAAGCATCCAAGCAGCAACAATTCTAGAAAAAGATTTCGGCATTAAGGCAAGAATTATTAATATACATACTATAAAACCAATTGATAAACAGAGTATTATAGAATCTGCCATACAATGTGGCTGTATATTAACAGCTGAAGAACATCAAATTACTAGCGGACTCGGAAGCGCCATTGCCGAAGTAGTGGTAAAAGAACATCCTGTACCTATGGACTTTGTGGGCATGCCAAATGTTTTTGGAGAATCTGGAACAGCCGCTGAGCTTATGCAAAAATATGGCATGAATTCGGATACCATCGTTAACAAAGCACTTTTACTTATCCAACGTAAATCATGAAACCATTTTTAATAATCATATTTACTTTCTTCATGATTTCTTTCGTCTCAATCGATGATGAAACTAAGCAATTCGAGGTAAATGAATTACTTGGCAAAATAGACCCCACCAACCATCCTGATTTCGTTAAAATAGATTTGGTACATACGGCAAAAAAAGACCAATATTTACGCAAAGCTACCTATCAAGCATTCTGTATTATGGCAGATTCCGCGCTCAAAGATGGTATAAAATTGATGATTGTTTCAGCCTTTAGAAGTTACGACAACCAAAAGAAAATATGGAATGCCAAATGGATTGGATCCACTAAAATAAATGAGGTGGATGTAGGGCTTTTATATCCTGACCCAGTGGAACGAGCGGAGAAAATACTCCAATATTCTGCAATGCCAGGCAGTTCTCGACATCATTGGGGTACTGATATCGACATATACAGTGACGAAGAGTCCCATTTTAAAACTGGCGAAGGTTTGAAAATATACCAATGGCTTAGTAAGTATGCTCATCGTTTTGGTTTTTGTCAAGTTTATACCGCAGACCGTGTTTTTGGTTTTGAAGAAGAGCAATGGCATTGGAGTTATTTACCCACCGCAAAACTAATGTTAAACTCTTTCCGTAAACAAATAAATTACAGTCACTTCAATGATTTCCACGGCGCAAAAACAGCCAAAGAAGTTAATTTAATAAGCTATTATATTGTGATGGGCATTAATCCAAACTGTAAATAAATAGCAGTTTTGTTTGGCAGCCTAAAAGCTATATTAACGCTAAACCAGTACTCATTTTAACTAACTTTGCATTTTATTAATTTACAATATGGCACAGAAACCTAGTATTCCTAAAGGAACGCGAGACTTTTCACCATCCGAGATGGCCAAGAGAAACTATATCTTCGATAACATAAAAAGCGTCTATGAATTTTTTGGTTTTCGTCAGATTGAAACTCCAGCGATGGAGAATCTATCCACTTTACTTGGCAAATATGGAGAAGAAGGCGATAAATTGCTATTCAAAATTCTTAATTCTGGCGATTTTTTAAAAGAAGTGAACCTCAATGATGCAACTGTTCATAACGCTAGTACGATTACAACTAAAATATCAGAAAAAGGTTTAAGATATGATTTAACGGTTCCTTTCGCAAGATATGTTGTTCAGCACCGAAACGAAATCCAATTTCCCTTTAAACGTTATCAAATACAGTCGGTATGGAGAGCAGATCGACCACAAAAAGGACGTTATCGCGAATTTTTTCAATGCGATGCAGATGTTATTGGAAGCAACTCATTGTTGAATGAGCTTGAACTGATCCAAATCATTGACAATGTATTTAAGAAGCTAAATATCAACGTAGTAATTAAGATTAACAATCGAAAAATCCTTGCTGGGATTGCCGAGCGTATAGGATTCCCTGAGTTACTAGTTGAAATTACCGTGGCCCTTGATAAATTTGATAAAATTGGAGCAGAGGCTGTTATCGAAGAAATGACCAGCAAAGGAATTGATGAAAAAGCCATCGAGCAAATCAAACCCTTGATGAATTTGCAAAACATGAATGCCGCGCAAAAGCTAAGTTATCTAGCTACTTTTCTAGAGACTTCATCCATAGGCACAAAAGGAATAGCCGAAATTGAGGAAATACTTAATCTACTGAATCAGTTCAATATACACAACGAAATTGAAGTAGATTTAACCCTTGCAAGAGGATTAAATTATTATACCGGAGCCATTTTTGAGGTAGTGACCAAAGAAGTAAAAATGGGAAGCATCTGTGGAGGTGGAAGATATGATAATTTAACGGGTATATTCGGATTGAACGATGTTTCAGGGGTTGGAATTAGTTTTGGCGCTGACAGAATTTATGATGTTCTTACAGAACTCGACAGATTTCCAGACCTAAGTTTCAAGGGCACGCAAGTACTAATCCTTAACTTTGGAAAAAAAGAAGAACTAGAAGCCATTAGCATTTTAGAAAAGCTACGCCAAGCTGGTCTGAGGGCTGAACTTTTTCCAGATAGTGCAAAAATGAATAAACAAATGACCTACGCAAACCATCATAACATTCCTTTTGTGATTTTTGCTGGGGAATCTGAAATTCAAAGTGGGCTTCTAGGCCTCAAAAATATGAACAGTGGAATACAACAATCCCTGCAATTAGAAGAAATAATTAAACAAATAATTTCTATTGATAAATAACAATCTTATAAAACCTTAAATTATAGCGTATGAAGTTGGAATCAAAGAGCAAATGACTTATATTTGCATTCAACCAATTGCTCATTCTAAATACTTAAACTTAAAAATTATGAAAGTAACTGTAGTCGGAACCGGATATGTCGGTCTAGTCACCGGAGCGTGTTTAGCCGAGGTAGGAATAGATGTTACCTGTGTTGACATCGATGTTCGTAAAATTGAAAATCTAAATAAAGGTATTTTGCCGATTTGGGAACCAGGGCTTGAATCCATTGTTAAAAGCAATTTCAAAGCCAATCGTTTACACTTTACCACTAATATTGGAGAAGTGGTTGGCGATTCAGATGTAATTTTTGGTGCAGTTGGAACTCCACCAGACGAAGATGGATCGGCCGACTTGCAGTATGTGCTTAATGTGGCTAGAGAAGTAGGTCGCTATATGACCAAATATTTGGTGATGGTTACCAAAAGCACTGTACCTGTGGGCACAGCAGCCAAAGTACGAAAAGCAATTCAAGAAGAGCTTGACAAAAGAGGAGTCAACATTCCTTTTGATATGGCCTCAAATCCTGAATTTTTGAAAGAAGGTGATGCTGTAAACGATTTTCTAAAGCCCGATCGTATTGTGGTAGGTGTTGAAACCGAAAAAGCACAAGAAACTATGGCTCGTTTATACAAACCTTTCACCCTCAACGGTCATCCCGTTATTTTCATGGATGTCCCTTCGGCTGAGATGACAAAATATGCAGCTAACTCCATGCTCGCCACCAAAATTAGCTTTATGAATGACATTGCTAACCTTTGCGAAATAATGGGCGCCGATGTAAATATGGTCAGAAAAGGAATTGGTTCTGACAGCAGAATTGGCCATAAATTTATATACCCAGGGATTGGATATGGTGGAAGTTGTTTTCCAAAAGATGTTAAAGCATTAATCAAAACCGCTGATGAAAACAACTATTCCCTCCGAATTTTAAAAGCAGTTGAAGAAGTCAACGACAGTCAAAAATCTCGACTATTTTATAAATCGATGCAATATTTCAATAGTGATTTGAAAGGAAAAACAATTGCTCTTTGGGGATTATCGTTTAAACCTAAGACTGACGACATGCGCGAAGCACCTAGTTTGATTTTAATTGATCGCATTTTGGCAGAAGGCGCTAAGGTAAAGGCTTATGATCCAGTAGCAATGGAAGAAGCACATCGCAAAATCGGTGATAAAATTACTTATTCTGAGGATATGTATGGTGCTTTGGTTGATGCCGACGCCCTGATGCTTGTAACTGAATGGCCTGAATTTAGAATGCCAAATTTTGATGTCATGAAGAAACTTCTAAAAACTCATGTCATTTTCGATGGTAGAAATATCTACGAAAGAGAATTTGTTGAGTCAAACGGCTTTGATTATTTTAATATCGGAACTGAAAAGAAATAATAATTTCTGTCAATATTAGAAGCCATTTTTCTTAGATAATAGAAAAATGGCTTCTTTATTTTGGCTAATTTAAGCTAAAATAAACCGCTAATTTCGTTTACGAATTACAATGGCATAATGCAAACCTAGCCAAGTATTTAAAGGTCGCAATAAAAATTCTTTAGCGCGCAAAATGGGGCTCATCCAATCAGGCAGCAAAGACCTAAAATTCAGCCCGCCCGAAATCAAATAGCGTAAATAATTATTCATTACCGCGGTTTTTACAATTTCCAAATCAGGGAATTCATGCTCAAAAACTTTACGGTCGCGTACAAAAACTATCCATGATAGGGCTTGATTGGCGCCCTGCATAATACTAGAATCCGACTCCCAGCTTAACTGTTTTGGATCAAATATTTCAGTATCAAATAAGTTTTGGTACATTTTAGCGGCAATTGGACCATAATAAGGTTCAATCAGAACACAGCCGCCACCAGGTTTTAAGGTGCGTTGGAGTTCCGAAAAAAAGCGACGAGGCTTAGGAAAATGATGAAAACAATTTAAACCATAGAATGCTCCTACTGTTTCGTTTTCCAAATCCATATTCAAAGCATCTAAAACTCGATCTAAATTTTTTGCGGACTTAATATCCGTGGAAATAATATGTGGATATACTTCCTTAAAAAAACTCACTCCTGCCCCAATTTCAATACGCAAACCCGATGGATTAAAATAAGCTTGATCCGTGTTAATACAAAAATCGTAAAACCCTCGAAAGACTTGATTCATCATGGGTTTTTCGATCATAATTTGTCGATGAATTTCGAGCAAATGGTCGCTATCCACGTCTACTGATTTCAATCTCGGGTCAGATAGCAGTCGAATAATAGGTTTTAGAAAGCTGCTCATTTAGCGGTACGTTACTAACATTAAATTTAGATCTTGAAAACTCAGGCCAAAACGTTTGGCGATCTCTCCAAAAGTAAGTTTTCCGTTGAAAAGATAAATTCCCTTTCTGATTCCCCAATCCTGCACAAGCATTTGATTGATACCTCCCACTTCAGCCATTTCCAAGATGAAGGGTGCAAAATAATTACTCAAAGCATAGGAAGCAGTATGTGGGGTACGGGAAGAGATATTAGGAACGCAATAATGGGTAACGTCCATTTTTTGGTAAACGGGAAACAAATGATTAGTCTCGTGAGAGGTTTCAAAACAGCCACCTTGATCAATACTAACATCGATAATTACACTTCCTTTCTTCATTTTACTCACCATCTCTTCGCTAACCACTGGCATAGCACTTTCGCCCCGAATATATAAGGCGCCAATGGCAACATCAGCGGTAGTTAAAGCTTGCCTCAAAACATCAGGCTGGATGATAGAAGTAAAAATATTAGTGTTTAAGTTATTTTGTAGTCTACGCAATTTAGAAATCGAATTATCAAAAACTTTCACCAATGCACCTAAGCCAATTGCAATTCTGGCAGCAGATTCTGCCACCGTTCCTGCACCAAGGATAACCACTTCGGAAGGATTAATCCCTGTAAAACCGCCAAGTAATTTTCCTCTACCCCACTGTGGATGACTTAAATATTCGGAAGCAATTAGAATCGAAGTGGTGCCAACAATTTCGGATATTGCATGTAGCACAGGGTTTTCGTTGAGATTATTGCGGATATGTTCATAAGAAAGGGCAGTCACTTTTTTTTGCATCAGTGATTTATAAAACTCCTTTGTCTGAGCCCTTTGGTGCAAGGCGGAAATTAGCAACAAACGTTCTTTCATCATTTGGATTTCGCTCAGGGTGGGTGGTGCTACCTTCAAAACAATATCAGATTGATAAATTGTTTCAGCTTGATCCACTAACTCCACGCCTGCCTCCGCATATAATCTATCCTCGAAATTAGCTGGAATGCCAGCACCTCGCTCAACCAACACGCGATGTCCATTTTCGACCAGCAAAGCGGCGGCAGAGGGAACTAAGGCAACTCGCTTTTCCTGCAATACAGTCTCTTTGGGTACCCCAATCAGAAATTTTTGATTGCCCGTTTTCTTTTGAAGCAACTCTTCTTGTGGCATTAAATGTTCGACAGCAGACAAGCGCACAAATGGTTGATTTTGATTGGCCATATTTGAGGGTTTTTAGATAGCCAAAATTAATAAAAAAAACCAGCAAGTGCAATAAGCTAATTTCTTTGTGTGGAATATCTTTTTATGCATCACAGTATAACTTTGCACCTATCAAAAAATACTTATTTTTGCTCCATTAATAACTAAAAACTAAAAAAATGAATATGAATCAGAATCACGGTCCTCAAGGAGAAATTAATATGAAAAAAGTTTTTCCAGTTGCTATCATTATTGGCATCATCCTAGTACTTGTACTTTTCTGGAGCAGAATGACGGTAACCATTGATGCAGGAAGAGCTGGAGTAATCTTCAATACTTTTGCGAACGGTATCAATCTTAATCAAGCACCCCTAGGAGAGGGCTTTCATTTTATTGCGCCATGGAATAAAGTCTCCATCTACGACGTTCGTCAAAAAGAAAAAGCAGAAACGATGAAAATGCTTTCTGCCAATGGTTTGGAAATAGAAATTGATGTATCTGCATGGTTTAGACCAATTGAATCTAAATTGCCAAATTTGCACAAAATAATCGGAAAAGATTATGAATCTCAAATAGTAGTTCCAGCAATCCGCGCAGCGGCTAGAAGTGTTATTGGACGCTACACGCCAGAAGAAATTTACTCGACCAAACGGGATGCAATTCAAAAAGAAATATTTGACGAAACAAAGAAAATCTTGGATGTTAAATACATCGATTTAGATCGGATGTTGATTCGCTCTGTTATTCTGCCTACTACCATCAAGAATGCTATTGAAAGCAAATTGCAACAAGAACAATTAGCCCTTGAATACGAATTCAAACTGCAACGAGCTTCAAAAGAAGCTGAACGTCAAAGAATTGCTGCTGAAGGTGAAGCCGTGGCTAATAAAATCATCAACAGTAGCTTAACAGATAATTTACTCAAAATGCGTGGTATTGAAGCCACCATTAAATTATCAGAATCAAAAAATGCTAAAACAGTTATTATTGGTAATGCAAAAGATGGAATGCCATTAATTTTAGGAAATAACTAATGGCTAATGCTCGAAGTAGTTATCTTCAGTGATGCAGTAAATTAATTTAGTAAAAAAGGCAAGCAATTCATAATAAACGAATTGCTTGCCTTTTTTTATCTTCAGATACAAGTCTATCAAACAGGTGATATTTACTCAATAAAATGAATTAACCGACCCGCCAATAATAAAATTAAAGGTCTTTAACCGCTTTTTTCTCTACTCGTCTTGCCACCATGATGCTGATTTCATAGAGTAATAACAAGGGGAAAGAAACAAGGAATTGACTAAAAACATCAGGTGGGGTGATAATAGCAGCTAAAATAAAAATGATTACAACTGCATGTTTTCGGTATTGCTTTAGAAATTTAGGGGTAACAATTCCCATTTTTGCTAAGAAATAAATCAAAACAGGTAATTGAAAAACTAATCCCGTGGATAAGGCAATCATCACCACCATCGAAATATAAGAATCCAATTTTATAGTATTTTCAATATCAGGACTTAGTGTCCAATTGCTAAGAAAGTCGATAGAAAGTGGCGTAATAATGAAATAGCCGAAAGAAATACCTAAAAGAAAAAGAAAAGTGGTAATAAAAACGAAGCCTCGAACTCCTTTTCGCTCTTTAATAGTTAAAGCTGGCCTAATAAAAACCCACAATTCAGTGAGTAAGTAGGGCATAGCAATCACCAATCCAGCAATGAGCGATATCATCATATTATTTCGAAACTGGCCTCCCATTTCAAAATTATTAAGTTTAAAGTTGGTTTGATTAATACACAAACCACTAACAGAGAGTAAGTCGCCTAACTGACAAAATAATCGATTAGAAATAAAATCAGGATTTTTGGGTCCTAGAATGATGATGTTATACACGAAATCTGTAAAGTAAAAAGCCAAAAAAGCAAACACAATAATCACAGCAAATGAACGCATCAGGGCAAATCTCAAAACATCGAGATGATCCCAAAAACTCATTTCCACCTGTGCTGGTTGAACTTTTTTGGCTTTTTTAAACAGCATTATTTTGAGGCTTATTTCTTGAGCTCTTTGGTTGGATCGACACTTTTAATATCGTCTTCAATCCCTTTAGTAGCATCTTTAAACTCTTTCATGCCTTTTCCTAGCCCACGCATTAGTTCTGGAATTTTTTTTCCTCCGAAAAGTAACAATACTACAACTAAAATTATTATAATCTCGTTTGGGCCAATAGCACCTAATAAAATGAAGTTCATATTCATAAATTCTAAAAAAACATTTAAATAAAAAGTATTCTCAAATTTACCTAGCAAGAGGTTTATTGTGCAACAGTTAAAAAATCTTATTGTGATAATTGCAAAATCTAAGCAAATACCATTTAGATTTCTGTGGCAAAGATAGTCCTATTTCGAGTGCTGTTTTCAATCTAGAAGGCGATTTTCAGCAAGGGTTTAGTGGAAAATTACTTTTTCCGGTAAATCTTATATACTAGATAACCTATCCCGACTAAAAAATGTAGGATTACAATTCCTACTATAATGAAAATGAATAAATTACTACCGCGCATGAGAAGGTTTATAGCTTTTTAATAATTTCTGATAATTATCATATTGTACAACGTTGGTATAATAATTTTGAAAAACACCAGCTGAAATAGGTTTAAAATCAAAAGCAGTATGCATTGTTTTTGCCTGAACTTCATTAATGCATTTATCGAAATCTTGTCCGAAATATAGCAATGCATGTCCAAAAAACCAAGTTACATCGTAGCCTAAATAGCCCATCTTTGGAGGTGTTTTTTTGTATGTTTTATAAAAATGATCATCAAAAGACTTTACCAATAAGCTATCCTCATAATCAACATTAAAATCAGTGGAGAAGGTATAGTGTAAATCATTCAAATAGTTCAATTCTAGGGTTGTAAATTTGGACCAAGACTTTTCTATTCCCATTACCATAATAGAGAACTCTTTCTTCTTGAGATTAAGCTGACGTAGGAAATTGCTTATAGTAGCCTCATTTTCAACAAGATTAAAGACCACATTTATTTTCTTAGCGTCCAATGAATTCATTAAATTGGTAAACCCAGCATTTTTATAGTTATAAATGTAAACTCTACTGGTATCAATTCTTAAGTTAGAAGCATAAAGTGCCTTTTTCAGGTTTTTAAGGCGCTGAATTTCAGCATCTGAACCGTTATGAATGATAGAAATGCGATAATTTGGGAGGCTATCTTGGATATATTTACCTAAAGCATAGTAATTTCTAATCTCACTAGTTTTTACAAAAAAGGTTTTTGCACCAAAAGAAGCCGCATCTAAATCATCAAAAAGATCCACACAATGAATATTGTATTTAGCGGCAGCGGCCAAAACTTGGGAAGAATTGGATGAATGAAAAGGGCCAATTACCAAATCTAACTCCTTGAATATAGGTATTTTGATAATTGAATCAACCGTTTGCTTATCAAATTTTGTATCCCAGACATATATTTCAGCCTTCAAACCCAACTGCTTCAAGGAGTCTAAAGCTAGTTTTGCACCTTGATAAAATTCAATAAATTTGAAAGATTTATATTCCTCACTGCGTTTAATTAAGTACGAATTTTCTATTTGAATTTGGCTATTAAGTTCGGTAAAAAGGGGAACCATAATTCCAATTTTGTAGGTTCGATTAGAGACCTGAGGATTGCATTTTAATCTTTGATTTGGCTTTTCATTTTTAACAATTATCTCTTCAGCAAGTTTCTCCTCTTTTACAGTTGGACCCGTGGTTACGAGGGTATCAGCAACCCCTTCAAAAGAGTTTAATTTAGGCACTTTTATCACAAGTCCTTTTTTGAGCCCTGAGCTTTTCAATTCAGGATTTATTTCTTCCAAATCTTCCTGTGATAAAGAAAATTTCTTGTGTAGTCGATAATAATTATCCTTATTCCGAAGGGTATATTCTTCTAATTCGCCCCACTTATTGAGTAAATTATCTTGCTGAATTTTCTGCTGACTAGGGATCAAAATCCATTGATTGAGCTTTAATTGATCAGTCAAATCTGGATTATAACGCTGCAAATCGCCCAATGTCAATTGATATTTTTTCAAAACAGCAAACATTGTTTCCCCTTTAAGCACCTGATGATAGGAAAAGCCATCGGGGGCGATTTTAGTCACTTTTGTTTGAGGCATTTCAGATTGAGGAATTGGAATTTTAAGGGTTTGACCCACTTTTAATCCTTGTGCTGCTTCTGGATTAGTTTTTATCAGAATATCTGAACTCACACCATAAGCCAGCGAAATCCGATATAGATTTTCGCCTTTAGCCACATGATGCAGCAAGAAATTTTGCCCAGAAGCATCTTGAACAGCTTCGGTAGATTTAACAATTGTAACCTGTGCTTGAATCTCTTGTGCAAAAACAAGTAAAAAAGAAATAAGAATTAACTGAAAAACTACACGCATGGCTCTACAATTTAAAAAAAATGAATCAAGATAATTGCTATTCCCATTCAATGGTAGCAGGAGGTTTAGAGCTTATGTCATAAACTACTCTATTAACTCCTTTAACTTTATTGATAATTTCGTTTGACATTTTAGCCAAAAACTCATAGGGTAAATGAACCCAATCAGCGGTCATTCCATCCGTTGATTCCACTGCTCGCAAAGCAACCACTTGTTCATAAGTACGTTCATCCCCCATTACTCCTACCGATTGAATCGGCAAAAGGATAGCCCCTGCCTGCCACACTTGATCATACAAGCCAAACTCCTTGAGTCCATTAATAAAAATCGCGTCCACTTCCTGCAAAATCTGAACTTTTGCCGGAGTAATATCACCGAGAATACGAATTCCTAATCCAGGTCCAGGAAAAGGATGGCGACCTAATAAATCACGCTTAATGCCTAAGGCACTTCCCACTCTACGCACTTCATCTTTGAATAAAGTTTTGAGTGGCTCAATAATTTTAAGGGTCATATAGGCTGGTAAACCACCCACATTGTGATGCGACTTGATGGTGGCAGAAGGTCCTTTAACAGAAATAGATTCGATAACATCAGGATAAATGGTGCCTTGCGCTAACCATTTTACATCTTCAATTCGGTTACTTTCATGATCGAAGACTTCAATAAAGGTTTTTCCAATAGCCTTTCTTTTCGCTTCGGGTTCGATAAGGCCATCTAAAGTAGCATAAAATTTTGATTTAGCATCCACCCCATGCACATTTAATCCCATATTATGATAAGAATGAAGCACCTCTTCGAATTCATTTTTGCGCAGCAATCCATTGTCAACAAAAATACAATACAATTGATTTCCAATAGCTTTCTGAAGTAGCACAGCAGCCACAGTGGAGTCTACACCACCCGAAAGTCCGAGTACTACTTTCTCATCCCCTACAGTTGCTTTCAGTTCGCGAACTGTGGTTTCGATAAAAGAATCAGGCGTCCAATTTTGAATACAACCACAAATATCCACCACATAATTCTTAAGTAGAATGCTGCCTTCTTTGGAATGGTACACTTCAGGATGAAACTGAATTCCGTAAGTAGGTTCCCCCTTAATTTTGTACCCAGCTACCGATACATCTGAGGTGCTACTGATAATTTCAAAGTTATCGGGAATCGTAGTGATTGTATCGCCATGCGACATCCAAACTTGACTTCCATTCGACATTCCTTTAACAAGTTCATTTTCCGAATTTAAGAAAGCTAAATTAGCCCTTCCATATTCGCGACTAGCAGAAGGAAGTACGTTTCCACCTTCAACTTGGGCTAAATATTGTGCACCATAACATACACCTAACAAAGGTTTTAGCCCTCGTATTTGGCTCAAATCTGGCATTGGGGCTTGCGCATCTCTTACCGAGAAAGGACTTCCTGAAAGGATTACTCCCTTGAAAATACTCATATCGGAAGGAATATGATTGAAAGGGTGTATCTCGCAGTATACATTTAATTCACGCACCCGCCTGGCTATTAGTTGGGTATACTGTGACCCAAAATCTAAAATTAAAATTGCATTGTTCATGCTGCAAAAGTACAAAAACGGTCTATAAAAATAAAAAAAAGAACAGCCCTCAATTTGGGATGATGAGGGCTGTAGAAATCACGAATAAATCAAACTTAATAATTAGTTCAAAACACACACACAATAAAAATCACAAAGTCTTTGTTGAAAAAGTTTTAGTAAAACAAAAATCAAACACTTACAATCTACTAAATTGAAAAAACCTTGATAAAAAAAGAACTAATCATTGATTTAACGTTAAGTTTTAGACGATATTTTACATTAAATACTTTGGTCAAATTAAAAATAAAAATAATATTTATCACAATATGGGAACTGTTTGTTTATTTTGAAATATCAAAACGCACCTTTTTATTTTTAATCTTTTCAGATTTAACACGTTGCAAACATTGATAAATTTTATTGGATTGAATCGCTACATAGGAGGAATGGTCTAGCACATCGACACGACCAAGCTCGTGTTTTTGTAGTTCGCCTTTTTTCAATAACATTCCGACGATGTCCATTTTATTAATCTTATCCTTTTTACCAGCAGCGATATATAATGTTTTCCATTCCGAAGTTTTTAATGGAATAAAATCTTTGGGCAAGCTTTCTACTTCGGGTTCAGTAGTTATAAATTTGGGTAAATAATCATCATGATCTAATAAAAAATACGAAGTCCCATTCGCATTCATACGAGCGGTACGGCCATTCCGATGAATCATTACATCTTCGGTTGGTGGCAAATGGTAATGAATTACCGCTTCAATTTCAGGAATATCCAAGCCCCGGGCCGCTAAATCGGTAGTAACTAACAAATTAACACTTCCATTTCTGAGTTTAATAAGTGTTCGTTCTCGGTCAATCTGTTCTAAGCCACCATGATAGGCACCATGTTCGATATTTGAGATTGATAATTGTTCCGAAATTCGATTGACGGTTTCGCGATGATTACAAAAAACGATGGTACTATTTGACCCTATTTTGCCTAAGAGAAGTATCAGTGCTTCAAGCTTATCATCGCCTTCAACTCTAACAGATTTCATAACCAAAGCAGACTTAAGCCCAGAATTATCATTGGTAAAATTTAGGGAAATATGCTCATTAAGCCCAACAAAATCAGGGATTTCGAGCAAGCTAGTTGCAGAAGTTAGGATTCGTTTTTTGAGGTTTTTAGCTTGTTGGATAATGTATTCCATCTCCACTTTAAAACCAAACTCCAAGGATTTATCGAACTCATCCAAAATCATGGTATGTGTTTGTACCAAATCCAAATAATGATGACGGAGATGGTGTGCAATTCTACCTGGCGTACCTACCAAGATGGCGGGTGGCTGTTGTAAATTATTGATTTCAATACCTATAGAATGTCCTCCATAACAAGAGTTTACTTTAAAACCCGTGCCCATTTGCCGAAATACTTTCTCTATTTGAATGGCTAATTCGCGCGTAGGGACAACAATCAACACTTGAACCATCTCTAGATCACTTTGCAATAATTCGAGAATGGGAATCAAAAAAGCTAAAGTTTTGCCCGAGCCAGTGGGAGAAATCAATATAAAATCACTAGGTTTGAGTATGGCATCGATAGAAGCTGTTTGCATTTCGTTAAGCGCCGTAATTTGAAAATTTGATAGAATAGTATTTAAGTCAGTCATTCTTGCTAATAGTTAATGAGCGACAAAGATAAATCTAAATCAACGGCGGATGAAACTTGTAAACCTTAGTATTGAATTTTCCTAATCCTCTTTGGTTTCCGACGCTATTTTATTTGACAGGTCATCGCTGTCTTTGATTATTTTGGGTTTAAAAACCACAGAGAAAACATGTAAAGCGCGATATTGCTGCGAAACATCTTCGGCATATTGCTCAGAATAATAACTTTCGGTCAAATAGGCCGTTCCACCAGCAATCTGTACTTTTTCGAGATCTGAAAAACGTTGGTGGATTGCAAGTTCTTGTTCCTTATTTTGAGGCACTACGGCAATCCTAAAAAGATCGATATCGTCGGCTTCACCAATATATTCCCTGATGATTCCTGTTAATTCCGCTTGAATTAGAGCCTCTTCCTTGCTAACAACGCCATCGGCACTGATAAGTAAGTTAATCACGTCAATCAAATGGGAGGCTTGCTCAAATGAAGGTGAACTACTTAAATAATGCCTAAGCGCCTGCCGTAGCAAATTATAGTGATTACCACTTTCATCCTTGTATTTTTCAATTTCATCCCAATCGATATTCAAATGCCAATTGCTGGCAAAATGCTCAATATACTTTTTTTCCTTCTCATCTAAATCATTATCAATCATCGCTAAACGTCCTAGAATTTCTAAAATCTTATCCGCAGCAGTAGGTTGAAATAATGATTTAGCTAAATCTCCAGCCTCACGACGTTCTAGATTAAGTGCTTTGAATAATAATTTAATAAAACTTGCTCCTTTATTCGTATTGACAAAAAAACCGATACCAATAACAAAACTAGTTGAACTCGCTAAAATCCACAATATATTATTAGAAAGTTGGGCATAACCTTCAACACTAAGATTTTTGATAGCGAAAGAAGAATTTATTAGCAAGGAAATAAACATTGCAGAAATGGAAATACTTTCTGCCACCATTTGCTCGTGTTTACGTTTCCATAATTTATTGATAATGAAGTAAACCTGAAAGAAACTCAACAAAGCAGCCAGCCAACCGATTGAATCAAGGACTTTTTCTTTCATAGTATATTCCTCCTTAAAAACAGGCCAATCCACGTTTTCCATGTCAGAAAATTCCACACTTTTCCACTTTGGATGCGAATACTTATTTAATTGAATGCCATGCAAATTATATTTCAAATCAGCATATAAACTATCCATCATCAGAAATTTAGCAGCATCTAAATTATTAACATTCAAAACTATAACTGTTTTTATGGTATACGTATCTACTTCATCCAGTTGCCATGGGTAGGTTTTTTTGGGAATAGTTCGACGCACATAACATTGATTATCGCCTGAAAGTTTAATTGAAACCAGTTGCAATTGGTTTTGTATTTCGGGTGACAAAGAGGTCACCACATTAGAAGGAGCAGCCCCAACGAAGAAAAAAGCGTCAATTTGATTATTAAGTAAGGCGGGAATAGAACGCTCAAAGTCGAGCAAGGAGTCTGTCCAATCAACGATTGCCATCTTTTTGATTGACTGAGCGGTAAAATAAGTACCTGAATTAATTCCACCCACGCCGACACGTTTGCCGATCAAATCATTAACTGTTTTTATATTATTCCGTTTTAGGCTAATAATTTGAATTTCCTCGTCGTAAAGTGGTAGAAATACTTTAATCTTTTCTTTAATGGAGGGGGCTTTTTGTCCAAAATCATAAAGCACATCATACTGAATAAAAGCTAATTGGATGCTATCAGTCTGCAAGAGGTGTAAATTCTCAATACTACCTTGAGAGGGATATATCTTAGTTTGCACGCGGGTGTTGTTACTTATATCGGTTGCAAACTCATTATAAACTTCGGATTTTAAGCCCGAAGCAATGTTTATTTGACTCCAAACAGCCGTAGGGTTTAAAGCCATTAAAAAACTTATTATCAAAAACTTAAATAAACTCTTGCGCATAAACTTAATCTTAGAAGGAATTCATAAGCAGCAAATTTACAAAACTGCTGCAAATAAACAAGTCCTTTTTATGATCCTCTTAAATTGTAATTTTTTTTAAATGACGAGGAGTTCTAAAAAATTAGAGGGTGAAGTCTAGCTTTCAATCCTTGAATTAGGGAATTTTTGATATTGAAATGATTCAGAAATAATCATATCCATTGGTAGATCAAGCTGATCTACAGGAACCATTTCGATTACTTGAAAATCAAAACAGATGCCGATTTTGATGGCGTTTAATCGATTTAAAATACGATCATAGAAACCTTTACCACGTCCTAAACGATTACCTTTAGCATCAAAAGCCACCCCAGGAATCAATGCTAAATCGATAAGATCCCATGCATCAAATTCATCCCCAATAGGTTCGGAAACGTGAAAATTATTTTTTACTTCCAAATTATTAATTCCGGAAAAAGGTTTCAGCACTAGGGTGTTTTGCTTCATTACTGGAAGCAGAAATGTTTTTTTTTCTGCCCATTTCAAAATAAAGTTGTGCGTGGATACTTCGTCAGGCAGAGACCAATAGATAAGGACTCTTTGGGCTTTCAAAAAAACCGTTTCCATTTCAACTTTCGACCAAATAGAAAGCGAACTTTGCCCTATAAATTTAGGGCTAAAATTCGCTTTTTGTTGTGCTATCTGTTGCCGTATGGCTTTTTTCTGAACAGAAATATCAGACATCTATTGAGTAGTAGTGAATTCTTTAACTGCACCGTAGGAAGTACCGGCTTCGTTAGTGGCGTACGCTCTAACGAAATATGAGCTGCCATTAAGCAATCCAGATAAAGTAGATGTGAAAGCACCTGAACCAGTACCATTGGTGGTTTTATCATCATCGATGGTTGGCATGGCATTGGCGCGAGAATAACACACCCCGCGGGCAGTGATATCCGCATTTCCATCAGCGGTAACTTCACCGCCAGCAATGGCCGAATTGGTAGTAATAGCAGTTACCTCAGCAGTGATAACGGTTGGAGGTTCAGGCTTTTTACATGAAGTAAGCGTGGTTACACTCAAAGTCAAAAAAACCAAAACGAAAATTTTTAAGATTGTTTTCATAAAACATATTTTAGTTAAAAAATAATTTGAAATAATTGGTACTTAACCAATGTTAAACATCATAGGCAAATTTATTAAATTATCCTTAACACTAAGAAATAAACTACCAATAATTATTAAAAAAACAGCTTGGGAATAAAAAACAACAAAAAGAGTAGTTACCGTACTATTTTCGATGCAAATTAAGAATTTGAAGACCGTAAGTTTTAAAGTTTAGCTATTTAGCGTATTTTTTATCCAAGAGGATAAAAAGCTCACTTCATTCCGACTTTTCATTTGACCAAGGTAGGAAACTAGGTACATTCCTAAAATGGTTATAAAACTAAGAACAGAAATAATTAGAAAAAGACCTGCCGGATGATGAAGGAATAACTGTGATAAGCCATAAAAAAGACTTCCAAAAAAGACCAACACAAAAAACGAATAAAAGAACATAAAGGCTAGCCAAATATTACCAGATGGACCAATAAATGTGCTTACAATCGTTCCTTCAGTATCTTCTGCTAGGTTGATATTCATCTGAAGAGTCCAAACTTTTCGTTGCTCTTTCCGAAACTTAATTAATAAATAGCTTCCATTATCTTCGCAAGTTAGACGGTCTTTAGCGCGATTTACACTGGATTTAATAAGATTGCGTGTTTCTGTGTCATTTTTGATTAACACCTTTGAAAATCGGGGACGTAGTTCCATATCTGTTATTTGAATAACCAAAAGTATGAAACAAAATCATTCAAAATCAAAGAATTGACAATTATCATTTTTTAGAAATCTATTCCCTACTGAAACAAAATGAATACAAGCAAGCGCTAAAAAATCTGATAGTATAAAATTATAAAATTGATAATGCTGTATAGAATTTACCTACATTTGTAATACATTTTTTCGAAATCAATCCATTAAATTTATCTTCCAAAAATAAAATAGCGAACAAATCAAAAGAAACTACTCATGAAAAATATTATGAACCAACTTATGATGATCATTGCACTGATGATTTTTAGCTCTTTTTTCAATAAAGTAAATGGACAAATTAATTTCGACAGTGTAGCAATTAGTAAATCAAGTGAATATCGCACCCTATTTCAAGGAAATAATCAAAGACCCAAAATCTCTGGATTTACGGCCATTACTATGGATTTTGGAGTAGCTCCCGAACCAATATCATTAAATATTGGGGGCGAATTAGCTGCACTTATCAACAGAAGTTTTTATATCGGTTTTTACGGGAAGAATCTAGTAACTTTTCCAGCATACAGTTTCACTTATTACGATACCGCTAGTAAAGCTAATGAAGCGACGGATTCGAGAGGAATTTTCTTTCATGGTGGATTACTCGTGGGGGGAGTTATTTTTCCGAAGGCCCCCATTCATTTGGGACTAAGTACCAAAATTGGTGGAGGTGGTTTTCTGCTCTATAAGGAAAATTACGAGTTCAATAATTATGAGGGCGAAATACAATACCAAAGTTGGATGATGTCGCCCATCTTTGTGGTTAGCCCTCAGCTTGACCTTGAAATGAATCTAACCAATTGGTTTAAATTTAAAGTAGGGCTTGGATATCAGTGGGTTAGCAGTTCTAATCTCACCTACAATGTAATGGAAGCGGGAAATATCGTAGAAAAAAGGCTTTTAAATTCAAATATACTCCAAACACCCTATTGCTCAATGAGTCTTGTTTTTGGCTGGTTCAAGTAAAAAAAACCAAACCATAGAATTTGGCAATTTATAATTGCACTGACGCAACCTTTAGAAGAAATGAAGCAAATTATCTTTCAATATTAGCGTATCCTAACCAACTTAACTCAATGTTTATGAATCTCTTAAAATTGCTTTTTGCAATTACAATCCTAAGTTCATCGGTGTATGGCAATGCTCAAGATACGATTTACACCAAAAATCACCAGCGCATTATCTGTAAAATTACTTCTACCGAGTCATCGAACATTGTATACAGTCAACCGACACTCAATTCGAATGTTAGCTATACCATTGATAAAGGCTATGTAACCAAGGTAGTTTTTGAAAACGGCAACATTATCGAGTTTGATATTAAGGAAAAAAAAGTACAAGATTATACTACGCAGCGAAAAAACATCTTAAAGTTCGATTATGTTTCGACTTTTACAGGCAAATTATGTTTAGGCTACGAAAGAAGTTTGGGATTACAAAAAAGTTTTGAATTTAATCTCGGCATCATCGGATTAGGAACCGATTTAATGGAGGTAAAACCCAAAGGGGCCTATATACAAATTAGTTATAAATTTATAAAAGATCCAGATTTTTACTTGAATTTAAATCACTATGCGCATGTTTTAAAGGGATTTTACCTGAAACCCGAACTTAGCGTCTCCATGTTTTCAAGATTAACTTATCGTTACTCTGCATCACAATACTCATTTAATGATCGAGAGAATTACAGTTCTGCAGCACTAATTTTAAACTTTGGAAAACAGTGGGTTATTGATGATCGCTTTTCGATTTCCATTAATGCAGGCTTAGGATATGGATTTGCCATGGAAGATGGCTATTATTACAGCCATGTCACTGGTGGGCCAATCTTCCCCATCGCAGCATCCGTTGGAACGAGTATAGGATTTCTTTTTTAAGAAAAAGCTAGTTTTATCGCAAATCAACCACTTCAGCATCGGGGAATTTAGCAGGATTAAGCTGAAAATAAGTGGCTGGCAAAGTTAAGTTAGTGGTGAACTTTATCACTGTAAACTCATATTCTACGTTGTTTTTTTCGTAAATAGTAGCTGAATCAACCCACAATTTAGCTTTATTGATTTTTAAACGAACTTTAAAATAGGATTTACCTTTGATAGGCGTGATATCAACAATATAGAATTCCACATTGCCTTCCTTCACTGTTTTTATAAGTTTGGCTTTATGATCTTTATTCATGGAGGTAAGCAGCTTTAAGAAGCTAAAACCCTCCTTTGAGTCGGCAGCATGACTGATTTGTATCTCCTGAGCATCAGCATCATAAGTCCACACAGTTTTTCCATCATTAACCACATTTCGACCCATAATGTTAAGGTTGTACATTTCACCCTTCATTACGATAGTTCCTTGCAATTTATTATCAACTTTATGGGCTTTATCAATCATACGGTAGCTAAATTCATACTTCATATTTTGGTATGTCTTCAATTTAGCCGCCACCTTGTCGAGAATTGCCTGAGCTTGTTTATCGTCGACTTGTGAATATGAATTAAAACTAGTTAATAAAAGTAGCAGGGAGATAACAATAATTGATTTCATAAAATAAGGAATAATGGTTTAAGAAAAAGTTGATAAAATTAAATAAAAAAGGATTCGATAAATTTTAACTAGCGGGTGCTACTCAAATACTGTTCCAAAGAAATCATATCTTTCATCAACACCTCGCGAGCCTTACTTCCGCCAAAAGGGCCAACGATACCAGCGGCCTCTAATTGATCGATAATACGACCAGCACGATTGTAACCCAGTTTCATTTTTCGTTGAATGAGCGAGGTGCTTCCTTGTTGGTGTTGCACGATAATACGGGCTGCTTCTTCAAAAAACGGATCACGCTCGCCAATATCCACATCCGCTTTGCCACCATCTTCGTCACCAACAAATTCGGGTAAATTAAATGCCGAAGGATAGCCTCTTTGTTGGCCAATATAATCCACAATATCTTCCACCTCAGGCGTATCAATAAAAGCACATTGTAGACGAACCAGCCCATCTCCTTTAGAAAAGAGCATATCACCTCTACCAATCAATTGATCTGCGCCTCCAGAATCAAGGATTGTACGGCTATCAATTTTGGAAGTAACCCTAAAGGCAATTCGAGCAGGAAAATTTGCTTTTATTAATCCGGTAATGACGTTAACACTAGGACGTTGGGTCGCGATTACCAAATGAATACCAATGGCACGAGCCAACTGTGCAAGACGTGCAATTGGGCCTTCCACTTCGCGCCCAGCCGTCATTATCAAATCAGCAAACTCATCCACAATCAGCACAATATAAGGCATATAGCGATGTCCATTTTCGGGGTTTAGTTGACGCTGGACGAATTTAGCATTGTATTCTTTGATATTTTTAGCCCGCGCAATTTTTAACAAATCGTAGCGGTCATCCATTTCAATACAGAGCGAATTTAAGGTAGTCACCACATCTTTTACATCGGTAATAATAGGTTCGGCTCTATCAGGTAGCTTAGCCAGATAGTGTCTTTCGATTTTTGAGAAAAGGGAGAACTCAACCTTTTTAGGATCCACCATCACAAACTTCAGCTGTGCGGGATGTTTTTTGTAAAGTAATGAAGTAATAATTGCATTTAAACCAACAGATTTACCTTGTCCAGTGGCACCGGCAACCAAGAGATGGGGCATCTTAGCCAAATCAAAAACAAAAGTTTCGTTAGAGATTGTTTTGCCAATAGCAACTGGTAAATCAAATTTGGCAGTCTGGAACTTTTCACTGGCGAGGATAGTACGCATACTAACAATCTCGGGGTTTTTATTAGGAACTTCAATACCAATAGTTCCACGACCTGGGATTGGAGCAATGATCCTAATTCCAAGGGCAGCAAGGCTCATGGCAATATCATCCTCAAGATTTTTAATTTTCGAAATCCGAATACCGGGCGCAGGTACAATTTCGTAAAGCGTTATAGTGGGACCAACTGTGGCGCTAATCTTATCTATTTGGATGGAGTAATTAAGCAAGGTACTTACAATCCTATTTTTGTTATCTTCGAGTTCCTGCTTATTAATGGTGATTTCATTGTTTTCGCTATGTTCTTTCAAAAGATCCAGCGAAGGGAACATATAAGATTTTAAATCCTCAGTGGGATCATAGATGGTATCAATGCCATGAGAATGTGCTGGCATGTTTTCGTCAAATTCTGTCTCCTCCTCCCCTGCCTCTATCCCTAATTCTAGTTCGTCTTCATTTTCAAAATCATCCACAAAAGCTTCCTCTTTCAATGGATTTAAGTCATTTGATATTTCTAAATTTAAAGAGCAGGGCTCTTTTTCAGGAGTTTTCTTAACTTTATCATCAATTGTGAGAACAAAATTATATTCAGTATCATCTTCCTCATCCTCTGACTCCTCAGTAATAACGCCTTGATTTTCGAGTGCTGCCAATTCATCAATTCCAAGTCCATCGACCTTATAATTTTTTAAATCAACAGATTCCTTTGTGGTCTGGTCAGTTCTATTGAAAACCGTAAACCAACTAAGAACATCAAAAGTGAACATCACAAAAGCCAGTAGTGCAAAAGAAATTAGGATAAAAGAGCCAGGCTTTCCAACCAAACCAGTAAGGTAATGAATTAGCTCGTATCCGATAATTCCGCCAAAAACGGAGGCTTTAGGACCTTCAACAAAAAAAGCCAAGCTCGCTGAAAGCCATATTAGCGTAAACAAACCGAACTTAAAAACTTTGCGAAATGATTGCAATTGAATATCAAATGCCAGTTTAATTCCAATCAGCAATAAAAAATACAGTAAAACAAAGGAAGAAATTCCAAACCATTGTTTGATAAAAAGGTGTGAAAGTGCTGCTCCCAGCCGTCCGGTATAA
The DNA here is from genome assembly GCA_020718275.1 of Draconibacterium orientale. GTDB lineage: Bacteria > Bacteroidota > Bacteroidia > Bacteroidales > UBA1556 > UBA6267. The sequence goes on from DYSI01000001.1 coordinate 81,316, forward strand.
TTATTTACTTCGATAGACTGATCGAAAAGTACGCGACTAAAACTAATCTCAGAAAACAGATCGTCGGAATTCCACCCGAACCAATTAATAAAATAAGAAACGAAAGCAATTAGAAGATAGAAACTCACAAAAACAAGCAAGACTCCAATTATTTTGATAAAACGTTCGTCTTTTAGTATTTTTAAAAAACTAAAAAAGCCAGAACCAGCGCTTTCTTTCGACGCTGGCTTGGAGGTTTTAGTAGATTTTTTAACGTTTACCTCTTCCTCTATGGATACGCTTTTGGTATTCTTGCTTTCTTTTGTGTTTCCCATGAATTGATTGGATGCTTATTGTCCCATTAAAAACTTCTGAAGTAGTTCAGGATCTGTAAATTCGGTAAAGTCTGAAGGCAAGAGGAAATCCAAATCTTTAACTTTTCCCTTAATTACTTCGGTTGCTTCATATTTGGAAGCAAAGCCAGGCGCTACTTGATAAAACTCAAGCAACATACCATTGATACCTGCGTATGGGCCATCAGAATTTTCGGTAGAATCGCTAAGCTCCTCAGAATAGTATACATTGTAGGTACGTTCTTCATCTTCAACACCAGCTTTAGGTACAAACGTTACCGAAGCCTTTTTACATAAATAACCAGCAATCATTTTTGTATCGGAGGAATAATCAATTTGGGTAGTATATTGAACCGCAGAATCCTCTTTAGCTTTGTTTATAATTTCAACGTAAGCAGCCTTCTTCAGACCATATTCTATCAGTGAAATTCGCTTGCCAGTGGTAGGATTTTCAATAATTGTTTGTGACACACCGCCCATTGCAAGGTCATATTTACTCATTCCATCATACATTTTAATGGAAATTGTCTTTGGTAACTTTGCTTTTTGCACATCAGGAACAGCATCTCCTTCGTAACTTATTGCATAGGAAACAGTGCCTCTGAATTGCTTTGATTTTTTTTCTTTAAGCGTTACTGAGGTAAGAACCATCAGGGCTATCAAGGCTACTGATACACTAAAAATAATTCTCTTCATAAAATCTGATATTAAGAATGTTGAATGTTTGTTGATATTTCAATAATAAAATTAAAATGAATAAAAAAACTGCTGGAAGCAGATAAAAAACCGTTAATTACCGATTAAAGTAAATGCGCAGTTAATTTTGTAAAAGTAAATAAAACCGACAAATCAGCGCAAAACCATAAGGATACTTTTCACCAATGTATTGTGAAAAAAGAAAGAGACATTTGTCTAGAATATTTGTAGCCAAAAAGTTGGTTTTAGTAAATAAATAGATACTTTTGCCTGTATTTAATCAAGTAATCATACGCTTAGAAAAAAAGAATTTTGCAAGAAACCAGCTATATAAACATCATTAGAAACTCAATCTTATGAATATTCACTTAAATACTAATCTGTTACAGATGAAACTTCGTTTAACGCACAATATTGCTTTAGTCAGTTTACTAATACTTGTTTCGCAATTTCAATTGAAGGCTCAAAATGACAACGAGTCACTTTTCTTTGATGACGGTGGTATTTCAGAAGCAAGCAATATGGTTAAGGTTGGAATATTCTCTTTGGCTGTTGGTGATTTACCCATTTACTATGAAGGGCAGCTTACGGATTTTATCAGTATTGAATTGGGCGCTGGCTTACAATTAAACTATTATATTTCAGCCCCTTATATGCCAATAGATATAAATCCGCCAGTTTCAGGCTTTAGCCTGTGGATGCAACCAAAATACCACTTCAATGATCAGCAATTTTATGGGCTACTAATCCGCCATAGACACTACCAACTTACAGCTAATGACGTAGTTATGAATGATATTGCAGTCATATGGGGATTTACTTATGACCTGACTGGTCATTTGATAATAGAGTATTCATACGGTATCGGTTTACGATTTCTAAAGGATCACGACAATTTAGCTGCTAATACTTTTGACTATAATGGTCATAAAGTTGTACCAAGCATGCCTATTTCTTTTAAAGTTGGGTATAGATTTTAAAGTAAGCCATTTTACAGTCCATTTTACTATAAAAAATTACAAAACAACCAATTAGACCATTATTATTATTTACTAATTTTAAAGCTTTAAAAACAAAATCTATGAACAAATCAACTTTAATTCTTGCGTTTTTTGTTTGCTATTCTTTTCTTTCATTTGGGCAATCCAACAATGACAATGTAGAAATAGAATGGGGACCGGTGCAAGAAGTCAGCAAAAAAAACTTTTTAATTAAAGTAATTGGAGCCGACGAAACAGGTATTTATACTTTGAGCCAATCCAAACGCCAATATTACATTAACAAACTAAATCCCGATAAATTAAGCCTAACTAAATCTGTATTACTTGAAACCGAAACAAATGGTAAAACTAGAATTGTTGAAGACATTTATTTCCTCCAAAATAACATCTATGCCCATACTTCGTTTTCAAATGCTAAAACAAAAGTTAATTATTTGTTTGCCCAATCAATTGATAAAACAACCCTTAAAACGAATCCACAATTAAAAAAGCTTGCCGAAATAAATTTTGCCGGATTTCATAATAGAAATAATGGTGAATTTAATTTTGTGGTCTCAAATGACAGTACTAAACGATTAGTATTCTATAACTTACCCTATGAAAAAGGAGAGAAAGAAAAATTTGGATTTCATGTTTTTAATCAAGAATACGAACTAATTTGGGAAAAGAAAGTCACCTTACCCTATAAAGAAGAGCTTTTTGAAATTAAAGATTATCAATTAGATAATTCAGGAAATTTGCATTTACTAGGGAAAGTATATCGTGGTAAGACTAAGGACAAATCCAAAGGAGTTCCAAACTATTCGTATATCATTTTGACCTACAATGCCGAATCAGAAGAAGTTAGGGAATATCCTATTCTACCAAAGGGAAAATACTTAACCGAAATGAAAATAGCTACGGATAAAAAACAAGATATTATTTGCGCTGGCTTTTATTCAAACTCAAGCGCTGAACGTATGAAAGGTAGTTACTTTATTAAAATTGATCATGCCACTGGAGATATCCTCACACAAGAATACAAAGAGTTTAGTGATGAATTTCTGAAACAAAATATGACTGAAAAAGAAGAACAAAAAGCGCAAAAGAAACTTGACAAGGGAAAAGATCTTGAGCTCTATCAGTATGATTTAAATGATATTGTTTTCAAAGAAGATGGCGGATACTTATTAATCGGCGAACAGTTTTACATTCATGTTAGTACAACTTATACCGCTAATGGAGCATCATCCACTACTTATTATTACCACAATAATGATATAATAGTCATCAGCATGGATGAAAACGGGATAGCAGAATGGTCTACCATGATTGCAAAGCGACAAGTTACCACCAATGATAATGGATATTATAATTCATATACCTATACCTATTCCAAAGGAAATCTTTTCTTTATTTTTAATGATAATAGAGACAATATCAATTACAAACAAGGCGATTATATTGCTTCTTACAATAAAGATAAAAATTCAATTGTAACGCTTGCAGTGGTTGATGAAACTGGAAAGTATAGCAGAAAACCACTTTTTAGCGCAAAAGATGCTGAAGTGCGAATTGTGCCTACCCTTTCAAAACAAACTAGCAGCAATACTATGATTATTTATGGCAATAAGAAAAAAGAAGAGCGATTTGCAAAGATTACATTTATAGATTAGTTGTTTTTCATCTAATAATCCCAAATGCTTTGTATGAAAGGGCAATCCAATCATTCAAAGCATTTTTTCTTTTTGTGAGTTCTAAATGCATATTTATATTAAAAACCAATTTATTAGATGATTCAATAATTGAATAATTTGGTAAATATAATTAATCAGAATCACTATTGTCCGTTAAAAAATTATTTTTAGTCCATTTCGGCAAGCGTTCGACTGAGCTCACGCCGAAGTCTCAATGCACCGCCTACGGGACTTTTTGTCAAAACGTAATATTCTTTCTACCAATATTTTGTCCATTTCGGCAAGCGTTCGACTGAGCTCACGCCGAAGTCTCAATGCACCGCCTAACGGGATAGCCCTGTTAAGGGCTTAATGTTGGTAGAAATAAAGTAACCCTAAAAAATGATAAAGTCCCGTAGGGACTAAATATACCAGGCATTTCGGCAATTTAGTAGTTTTTTTATCGGACAACACTAAATCAAAATTAAGAATCTCTAGACTTTTGCGAATTATACGCTAAATTTGCATTTATTTTTATCAGTTTAAAAAAAACCAATGAACAGAGCAAGTATCATCCTCAAATCAGGAAAAGATGAAGCAGTACTTAGACAACATCCATGGGTGTTTTCTGGTGCAATCAAGAAAATGCATGGCGAGCCTAACGAAGGAGATATCGTTGATGTGTATAACAATAAAGAGCAATTCCTAGGCTGTGGACATTGGCAAGATGGATCCATCGCCGTACGCATTTTTAGTTTCGATCCCATTGAACCCGACTATCAATTTTGGAAAGCACGTCTACAACAAGCCTATGACATGCGCACTGCGCTAGGATTAACCCAAAGTGAAAACACCAATGTTTATCGCCTCGTGCATGCTGAAGGTGATAGCTTACCAGGCCTCATAATCGACTTTTATAATGGAGCAGCCGTTATTCAAGCTCATTCCATTGGCATGTATTTGTTGCGGCACGATTTGAGTAAAGCCTTGCGTGAAATTTATGGAAATAATCTTCATACCGTTTATGCAAAATGCCAGGAAAGCCTGCCGAAAAACTCGAATGAGGAAATTATTAACGAATTCCTATTTGGAAATAAAGAGTCGGAAATTGTTCTCGAAAACGGAAATCAATTTGAAGTAAACTGGGTAACCGGCCAAAAAACTGGCTTTTTTATTGACCAACGTTTTAACCGGCAATTGGTTGGACAATATTCCAAAAACCGAAATGTTCTCAATACCTATTGCTATACAGGTGGTTTTTCGATTTACGCCCTGCAACAAGGTGCCAATTTAGTACACTCGGTAGACAGTTCGGCAAAAGCCATTGACCTCACCAACAACAATGTAAAAATAAATGCCTGCGACACCAATCGTCATCAAGCTTTTGCTATCGATACCATGAGTTTTCTTCAAGAAATGGAACAAAGTTACGATCTCATTATTCTTGATCCTCCTGCATTTGCAAAGCATCGCGACGTTCGCCATCAAGCGGTGCAAGGTTATAAACGACTCAACACCATCGCTTTAAACAAAATAGCTAAAGGAGGCATATTATTCACTTTCTCCTGTTCCCAAGTCGTTGATCGCCGGTTATTTGAATCTACCATTCTGGCAGCAGCCATTCAAAGTGGGCGCAAAGTGAAAATTCTTCATCATTTATCACAACCGGCTGACCATCCAGTAAGCATTTATCATCCTGAAGGTGAGTATCTTAAAGGCCTCGTACTTTACGTAGAATAAGCCTTTGAATAAAAATAATACAAGCCGAATCGACCCTGTCAATTTGGCTTATTTTGTTACAGGATAATAAATATTAACCTAAGGTTACCTCTTTTTTCAAATCTAACCTATCACTTACAAAAAGGGTACTAACAGCACCTAGAATCATGAGTACGCCGGCCATGATGATAGAATTGAGTGGGTCATTGTGGAATACATACTTTAAAATAAGTCCGCCAAAAATACCATTGACAATTTGCGGAATGGTTATCGACATATTGAACAAACCCATAAAAACCCCCATCCGATTAGCGGGAATTGAGTTTGCCAACATCGCATACGGCATAGCAAGGATTGAACCCCAAGCAATCCCAATCCCTACCATTGGTATTAGCAAAAAATCAGGGTCTTTAATAACCAAGAACGATAGAAATGACAATCCCCCCAAGGTAAGTGCAAGGCTGTGGGTGGCTCGACGGCCAATTTTCGCTGCCAGTCGAGGCAATAATAATGCAATGATGGCAGACACGCCATTATAAACACCGAATAAAATACCTACCCAATTTCCCGCCTCCTTATATGGCAAACTATTAGGATCCGTGGCATTAAAAAAATGTTGGGCAACTGTAGGCGTGGTATAAACCCACATACTAAAAAGAGCAAACCAAGAAAAGAACTGAACCACAAGCAATTGCCACATCGACTTCGGAATAAAAGACTTAGATTTCGGAGATTGATTTTTTTCGGAGACAGGCTCTTCGGCATAAAACTCTGGTGGGTATTCCTTGGTCTTTACCACTGTGTACAAAATAGAACTAAGTAAAACAGCTGCGCCAATATAAAATGACCAAACAACATTTTGAGCAATTAAGCCTTCACTTTCTGCAACGGATGAAACACCAAAGAAATTGCTAAGAATATAAGGCAACCAAGAGCCTACTACTGCACCCACACCTATCAATAGTGTTTGCATGCTAAAGCCAAGTGAGTGTTGCTCATCAGGTAGCTTATCAGCAACCAACGCCCTAAAGGGTTCCATTGAAATATTAATGGATGCATCCATAATCATCAACATACCACCGCCAATCAGCATGGGAGCAAAATAACCAGCAAATTGAGGCGAATTCGGCATTAGAACTAAAGCAGTTGCAGTTAAAACGGCGCCTACTAAAAAGTATGGCCGCCGACGGCCAAAGCGATTCCATGTTTTATCACTCATATAACCAATGATGGGCTGAACCACCATCCCCGTGAGCGGTGCTACTAGCCAAAACCATGGCAACTGATGTAAATCAGCACCAAAAGTTAGTAGAATTGATGAAGCATTGGCGTTTTGAAGGGCAAAACCAAATTGAATACCCATAAAGCCAACTGCCATATTAAAAATTTCCCAAAAACTTAATCGAGGTTTTAAAATCATATTCTATTCAGTTTCAAAGGTTGAAAAATAGACTGTACTTAAAATTACAATCCGAAAACTAATGTTAAATCAGCACGCAAATTACAAAAAAACTGCATGATTATAAAAGAACTACTTTTTTAACTTCATTCTGTGTTCCAGAGGTGAGTTCTACTAAAAAAATGCCACTTCCAAAAATATCGCTAGCATTGTTGATAATCAACTTACGAACGCCAGTTCCCTCCACTTGATATCTTTTTAGGAGTCGACCACTCAAATCAAAGAAAGAAATTTCGGCCTCAGTGGCGGTATTTATATTAAAATAGAGTTCACTGCCGCTAGGTACTGGCATTAACTCAAATAGCTCACCACTAGTGGGTTCATCCTTTTGAATTGGACTCGGTGGTATGACCAAACTGGGTGTAGGTTTCCATTTATCAATCATTAAATGAAATTCACCCGCAAATAGTTCAAATGAATATTGGTTTTCAGCCACCAAAATTGAATCGCCACTGAGATAGTCGTACCATATTCCATTGTGCGGAAAGTTTACCAGATAAGTTTGCTTACTGATATCAAAATTTCCAAGCACTACTAAATTCATGCTTACATCCCTAAGTACGATTGATTTAAGAGCCGATGCGACCTCAAGGGTGAAGTCAGTGGTTTGAAAACAAGCCTTTTCAGTATTTCGTAATTCATTAATAGCCTTATAGATATAATAAGTATTACGACGATCATTATTTTGAAAATAATCCCATTTGATTGGTTTTTCCCCAGTTCGACCATTGAAATCGATCGAAATATCATAGCCTAACTCCCCAAATTGCCAGATCATCTTTGGTCCAGGAATAGTAAGAAAAAAAGCAGCATCCAATGACGATCGTTCCATATATGTGGAAGGAAGTTTTATGTTATAATCATCTATTGAATTGCCATATTGTTGACATTTATACATCAATCGTTCTTCGTCGTGACTTTCCATATAACCGACTAAATTAGGATTAGCCCATCCTCTATTTTGGTACGAAATCCAGCTAAAATCAGATTTGGATGAGGAATTGTAACCCATAGCAGCCTCAGCATATTTTCCGTTGAGATTTCCCCACAGCATCATGCCTTTCGACGACAAATCTGTTTCTTCGCTATTATCAGCAAAATGCTCGAGAATCACATAAGCATTAGGATTTTCAAGCCAAACACTATCGGCATATCGACTTAGGGTATGAATCCTATCCGCGTCATACTGACCCCAAGAGGCGACATTTCCTAAAGTGTTTTTTTGGGTGAAGCCCTTTGAAAGATCTAATCTGAAACCATCGACTTTGTATTCTACTGTCCAATATTGAAGTGCCCGACTGATATATTTAACGGTAGCTGAACTTTGATGATTCATGTCGAATCCGACATTATAATCATGCTTAGCGACCATATTAAAAAATGGATTATCGGCTGATGGTCGATTATTGGTTTTATCCCACCATAATTTCACATACGGAGAAGTTCCAAAGGAGTGATTATAAACCACATCAAGAATCACGGCAATGCCTACTGCATGGCAAGTATCAATTAATTTTTTAAGAAGTTCGGGTTTTCCATAATATTTATCCACAGCAAAATAGTAATTGGGATTATAGCCCCAACTATTATTACCCTCAAATTCATTAATTGGCATAAGCTCAATGGCATTAATACCTAAATTTCGAAGATAAGCAAGGCTATCAATCACACTTTGGAAGGTATGTGAAGCGTGGAAATCACGAATCAATAGTTCATAAATAACCAATTCACTTTTCGGGGGTACATTATAGGAAGTATGTTTCCAATCGTATTCAGGCTGTTGGGTTTGTAATACGCTGGCAATACCCGAAGCTTTGCCGCTTGGATAAGTGAGCATATTGGGATATGTTGAGGATGAAATATAAGAATCGTTCCATGGATCACTTACTTTTTCGGCGTAGGGATCACCAATATATATTTCGCCATCTACAAAATATTGAAAAATATACTCCTTACTAGGAATGAGATTTTTTAATGATAGCCAAAAATACTGATTATCAGGACTTCGCTTCATATAATAATTAGAATCCAATTCCCAATTATTAAAATCTCCCAGCACAAAAGCAAACTCCTTGAATGGGGAATACAAGCATAAGGTGACTTGAGTACTATCGATATAGTTAATTCCCTCTTTAATGCCAATAGGTAAGGGCTCCACTGGTACCGCTTGCCGCAGAAAGTAATAAAAAGAATCACTCACTAAATCGGTAGAATTTTTAGCAACTGCTTTTATCCATCGTTTGCCATAATTTTGCAGCAACAAGGTGTCTTGAATAAAATTACCAGAATCAGCTGCTAACAAACTACCCTCATGGTAAATAACGATAGAATCAGCATCCGTAGCAGAAGCCGTTACAAATAAGGTGTCGTTATAGGCAGCTAAAAGCACTCCACTTGATGGTTTCACGAGGTTCAAATTTAGACCAGCTTGATATACATCAAGCATAATATCTGTTCCAGAGGAAGTCTTACCCTCCAAATAAGAACCTCCAACAGCTACCCCACTTCGGAAAACAAATGCCATTTGAAGTATAGTTTCTCCTGCTGGAACAGCATAATAATCTCTGATATTAGGATTGATGCTTAGTTGATATAAATTAGGCCCAATTTGAGTCAACTTAGTTTCAACAGTATTAACGCCCCAATTGGTCTTTACATATTTCCAATTACTGGATGAAGTGCTTAAGTTAGTGATAACCCCCGTATGAGCATAAATATCACCTGTATAACTAGCTAAACCTCCGCTCCCAAGCGAACTATTAAAAGTAACAACAACTGACTGATTATCTGTTGGAAAACTAGGTGAACTTATAATTAGCTGACCTTTAAGGGATGGAATAAGCAATAAAATAGATATCCCAATTAATGAATATTTCAGAAGTTTTTTAATCACAACGTTAATTTAATATATAGAAATTATTATCTTTGCGCGGCTTAACAAAAAGCCTACAAATTTATCAATTTGAGTAACACCCCAAGTAACATAATTAATATGTATTGTTAAAATAAATTAGTTTCAAGAATTTATGCGAAAATTTCTACAACTAGTCACAATTTTACTCTTGTCTTCCACTGTTTTCGGGCAACAATTTACCCTCAGTGGCACAGTAATCGACAGTCTTGACAATTCAAGTATGGTAGGAGTAAATATCCTACAAATGGGCACCCAAAATGGAACCACCACTGATGCAAATGGAAAGTTTAGTATTGACGTTCCTTATGGATCAACCGTACTTTTTTCTTTTATTGGTTATAAAGATCGAATGGTGAATGTAACCAAATCAATGACCATGAACGTCTTGTTAGTCAACCAAAACCAACAATTAGATGAACTTATCGTCATTGGTTACGCTACACAAAAAAAATCTGACAAAACAGGTGCAGTTGCAAACATAAAAGCGGAAGATCTAAACGGTGGTATGATTACTGATCCAGTGCAAGCAATGCAAGGAAAAGTTTCCGGGGTAACGGTTACCAAAAAAGGTGGCGACCCTAATGAAGGTTTTGCAATAAGGATTCGTGGAGCATCGGGTTATGAATCAAATACTCAACCATTATATGTAATCGACGGAGTTCCTGGAGCAGATCCAACCATGTTATCACCTGATGATATTGCTTCCTATAACATACTGAAAGATGCCGCCTCTGCAGCTATTTATGGTTCAAGAGGTTCAAACGGGGTAATCATTATCACCACTAAGAAAGGTTCGGCTGGAAGCAGCAATTGCAATGGAACTTTCAGTAGAATCGATTTCAATTCACAAGTATCATTTGACAAAGTAGCTAATAAAGTAAATGTATTGTCGGCAGATCAAATGCGTGCATATGCGGCCAAATACGCTACTGACAGTACTTTTACAGATGGTGGCGCCAGTACCGATTGGCAAGACCAAATTTATAGAAGAGGTGTCTCCTACTCCACTAACTTAAGTTTGAGTGGAGGAAATGCCAGCACCAACTATTTAGGTTCTATCACCCGAGCCAACTGGCAAGGAGTGATGAGAGGAACCTCTAAAGATAGAACTACCGCTCGATTAAACATTAATCATAAAAGCTTTAACGATCGGATAAACATTACAGGCGGAATCATGACCTCGTTTGAAAACAACGATTACGAAAATTATGATGGTTTTGATAAAGATGATATTATTTATCAAGCATTATCACGCAACCCAACAGATCCAGTCTACAATGCCGATGGTAGTTATTACAAAGCAAATCGCGAATTCAATTACGAAAATCCACTAGCAGTAATCAATGAAATCACCAATCTAGCTGACCAAGATAAATATTTAGGGAATTTAAAAGCTGATTTTGAAGTAGTTAAAGGATTAATATTAAGTGCAAACGTAGCGTATATGAGTTCGGTAAAGAAGACTGACTATTTTCGTCCTGCCAATCTTTATGCCTCTGCAGATGCTGGTTACGGCAAAAAGCAATACGATAATTGGACTCAAAAAATAATGGAACTTACTGCCAATTACACCAAGTCATTCAACAAAAAGCATAACCTTGAATTATTGGGCGGTTATTCCTTCCAAGAATCAATGTATAATGGTTTTTATGCCCAAGCTGGTAATGCCCAATCAGAATATGCAGGCCCTGATAACTTAAAAGTATTAGGAGATGTCAATTGGGGAGATATTGGATCTTGGAAAGGAAAATCAAATTTGATTGGTTTCTTTGGACGTGCACAATATAACTTTGATCACAAATACTATGCTTCAGCGTCTTTAAGACGGGATGGAAGTTCCAAATTTGGAGCAAACAACAAGTGGGGATGGTTTCCAACTGCTGCCATTGGTTGGAACATAGACAAAGAAAGTTTTCTAAATAAAGTTGAATGGCTTAATCAGTTAAAACTAAGAGCTAGCTATGGAGTTTCAGGAAACCAAGAAATTGGGGAATACCATAGCCTATTGATGTGGCAACCTAGCGGTAAAGCTGTTAACCCAGAAACCGGCCAAGAGGTTATCACTTTTAGTCCAGTGCAAAATGCTAACCCTAACTTAAAATGGGAAGAAACCAAAGAAATAAATATCGGTATCGACTTCGCATTTTTTAATAATAAAGTAAGTGGTAGTTTAGAAGTGTATCAAAAAAACACTGACGATTTACTAGGTTCATATCGAGTACCAGTTCCCCCAAACTTGGCTTCCACTACATGGGCTAATTCAGGTTCAATCGATAATAAAGGAGTTGAATTATTCGTTCAGATATTTGCCCTAGACAAGAAAAATATCGATTGGAAAACCACCATCAATATTTCGAAAAACAAAACTATCATTAGTGATTTGGGAACCTATGTGGATGGAAATATTCGTAAAGAAGGCTATCTTTCAGGACGTGGTATTATTGGAGACGAAATTTGGGTAACAGGATTAATCACTGGCGAAGAGGCTGGTACATTTTATCTTCCAAAATACGTTGCCTTGAAAGATGGTAAATTTATTTACGAATCAGAAAGTGGCGGATATACTACCGATTTAGCCCAAGCTAAACGTTACGCAGTTGGAACTGCCGCACCAGATCTTGAAATTGGATGGTCTAACTCATTTACTTTCTATAAAAAATGGAATTTAGATTTTGCCTTCCGTTCAATGATTGGAAACTATGTTTATAATGCTACCGCCATGTTTTTTGATAACCCAGGAAACCTACCATCGCTCAATGCACTAGAAGAGGCAATTGATTGGAAAGAAGAAGGTCGTACCGCCAGCACTTCATTAGCTGACATTTACGTTGAGAACGCCTCTTTCCTTAAACTAGATTTTGTTGCCTTATCCTATTCCTTTGATACTGACCGAATCAAAATGGTACAAAATTTTTCATTATTTGTTTCTGCTAACAATCTCCTCACCATCACTGGCTACTCAGGAACAGATCCTGAAACCACCGTTAATGGTTTATCTTTTGGCGTTGATCAATACAACGTTTATCCTAAAACCCGGTCTGTTACCTTTGGTTTTAAAGCAAGTTTTTAATTTATTAAATAATGTAAAGAACATTAGAAGAGATGAAAATAATTAGAATATTCGCCTTAGTCCTAAGTTTTGCAATTGTAACCACTGCATGTACCAAACTCGACGAAGAAATTTACGATAAAATCCCAGGCTCAGCCTATCCCGAAAACGACGCACAAGTCGCCAATCTTAGCGTAGAAGCCTATACCAAATTACGCTCTTTTGCTGACGATGAAGGCTGGTGGTTTCTAGCACAAGAAATAACCTCTGACGAATTCTGTGCTCCTACGCGCGGTTCCGATTGGGAAGATGGCGGTAAATGGGTTAATATGTACCGACACACTTGGACTAATGATATTGAAGGGGTTAACAGGATGTGGAGTGCAATGTGGACTGGTATTACAACTTGTAATCAAATTTTGGATATGATGGGTGAAATGGCGGAAACAGAAGCCATTCTTGCTAAGAAAAAAGAAGTAGAAAGTCTACGAACCTTGTACTATTATTTTTTAATTGATAATTATGGAAATGTACCCTACCTAACTTCAGCTAAAAATGCACCTGAATATCCATACAATACTTCACGAACTCAAATTTATAACAACCTGATTGCAACACTCGAAAACTCCTTACCTCATCTAAAAGCTTATGATAACAAATTGATGTTCACTAAGTATACCGCTTATGCCCTATTGGCTAAACTTTACTTAAATGCAGAAGTGTATACTGGAACTGCTCAATGGGAAAAAGCCAGCGCCTATTGCGATAGCGTTATCAGTGGACCCTATAGCTTAGCTAGTGATAATAAAGCTCCCTTTGTTACCAATAATTCAAATTCCTCTGAAATTATATTTTCAATTCCTTATGATGAAGATGATTTTCAAGGTTTCAGAATCCACATGAGAACATTGCATTATCAACAAAATCTTGAATTTGACATGCCTGTTGGACCATGGAATGGCCTTTGCGCTGTACCTACCTTTTTCGACACTTATCAAGCAACAGATAAAAGAAGAGAAGCCTATTTGCTTTATGGACCTCGTTTCAATACTAAAGGAGTTGCCATAATCGACGGATTAACTTTTAAACCATTGAATTTAGATCCCAATATTCCAGAATTAGTTATGCCAGCTGGAGATTTTACTCCTGAGATAATCCGCATGACAGGAGCTAGATTAGGAAAATACGAAATTGCATTAGGGGCGAAAGAAAATCTCTCTAACGATTTTCCACTGTTCCGATTGACCGACTTTTACTTAATGAAAGCAGAGGCCGAAATACGATTAGGAAACAATGGTGATAATTATATTAATCCAATCCGCACCAGAGCAGGTGTTAGTACCTGGTCCGGAGCGGGCTTAGATTCATTGCTTGCTGAACGCGGACGTGAACTATTCTGCGAAGGTCATCGACGTCAAGATTTAATACGATATAGCAAATGGACTCAATCATGGTGGAAAAAAGATGCACACGCTCCAGGGCTTGAAACCTTTCCTATACCTAAATGGGCTACAGATGTCAACAGTAATTTGCTGCTGCCACCTCAATAAAGAATTCTATTGTAACTTAAATAACACACTAGAAGTATTCAAACAATTATTTATTAATCAAATCAATTATTATGAAAGTTTTAAGTTTAAAAAACATGTTTAAATTAAGCTGGGTTTTAGTCTTGGCTGCATTAGTAACTACCTCATCTTGCGGAAAAGATAATGATGAGGATCCTGATCCAGTAATCGTACTTGACGGTTATTATGTAAAAGGGGCATCAGTTGCTTCTGCTGATTTCAGTGAAAAACAAATGCTGAAATCAACCAAAAACGAAGTAAATCAAACTGATCGTGCTCAGTTAATGGAACTTTATATCGCTGTTAAAGCTGGTGAAGGATTTAATATCGTTAAAGTTGCTGGTTCAACTCAAACCGTTTATGGCCCAGGTGCAAATTATGCAGTAGTGGCTAATCCAACGAATGATGAACCTCATAGCGGTGCTTTTTCTCGTGGTTCAATTGCTGAAACAGCTACTAAATTTACAGTTCCTGAAGATGGTTTCTACCATGTCATCTTCGACACTGAATTCAACAAAGTGGCTGTTGCCCGTGTACATTGGGGCTTAATTGGTGCAGCTACAACAGGTGGTTGGGGTGCTTCAACTGATTTAACTGAATCAGCTTTTGACCTAAACACTACTAAATGGACTGCCACTAACATGGAATTACGCGGTGGAGATTGGAAATTGCGCTATTCTAATGGTTGGAAACTAGAAATTGATACTGCTGCTAATTTAGGTGGTGGTGTTAAAGGTGTAAAAGTTAACACCAACTTTGGTGGTGCAATCGAAGCTTTAGTACCAGGTGGTAATAATATCGTAAATGCAGCCCCAGGTATGTATTCAGTTGAGTTAAAATACGTTCTTGGAACAGGTTATACCTTAACGATGACTAAAACAGCTGACCTTCCAAGTACTAACTGGACTGGTGTTGTTTGTGACGCTGTTGGAACTGGTGTAAGTTCTGACAATACTACTGCTATTCTAGATCCATCTGGTTGGGGCTGGGGAAATAAATTATTGGCTGACAATGGTGGTGTACCTACTGTAAACGGTCAAGTTTATACTTGGACTTGGACTAATATGGTAATCGAAGCTAACGAAGGTTTCAAAGTTAGAACTGAGAATGGCGTTGCTCCTCCAACCAATGGCGCTAATTTTGACGCTGGTTTCTCTGCCGTTGATGCTGCCGCTAGTTCTGCTAATGCTATCGACTTAGGTGGTAACTTAGGCGTTAATACTAAAGCAACTTATACCGTTACTTTAGAAATCGACGCAGCTAATAGTGATGCTAAGAGAATTATTATTACTCAATAATCTTTTTGAAATCTTATTTTTCAAAAGAGGCTGCTGATGATTTCAGCAGCCTCTTTTTTTGGGTGAATTTTTGCAAAATAACAAATAACATTACCGTATTATTTTGATTCTATTATTCAATAACATCAACTTATTATTGCTCAAAAAACTAAAAAAAAAACGATTAGATCAATGCATATGGAAATAGCATACCAGATTAGATTCAAATAATACCTGAATATAGACACAATCAGCTAATCCGAAAAAGCAATTATAAATGCAATAATAAATCAAATACCAACATAAGCTCGATAAGGAAGAATTGTAGGAAGAGGTGATCACGGATATTATAATTCATTAACGGTTTTGGGCTTTGCCTTAATGGGCATTTAAAACCGTAAACTGACTGCCAACACCAATGTAAATTAATTTCTCAGAGATGCCTATTTGCACCGTCAGCCCACTAATGCAAAACCCGTATTAGCAGTTCGTTGTTTTTTTGTCATTCAGTGCGCCCTTATCACTCTATTTGGATTTATTGTCGTTTAAGAGGTCTGCAGTCCGTCACGAATTGCAGCTTCAAGTATGTCCACATTTATATCCTTTAGTGTTTTGAACTTAATGCAATAGCCCGTTACGCTTGCCTTTCCTATTGTTTTTGCATAAGTCTCTGGTAAATAGTTTTTATCGTCAATGCCCATGATATAAACTGAAATCCCTGTCGTGTTGGCGCTGATACCAATTTGATAAACTCTTTAGTCTTACCGTCAGCATATTTTATTGTAAAAAGACCATAGCCAATATTAGGATTGGCAACAATTTTCCCTTTGTGGTCTTTACCGTCTAAGAACCATAATTTACCCTTTGGAAATAATTTAAGTATGCGTTTATGCAATGCTTCTAAGTCTGAACGTTTTGTGTCAGGCTGTAAAGTAAAGTAATCTTTTATTTGTTCTTGAATCTGCATTTTTTCACTTTTAACGTGCAGTCTTACAATGACCGCTAACTAATGGATAGCTAGGTATTTTTCATTCAATAATGAGTCGCTAAATTTAATTATGGTCTAGATAATAGAAAAAAAGAGGTAATCTGATAAAGAATACCTCTCTCCGAAACAATAAAGTGACTTTGATTACAAGTCAATCATGGTACGACTAGATTGCTGTGTTGGGAAAACAAAATTAATCCCCAAGTGAAAATTTGTATATTTCATATCATCGGGAGCAATCATTCCATAAATATTATCAGTCACCAAATAGACTTGAATCGGCTTAAAATTAGCCACTACTCCAAGTCCTAAATTAAAATAGCTCCTATTTGCAAGTGTGTAATTAGCAGTAACGCCAAAATGGCTATTAAGTTGACGATAATAAGAGGCAGTGAAGGTAGGAACAATAGATCGATTAAACATATCCATTCTAACCAAAGCCCCAAGATGATCCACTGCAGTCAAGTGATAACTCGCCCCTAAATACACTTTAGCAGTCAGTTTCATTCTGAAAGTTTCACTTTCTTCCTTGACGTCAAATAGTCCAATTAATGAGTCTTCAATGTCTTTCCATTTTTGCTCTTGTTCCGTTGTAGACAAACCATCAAACTGATTGACATCTATTCCTTTATACGTAAAACTAGTATTTGAGGAATAACTCTTCATCCAACGGTCGAATTGCACATATCCCAAATCCAAAACAGAAGCAGAAAAAGTCCATTTATCATCCATTTTGTAGGTTCCTCCCAAGTCGAAACCGAGACCAAAATTATGGGCTGTAAAATTATAATCACTAAATGAGAGATCTACGGAATCGCTCAAGTTTTGAGTAACAGAAGTATTCACCTTAAAATCACTAACCACATCAAGATAATAATAATCTTCAGTGGTAGTTAATTTAGAGTTCGATATTTCGGTTTCCACGCCTGACTTACCAAAAAGAATTTTTGCTTTTAAGCCAACATTCCACTGGTCATTAAGTTCATAGGCAGCTCCTAAAGCATATTCGCGATAATGTAAACCTTTGATATACGGTGAAATACTCATGGTTTGACCAACAAAATCGGCATTACCATTAGCAGCAAGTTCTATTAGTGATTTTGGATAAGTCAAATTCAACTCAACAATATCCGCAATGGATAGAGAAAAGTAAAACTTTTTCCATCGCATTCCCCCATTAAGCCATTGATTAGCAGCACTTACATGCACATTATTATTATCCCCAATCCCAGCCAAAAAGCTTTTTGTATTCAAGGACATTGAATCACGATCATTTAGCGTGAATATTTGGTTATACTTTGCACCACTGGTTGCAAATCCGCCATATACAGCAGATAAACTAGGAAAGCCGAAATGGTATTGGTATGCAGGGATAAATGATGGATTTGATAAATTGGTCTGTGGCACTGGAGTCATGTGGTAAAGGCCTCTATCATACTGGGCTTTGAGCTCTTGTATTGATAACAAGATTAAAAAACCTATTCCCATCCATGTATAAATATTGCGTTTCATAAGGTAGCTTTTCAATGTTATCATTAATATTCAAGTTTATAAACACCTTTTGCAGAAAGTTCAAAGGTAATTTTATAGTCACTGTATATTTTTACAATTTTTGTTCCTTGATCGTAAGTACTTGCGGAGGCAGAAATAACAATCTTCTTCGCCTTACGCAAATTAGCCAGCCGAGATGCAGTAACATTGATAGTAGTCATTTGGTGATTGGGGGTAGTTACTCGGTATTCAGGAGGTGGTCCGGGTATGGCGGCAGCGATTATTGCTGTTTGAGAACCAAAGATAGAATCAAAAACCAAACCTGTACTGTCTACCAAATAGAGTTGCAAGGATGCCTCGTTTGGAAAGTAATTTAGCGTGTTTATATTTAAGTCGACACTCTCAATCTTATCCCAAATGAATAAATCACCAATATCAAAAACACTAGTATCTTCCAATGTAAATTTGAGCGCACGACCATGCAGCGGTATTTCCAATTCCGCATTCAATCTTACCGAACTAGTATCTAGTACAAAATTAGGCATCACCACCCCTGTTGGGTTTGATCGTACAAAACCTGAATAAACAAGTTTTTGTGGATTGAAATTGATAATATCGACAATGTTGGAATTGCTCTTATTAAAGTTAAAAATACTCGTATCTGATTGTCCAAACTCTGATAAACTAGGATAATTTAAAGATAAGGTGGGAAGCAAGGAACTATTAACATGCATCAAAGAAGTCCCCTTTTCAGCATATAACTCATTAAAAGTCATATCCATAGGAATACCATAGCTATTAGAGAACTTCAATCGCAAAGTTGGATCTTCAATAAATATTTGAGAGTAGTGTAGGTTTTCAAATAAACTAATCGGCAGTTTAGTTTGTGCTAAGTCAAAATCATGTTGATGGAAATAGCCGTATGCCTGATAATACGAAATCGAATTGATGGTTTGTACAACCTTAATGCTGTATGGAGAATTATCGGCATTGTTGCCTCTTTTCACAACCACTTTCAAATATTCATCAATTTCAGAAGAACCATTAATATGATTTAAGCGAACCATATAATCATAAATATTAATGGTTTTACTAATATTAACGCTAGTTCCTCCAGTATTAGGAATATCAATCCTTTCAATAAAAGTCAATCCATATTTAGTCATTTCGGGAATAATAACTTCCACATAACTTTCATGGTTCAAATTGGTAGTAATATCAATCGTAAGCATAGCACTTTTGATTAAGAAACTATCGAGTCGTTCGTTATTGAGCGTATTAAAGGATGGTTTGAAAAGAAAATATTTCGACATACTATCGCCAGGAAATAAATTAGGCGATAATGCTAGCTTTACAGTAGTATCGATACTTTGATTTGGTATAGAAATGATTTCGTCAGCTAACTCGGAGGTAATATCAGCCGTGTAGACCAAACTAAGAAAACCATCAGGATATTCAACCCAATTTTCAGCACTTTGATCAACCATCTTGCGCATTGTTAGGTCTCCATAGACCAAAGGAATCGCCATATTTGGATTCCAAGGGTCATTTGACATCGTATCGAGCCCTAATCTATCCTTATAACAAGAGCTTAGGAAGCTTAGCCCAAAAACTAATACTAGCAAAGTTATGAATGTATAAGTCTGTTTATCAGTAACTAATTTCATTATTGAAGGGTATATGGTGTTAAATATTGTACAAAACGTTAATAAACAAAAAGAGGCTAAAATTATAGCTTTTAATCTACCTAAACAAATTAATTAATCAAATAGTTGCTTATCACTTTTCCTTTAACAGTTATGAACCGAATAAATTCCGATTGACGTGGCTTAATGAGTAAAAAATTAGCGCTTGCCGAAAATTCATCATGGGGTAAAAATAAACCTATTCCATTTCCAAAAAGATAAACTTGACGTTCCGAATCATACAATATTAAGCTAGTACTATCTTGTAAAACACCGTGGCTTGATTGAATTGTTGAAGGTAATATATTTGGAATAGTTGCAGTCCATTTTAATGTAAAATCTTGATTATAAACATATAGAACCCCTATGTCATAAAACAAAAATTCAGACTGACCATCTAAATCTACATCTATAAGCATAAAATAATGGCTTGTAGAGAACTCCCTGAACAAATGCTTTTCCACTCCACCATCGGAAGAAACAATCACCAGACGGCCACCTGGATCTGTAGTAATCAAACGGTTATTTAACTGATAAAAGGATGTATTAGGATTAGGGGTAAAAGCTAATCGGGCTTGCATTCTAGTTTCGCCTTTGCGATTAGCAAAAGCAATATTTCCACCTAGATCTGAAATGAGCAGAAAATCAGCTCCTTCCAATCGATAATATTGCACTTTACTGCGTATTGCTTTAGGCATAGCCGGCAGCAACCAGCCCTTGGTTTCACTACCATCGATCATATAATTATGAACCTTACCATCAGATTGCGGAACTAATACGCGATAATTATGATCTTTATCATAATCGACTATACTAAGTGAAGCGGTCGCCTCTGATTTTAAAGCAATTGGATATTTTTCAACTCTATTACCATTAGAATCAAATAGATAGATGAATTTTGCGGAATTAAAAATAAACTGGCGCTGTCCATTGCGATAGTAATCTACCGTTTCAACCGACCCAAGAGGCAACTCTGAAACTGGAACACTCCATAGCACTAAACCTTGATTATTGATTCGATGCATAATGTTTTGCTTATCAAATACAAGAATATCAGCTGTTTGTCCATCGGCATTTTCTACTAGAAATGGTCCGCTAACCACTTCGTTATCGAGTGCCACTTGCCATGCTGCGCCTTGATTCGCCATGCTTGTATTACTTGTCGAAAGATTTATGGAAGTATAAATATCATCCTCATTAACAATAAATTGCACGGAAAAATCACCAAAATCTTCAAGATTAAACGCTGTGTTATCAAAATAATTTCGCATTTTTTGACTCAATTTTGGAAGAATCAGCGTTTTAGATTTATTTAAATTAGCATAAACAAGCACATTCGACTCTGGATTCATTTTTTCGTAAAAGGAGCTAAAGCCTTCTCGTTTTGCTAAAGTTTTCTCAATTAGCATATCATCAATATAATTCGTGATAACATTGGGGGTGTTTGCAAAAATGATATAACCATTAAATTCGGTATAAAAAGAATGCTCAATCTCGCCATACATTTCACCAAAAACGATTTGTAATAAATAAGGAATATTAATTTGATTAATCGAATAGCCTCGATAGATATTGCTATCTAATGTAAGCGCTTGATTTTGGGCACTTAATTTCGATATCTGATCTAAGGCATTCAAAGCTTCCTTTGGATCATAGGTATTCATTAGGGCAAAACGGTCATAGGTATTGGGTTCTGTTTTTGAATCAATCAAACACAAGGACATCTCGCTTTTAATCCATGGATAGAAATAGTCGCGCAGATCAAGTTTTAGCGACTTATTTATTTCGTCAAGGGATTTAATATTTTCAGCTTCGAGCATCGAATTAGCATTATGATTCAAATAATCGCCTAATTGATTGGCACCTTGGTAATATATAAATGAAGTACTTGCTGGACAATGATTAAAAATATCAACCCGATTTGCATGGTATCCTTTGTATGTATTAAGATAATTAGCCGTAGAATCGATTGAAAATGTCAAACCATTTAGGCTAATACAGGTAGAATCGTAACTCAGATCGAGAACCGAAAATTGGGACAAATTGCCTAATTTCGACAGGCTCGTATTATATCTACTATCAGCCATTGATGCTACCAAGCGGTAGAAATACTGATAATTGATAAAAACGGATGCATCGACTTCTTTACCCGAAACTTTAAGCAGTTTATCCACCTTTTTTTTCTTTTCAATCGCTTTGGCTTTAATTTCCAAAATCATCTTTTCGGCCAAGGGCTCATAGGTACTAATACTTAAAGCAGATTTATGCAAAACAATATAATATTTAATCTGACTGTTTGTTGGCACAAAAGAATAAATGGTGAAACCTTCAAACTTCCGCGGAGTAATTTTTCCCCTATTCGCCAGAAAATCTTGTAAGGTAGATGCTTGAACCGTTTGATTAAAAGAAAAGCTAATTAAACCCTCGAAACGGTTGATACCAGTGAAATGCAGCGAGAAATAAGTCTTAAAATCCTCCTCTTCGAGCAGATCGCTCAACACAATATTTTTAATAAGTGTATCAAGTTGAATGATTGATTGATTCACCAATGAGTCGTTGGCAAAAAGCTCGACTATTTTTGAATTGGTGCGTAACTCCTCCATTAAAGTGGGATAATCCTTAGTACTAATAACAAAAGCCGCGTTGTCGGGAATAAAATACAAGGCATCAATTGGATCCTCTTTAACTTGAGTATACCAGCGATACAAAAAGAAAGCACCCAAACCTAATGCAAGTATGGAAAAAACAATTAGCAGTGGTTTTACAAATTTCATGTTCATTTTTTTGTGAGTAATCTATTAATAAAGCTCAATAACAATACTAATCAATTATTATTCAATAAGTTAGTAAATTATATTTTACTAAAATGACCTTTCAAAAATACTCAAAAAAACGTTTCAATCAATTAAAATTCGTAGACAAAAGCAAGGAGGAAAAATGTGCAAGAATCCAAAATTCTTTTTAATTTTGACCTCTCAAAAAAACACCTAAAATGGAAAATCCGAATACCAGTGAAGCCATCATCAATTTATTAGCTTCTAAATCAACCACTAAATATCAGATTTACGATAATACTCTTGCTTGTTTCAACCAAATTAAGGAAATCTTAATTAGTTCAGTGGAAGAAATATCAAGTTCTCTCAATGCTCAGAATATAAATGTCCCTATTGAATATCGAGAACGTGGAGCCAATGAGGTTGAAATTAAAGCGGCGGCCGATTTATTAATATTTGTTATGCATACCAATGTTTTTGAATTTCCCAAAGCACATGCGGTAATGCAAACCGGTTATATCAAACAAGACCCGATGCGCTCATATTCAGGAACAATTAGCATTTATAACTTCCTCGCTGATTCATTCAAATACAATAGGCTCAACGATATAGGCTATTTAATTGGACGTATTTTTGTAAATAAAGATTCGCATTTTATTGTGGAAGGAAAACGACAACTAGGTTTTCTTTTCAATGATTTTGCACTTCAGCAAGTAGACGAAAATTCGTTAAAAAAAATCATCCATTCAGCCTTACAATACGCCATTGAATTTGACTTATTAATCCCTCCTTTTGAGGAAGTAAAAACAGTGAGCGTGCATGAAATGAATCAGTTCAATTCCAGCGTAAGTCTAAAGACAGGCAAACGACTAGGCTTCAACTATTTAGCCGACTCTTTTAGTGTTAAATAAAAAAAATCTATTTTTTTTAAGAAAAATTTGGATGATTTGAAATAAGATGTATCTTTGCAGTCCAAAATTTTGAGTTTTAAAACTCATTAAATGGTCCGTTCGTCTAGGGGTTAGGACGTCAGGTTTTCATCCTGGTAACAGGGGTTCGATTCCCCTACGGACTGCATAAATTCAACCATTAAAGCACCAATATTATGGCTAATCATAAGTCTTCAATAAAGAGAATCAGAACCAATGAAAACAAGAGAATTCATAATCGTTATTACGCTCGTTCTATGCGTTCCTTGGTGCGTAAATTTCGTGGGTTAAGCGACAAACAAGAGGCAACAGAAACTTTACCTAAAGTAGTTTCGTTGATTGATAAAAATGCTAAACGAGGAATTATTCACAAGCGTAAAGCTTCTAACCTAAAATCAAAGTTAACTAAATTGGTTGCTAAACTGTAGTTTATAGACCATAAAAATATCTAAAACCGACTTTTGTGTCGGTTTTTTTTTACCATATTTTTTCGATTTATCGGTTTTGGACTTAGTTTGCACAATGCTCATTGCCATTTTCTGTATCAAATAAGCCAGCTGCTTTTTTTTACCCAACAAGGCTGCTAAAATATTATTTTTGCGCACATCTTATTTCATTTCACCCATGACTAAAGCTTTTATTATAACCTTTATTGTAATTACGATTAACAGCTATGTATCAACTGCTCAAAACATTAAAGCTTTTATCAATCATTACGAATTTTACTCCTCAACTGATGGCCCATTTATCGAGACTCATCTTGCCATTGAAGGAAGCAGTTTGACTTGGAAATCTATCAATTCTGAGCTAAGTGCAGAGGTTGAATTAACCCTTATCTTTAAGCTGGATAGTCAAATAATGGCTTTCACAAAAGAAATAATCAAGAGTCCTAAAATATCAGATTCAAGCCTGACTAGCCAAATATTAATGCATAGTAATCGGTTTCTCCTCAAAAATGGAACTTATCAACTCAGCATCAAACTCGATGATTTACAAGATACTTTGGAGTCATTTTACACCACCATTCCCCTAAAAATTGAAAAGCAATGTGATAGTATTTTTATTTCCTCAATTCAAGTTTTCAACCATTATAGCCCGAGCACTCTAAGTGGAATTTACGACAAAGGGGGATACCATTTTTCACCCAATTTATACGGCTATTTTCCCGTTGCTGATAGCATGTTGTATTTCTATGCTGAAACATATAATACTAAGAAGTACTTTGGTGAAAATCAGGCTTATTTAATTAATTATCAGCTTGTTGAAAACGAAAGTGGCATATTATTAGCCAATTATAAACACTTCAAACGGATGATTTCGGAAGAAGTACAAGTGATAATGAATGGTTTTAACATCAGTAAGTTACCCAGTGGAAACTATACTTTAGTTATAGAAGTGATTGACCGTAATAATCAATTGAAAGCAAAAGAAACCTA
Organism: Draconibacterium orientale; assembly: GCA_020718275.1. Classification (GTDB taxonomy): domain Bacteria; phylum Bacteroidota; class Bacteroidia; order Bacteroidales; family UBA1556; genus UBA6267. Next base: position 106,289 of record DYSI01000001.1, read on the forward strand.
CTTTTTTCAAAGGCAAAACAAAGCCATTCAAATGCAATTCGATGACATTCATTCCATTAATATTGCATCCACTTTTGTTGAAAACATTACTGGGCTAGACACGCTGAAAAACATTATTAGCTCATTTGCTCCTATTTCAGCTGACCATGAAAAGCTATTTGCAAAAAAAATTATAGAGAAAGGCGACCCATATACCATGCAGCAATATATTTTAAGTTTTTGGGAACAACGCAGTGCAGTTAATCCATTCGAGGGTTTCAAGAACTATATGACAAAGGTTCAAAATGTTGAAATAGCCTATGGAAACAAAGTTCATCGTGGTTATGAAACTGACCGAGGTAGAGTACTTTTACAATATGGTGAACCAAAAACTATTTTAAGAGAAGATCACGACCCAGCAGCATACCCGTATGAAATATGGCACTATTACCAAACCAAAAACCAATCTAATATTAAATTCGTTTTCTACAATACGGATTTAACTGGTAGCGACTTTTACTTATTGCATTCCAATGCCATTGGTGAACCCAACAATTATCAGTGGCGATTGCAACTAAGAAAGCGAGATAGGGGCTTTCACTCCATTGATGATGAAGGAAACGTAGATGACGACTGGGGTAGCAATCTCAATAGATTGTACGAAAACCCAAGGTAATTAACCCCCTAAGAATTGGAATCGTTACGCTAAAGAACCAAATTTTTTAAAATTGAAAATACAGCAAATAATTGGTTGCGATTTTAAATAACCTATATTTGCCGTCCTAATACTTATAGCTTGACTAATCAAACTAAGACCAAAGTAGCCATCGTTATTCTAAATTGGAATGGGCGGCGTTTTCTTGAACAATTTCTTCCCTCGGTGGTAAACTATAGTTTTGGCGCTGAGGTAATTATTGCAGATAATGCCTCATCTGACGACTCGCTTAGTTTTCTAAAGAAAGAATATCCACAGTTGCGATTGATTATCAATAGCCAAAACAGTGGTTATGCTGGAGGCTATAATGAAGCGCTAAGGCAAATTGATGCTGAGTATTATGTTCTTTTGAACAGTGATATAGAGGTTACTCCCAATTGGGTGATGCCACTCATTGAAGTTATGGATCAAAATCCAAGCATTGGCGCAGCACAACCCAAATTATTATCCTATTATCAACAGGATGAATTTGAGTATGCAGGAGCATCGGGGGGCTTTATTGATAAGTATGGCTATCCTTTTTGTAGAGGTCGTGTTTTTGCAAATCTCGAAAAAGACGCAAATCAATACGACACCATGGAGGAAGTATTTTGGGCTAGTGGCGCTGCTATGTTTGTAAGAGCTAGCGCATTTTGGCAAGTCGGCGGTTTAGATGAAGATTTTTTCGCTCACATGGAAGAAATAGATTTATGTTGGCGATTAAAACTGGCTGGGTTTAAGGTGATGTCTATCCCAAAAACAATTGTCTATCACGTGGGTGGAGGAACCTTACCTAAAAACTCTTCTCGCAAAACCTATTTAAATTTTAGAAATAACTTTACGTTGCTTTACAAGAACCTACCAAGCAATCGCCTTTTAAAAGTCTTTATTGCTCGATTTGTTTTGGATGGTATTGCGGGCATCCGATTCCTTTCAGAAGGAAACTATAAAGACACCTATGCCGTCATTAAGGCTCATTTTTATTTTTATGCTCATTTAGGCCAGCTCCATAAAAAGAGAGCCGGTAGAAACCTAAAACCTGTATCGGGTATTTATATGAAAAATATTGTTTTTCAGCATTTTATATTTCATAAAAATAAATACTCAGAATTAAAAAAGGTGGACTTCAGCAAATAGCCGCCCACCCATTTTAATAGCTTTCCTAGTGAAAGTCTGAAATACTTTCTTATTTTTCGTCCAACTTAGCTGCCGCAATCCTCACCCCTTGCAAGTAAACATCAAAAACTAAATTTGCCTTTGCAGGAATAATTGGTTCGCGACCTTCTTCACCATATCCTAATTGATATGGGATAAAAAATCTCATCTTTTCACCAACTTTCATTTTTTGGATTCCTTCATCAAGTCCAGGAATCACCCATCCAGTTCCAGCGGTAAACATTAAAGAATCACCTCTGTCATAACTTGAATCGAAGATATTTCCATCAGCAGTATACGCTATATACTGGATAATAGCCGTATCTCCAGTTTTAATTTGATAAGCATTCGTGGTTTCAGCCACCAAATATTTTAATCCTGATTCAAGCTTAACAGTATCCGAATTAGTGAAATCAAAGCTTGGATAATTGAGCTTTTCAATTCCTTCTAATTCTATATCGAAAACAAGATCAGCTTTAGCAGGAATCGGGGTACGCCCAGCTTCTCCATAAGCCAAGGCGTAAGGAACTAGCAATTTCCTTTTCTCGCCAATTTTCATCCCCACAACCCCTTGCTCCCATCCTAAAATTACGCGATGACGACCAAGAATAAAATCAAAAGCTTTACCCCCATTATCATAGGATGAATCAAACTTTTTACCGTTAGTAAAATATCCTGTGTATTGTACCAATGCTTTTTGATTGATTGCAACACCATCCCCTTTTCCCTTTTGCACAATGATATATGCTAAACCATTATCTAATTTAACAGTATCAAACCCTGCTGCATCGTACGGTTTAACAGCCTTTTTCACATCCACCAATTTGACTGTAAAATGCAAGTCAGAATTTGCAGGAATTTTACCGACTGCTCTATTGCCATAAGCAATGGAAGCGGGAATTACAAATAAAGCCGAATCGCCAAGATGCAAATATTGTATTCCTTCATCCCAGCCCTTAATCACTCGACCAGCACCCAATGGAAAAGAGATTGGTTGTAATCGATCATAAGAGTTATCGAAGACAGTACCATCTACTAATTTTCCAATGTAATGTACAGAAACCACATCTCCGCTATCAGCCTTTACTGCCTTTTGATGTATAGTAAATATAGTACAGGTAAGACCACTTTTGCTTGTATAAGCACGATTTGCTTTTAACTTTACAGCATTAGTTTGCGAAAAAGCTGATAGGAATATAAAACTAAGAAGTGCAACATAAATAAAACGATTCATAACATGAGTTTTAAATGGAGAAAATACTAATTATAAAGCAAAAAAAAAGCATCAAAAGAATAGTGGCTTTTGGATCAGCGAAACATTCTTTTGATGCTAATGATGGTGGATTAAACTAAAAATTAGTCTAAAACCTTAATCAATTCCACCTCGAAAACCAATGGTGAACTTGGAGGAATAACTTCGCCAGCTCCTCTTGCGCCATAACCCAAGGAAGAAGGAATTACTAATTTGGCTTTTCCACCTTCTTTCATCATCGAAAGACCCTCATCCCAGCCTGGGATAACATTACCTTGACCTAGTACAAATTCAAAAGGTTCATTACGATCTAAAGACGAATCGAATTTTGTACCATTTAATAAGTATCCAGTATAATGAACTTTAACTTTTTTACCTGCTTGAGCCATTTTACCACTACCTTGTACTGTTGGAACAAAATACAAGCCACTAGGAGTAGGTTTAGCAGTTATTTTATTTGCTTTCAAATAAATAGCAATATCTTTTTGCTCTTTAGCAGCTGCTTCTTTAGCTTCTTTATCGCGTTTTGCTTGCATAGCTTCAGCAGAAATAACCTCAACGAGTTCGGCATCAAAAACGATGGTTGCAAATGGAGGAATAAAACCGTTATAACCTTTAGCACCAAAAGCTAAGTTGAAAGGAACAATGAAGGTAGCTTTTTCGCCAACTTGCATACTGAGGATCCCAGTTTCAAAACCAACTCCTAATTGTCCAGTTCCTACTTCCATTTCAAAAAGTTTTCCATCTTTATAGGTATTGATAAATTCAGCTCCTTGTGCACCTAGAGTTTTAGCTACTAATTGCAATTTAGCATAAGAACCTGCAACAGGTTTTGCCCCTTTTCCAGCTTTGTTACGGGCAATGAATATTCCGCTTGGGTCTTGAATAGCCGCAATTTTATTGGCACTCATATATTCTTGAATCGTCACTTTCTCAATTTCCATTTGTTCCTTTTCCATCTTCAAACGTTCGGCTTCCATTTGCTCAGGAGTTTGAATGTTCAACATTTTGATATCTAAATAGAAAAAGGATCCGCTATCAAGATATTCTGGAGCTGGAGAACCAACCGTTTTTTGAAAAAATGAATCGGTACTAATAACAAAGGTAGCGCTATCGCCAGGGCTCATCATTCCTAAAGCAGCAAAAACATCTCCATCATAAGTAGATTCCATCATTGGAATCTCGAATGGAGCACTGGCTTGACTGCTACTAAATACCGAATCAGCCATGGTGCGGTACGACATAACTGCGGTAATTTTATCGCCTACATGGGCTTTATTGGTATCCGTTCCGTGCGTATGATACTTATAAAAAAGTCCATCCTCAGTTTGAGAAAAGCCAGGAAAACTGTTCTTGCCAGATTTACAAGAGAAACTTATTGCAGCCACCACAACAATGGCAATAAGCACTTTAGAGAAGGTTTTAATATTCATGATCGTTAAGATTATTGTTTAAATTTAGAAGCGCAAAATTACAATTAATTCCATTATCGTCGACCCTAATTAATTGAAGGTTTGGTATAATCTGAAAAGTTTTGACGACCACCTGCTATATTTGAAAGAAGCTTCCCTTATTCTAATAAAAGGACATTCATAATCAAATATTTATATAAATAATAGAATGACCATCAGTGGCTAAGCCAATAGAATTTAAAAAAACACAGAATGTTAAAAAAACACAAACGATCGGTTTACGAACAGATTTAATTGATTTCAAGCCTAATTAATTCTATTTCTTCAATTGGCAGGTATTTCAAAAAAAAACAAATGCTTCATTGGATACATTTATCAAGAAATGGTTTGAAATTAACCAACATTAAAAAGCCAAGATAAGTAAGCCAATACCAAGGAGATGGTAGGGCTAAGTATTTTTATATAAAAAAAACAAGCTCAAAATTTCGAGCTTGTTTGAGGTTTTTAGATAGGATAATTTATCCACATTTTGAATAATCACAAGATTGGCAACTTAAACAGCCTTCTTTATAAACAAGTTCTGCGCCACAAGTAGGACAAGGAGTTCCATTGACTTCTTTAGCGCCATCAGGGATAAATTTCTTCAATGCTCTAACGATACCAGTTTTCCATGTGTTGATGGTTTCGGTTTCAAAACTAAGCGAACCAACCACATCAACAACAAATGGAAGCGGCATTCCATGGCGCAATATGCCTGAGATCAATTTAGCATAATTCCAATATTCTTTATCAAAAGCACGCGACAATCCACGATAAACTTGCATAAAGCCATCGCGATCCTCGTATTCTAAATCATAACGAGTTTTACCTTTTTCTGATTTATTTTTCACCACCCAACCTTCTTCTACATAACTTGCTACGAAAAAATCCTCTGCTTTACCACTAAAGATTTCATAAGGGCGACCTTTATAGGTTCCAACCACAGCAACCCACTTTTCTTTATTATTTTGAAACCGAACGATACTAGCTTCCAATCGGCTAGGACGTGGAGGAGCATAGGTTTCTTTGAAGTCGTTTGGATCTTCTGTAACTTCCTTTTTCTCTTTAGCAATAAGCACTCCAGAGCGAGAACCATCTCTGTAAACCGTCATTCCTTTGCAACCTGATTTCCAAGCTTCTTCGTAAATTTCGCCTATTAATTTTTCGTCTGCTTGGTTGGGAACATTCACGGTAACTGAAATAGAATGGTCTACCCATTTTTGAACAGCGCCTTGCATTCTCACTTTTTGAACCCAATCTACATCATTGGCCATTGCGCCATAATAAGGGGATTTGGAAATAATCTGATTTAGAGCTTCGTCATTTAAAGCTTTTACTTCTTCAATATTGTATCCGTTTACTTGTAACCATGTTTCGAATTTATGGTGAAATACATTGTATACTTCCCAACTATCACCAACATCATCTATAAAAGAAATATTAGCCGCTTTATCGTTGGGATTTACTTTACGACGGCGCTGGTAGCTTACCATAAATACAGGTTCAATACCTGATGAAGTTTGAGCCATCATGCTGGTAGTACCAGTAGGAGCAATTGTTAACAAGGCTATATTACGACGACCATGCTTTTTCATTTCGATTTCTAAGTCAGGGGCTTCGTCGAATAATCTACGCATGAATGGATTTAAAACTTCTCGATTATAATCGTAAAGGGGGAAAGCGCCTCTATCTTTTGCCAAATTAACGGAAGCTCTGTAAGCTTCAGTTGCTAGAAGTTTATGTACATCAACTGAATAATCAGAAGCCTCTTCGGTTCCATACTTATAACCCAGTGCGGCAAGCATATCACCCTCTGCTGTAATTCCGATACCCGTTCTTCTACCCTTTTCGGTTTTACCTTTAATATTTTGCCATAATTCTCGTTCCACACGTTTGATATCCTCTGATTCAGGATCGGAATTTATTTTATTTAGAATGAGGTCAATTTTTTCCTGTTCTAAGTCGATAATATCGTCCATAATTCGTTGAGCAATATGCACATGATCAGCGAATTTCTTAGCATTAAATTTAGCATAATCGGTAAATGGATTTTCAACATAGCCATATAAATTGATGGCTAACAGACGACAACTATCATAGGGACAAAGCGGAATTTCACCACAAGGATTGGTAGAAACTGTTTTAAAGCCAAGATCAGCGTATGAATCTGGCACCGATTCGTTAATGATCGTATCCCAGAAGAGAATCCCAGGTTCAGCAGATTTCCATGCATTATGAACAATTTTTGACCATAATTTTCTTGCATCTATTTGCTTGGTGTATTTTGGATTTGGTGAATCAATGGGATATTGTTGAGTAAATTCAGTTCCATTAATTACAGAACGCATAAATTCGTCAGTAATTTTAACAGACACATTAGCGCCAGTGACTTTAGTGCTATCCATTTTTGCATCAATAAAATCCTCTGAATCAGGATGCTTAACTGAAATGCTTAACATAAGCGCTCCACGGCGGCCGTCTTGAGCCACTTCACGAGTAGAATTGGAGAATCGTTCCATGAAAGGAACAATACCAGTAGAGGTCAGCGCACTATTTTTTACCGGGCTGCCTTTGGGTCGTATACCACTTAAATCATGTCCTACTCCACCTCTCCGTTTCATCAACTGAACTTGTTCTTGATCGGTTTTCATAATTGCCCCATAGGAATCAGATTCTCCATCATTTCCAATGACAAAGCAATTGGAGAGACTGCCAACTTGACGATTATTTCCTATGCCAGCCATGGGGCTTCCTTGGGGTATTATATATTTAAAATCCTTGAGCACCTCAAAAAGACCCTCTTCCGACATTGGATTAGGATACTTAAGCTCAATTCGAGCTAATTCTTTGGCAATGCGACGATGCATATCGTCTGGGGTTTTCTCATAAATATTGCCGTCGCTATCTTTAAGTGCGTATTTATTAATCCATACACCAGCAGCTAAATCATCACCTTTGAAATATAATGTACTAGCTTCTAGCGCTTCCTGATAAGTGTATTTATTAAGAGGCGCAGCATTCTCTGTTCTAACAACCTCTTTTTTTATTTCCTCCTTGAATTCAAATTCCATATTTACGACTGATTTGCGGGTATTCTCCCTTGTATTTAATAAACTTTGGTAAAAATTACTTTCCTCGCTCACGCTACTCTCCACATTTTGAATTACATTTTGATTTAAGTCTGCAAAAAGATCAGGATGATTCATATAAAAACCGTTTAATATTTTAAGATACTGTAAATGTGCCTGTTATTTTCGTCACAAATTTCATATTGCGAAGCACGAAGATATCGTAAGATATTCACTCATTCCTTGAGTAATTATTAACATTTTTTTTTAGTTATTCACTGACAGAGGTGGTCATTTGTTTGGAATGAAAATTAATTAGTTGATAGATTACTTTTTGTAATAAATTGATAAACAAATTCTTATAGCTATTTAGAATAATTCTAAGCGAAAGCTACAAATTAAATCCAGTAATTTTAGTGACTTATAATCATCTAAAGAAGAGATTTGTGGGTGCATAATTCGCTTAATTTTTTTAAGACTTCAGGTTGACATTTCCAATTTTCCAAATTAGCTTTTTGCCAAAGCCTAGTCGATTATCGGTAAGCTTAAAAAAATCTACTTTAATGCACCACATCGTTTCTAATTTAAGAATTGCATAGGGAAATGCATGCAAATATAGTTTTTTGGCTGCTTTTTCGCATTTACCTTCCAGCTTAAAAGCAGCACCTGTGATTTGCAAGCCTTGTATTTTTCCGATAGTTCGTGTTTCTAGAACAATATTAGCGGCCACGTTTTGATTGTTCAAAAGATGTTGACCGTGGGTAGTCTTCTCATCGGAGGTAAAATAAAATTCTGCAGTATCAGGATTGAAAACATAGAAGCAATTGGCCGTATAGGGTCGGTTATCGAGACAAGTTGCAAGGGTTAGAACGTGATGTTCGTTGATAAATTCGATGATTTTGAGATCAATAGCCTGCATCATATAAATAGTTTGAAAGCTGGCGAAGATAAGTAATAATTGAAAATTGCTAATTGATTTCCTTAAATAAGAGCAGTATGCCTAGAGGTATCTAGCAAATTTTATCTCTACTTTTACTGCCTTTTACACAAGGCAATTGATATATGACTATTTACGAAATAATTATTTTAATCATTGGAGGAGTATTGGTTGGCTTTATCAACACCTTAGCAGGAGGCGGATCAATTATTTCGCTAAGTTTACTAATGTATGTTGTTGGGCTGCCACCTGGAGTGGCAAATGGAACCAACCGAATTGCAGTTACACTACAAACTCTAACTGCCAGCTCCACATTTAAGCGGCAAAATATTTTAGATTGGCGTAAAGGACTAAAGCTAGGAATCCCATCTGCCTTTGGTTCGTTAGTAGGGGCTTGGGTTGCCGTGGATATTCAAGAGGATATTTTTGAAAAAGCCATGGCCATTATTATGATTGTGATGCTAGGTTTTATCTTTTATAAACCTGAATTATGGCTTAAGGGGAAACAAGAACTCATGGATAAAAAAGTCAGTCTATGGACCATGTTTTTATTTTTTATTATCGGGATTTATGGTGGATTTATTCATGCTGGAATTGGTTATTTACTCTTAATAGGAATTGTTCTTGGCGCAGGCTATGACTTAGTGAAAGCTAACGCCATCAAAGTATTTATTGTTTTACTTTATGCACCTTTCAGCTTGGCGGTTTTTATCTATCATGACCAGATAAGCTATCTCTACGGATTTGTTTTAGCCATTGGCAACATAATTGGCGCATTGATAGCCAGCCGTTTTGCTATTACCAAGGGCGCAAATTTTGTGCGTTGGGTAATCTTTTTTGTAGTCTTAATTACCGCTGCACAAGTATTTGGGCTAATCGAAATAAAAGAATTGTTAGGAAATAAATAAAAGTTTATTCCGAATAATTTTACAAACTAGGGAATAACTAGATTAATTTCCATAGCTGCCACGTCTGTTTCGCTATTGTAATCGATGATTCCTAGTATATTATATTCACCTTTAGGAGTACTTTTAGGAATGGCAATCGTAATTTCGCGCAAACCACCTGGCAGGATGGTAAATCCTTGCCCCTTTACGGTCAATTTCTCCCCTGATTTCAAATTAATCATATCTAAATACGGGGCACAGTTTGCAATAGCATCGCCTGTATTTTTAACATCAAAACGTAAAATTTTTACATTAACAGAATCAGTTGCAGTAACAGGAATTTCGTATAATTTCTCAACAATGACCTCCTTAAAAGCAATGTTTGGTGGGGTCTGAAACAGATGAACAGTAAAACTAATGGTCGGTAAGATAGCCATTCCAGTCACATTCTCGCCTCTTTCACCAACTCCAGTATTTTCTTTAGTTAGCTTCACAGAGGCCGCTGCCCAACGAACTGATTGTGCTTCAGGAGTATTTGGCACTTGCAACAATATGTCAACATCTTTGGTTTCTCCGGGTGCAACTTCAAAAAACGAAGGCGAAGCCGTTAACCAATCAGCCATACCATGTGCAGAAACACTTGCGGTATCAAAGACTGTTTTACCTTTGGAACCAGGGGAATTAAAATTAACGAAAGTAATTGTAAATGTCTCTGCCTTAGTTCCGTTATTACTGACTCGGAGTTTTTGACTATTGTAATTGCCTGGGGTGACGTTGTAATACAAACGTGAAGGCCACACTGAAGCACTTTGTGCAAAATTGATAATTGGAATCAATAGCACACTAATTAAAACGAATAAAACTCTCATTTTCATTGATAAATTTTAAAAAATTTTACGAATATTTGACAATACAGATATGCTAACTAAACAAACTGCAAAAGTAATTAAAACAGTTTTCGACTTAACCAATAATAATACCAAAACAATTAAATCGGACTTTAAATGCTTTAGACTGAAATAGGGTTAACTTCAATTCCGATATTTAGAATTTTATAGAGCTCATCCATATCATCAAAGATAGGCGTATAGGATTCTGTCAGGACAATTTTCCCTTTTGAGCGTTCGATGATGCTTTGGCGTTTCATTGGACGTCCATTTAGAACGTTATTCCACAGATTTTCAAACTCTTCGAGTTCATCAGGTTTCAAGAAAGACCTCATATTGTGACCTTCAGCATCATTTTTTGCCAAACCTAGCAGCTCCAATGCATTGTCATTGATGGTAAGAATATTGCCATCAAGATCGAGTTCAGCAACTAAGTAGCCAGAATTTAGGGCATTCAAAATGCCATTCATTTCCAATTCACGGCGTGCTGATTCCTCTTGGGTGGTTTGCAACTCTTCCATATTTTGGCGCATTTCCTCCTCTTGAGCAGCAAGTTCTTCGGATTTCAATTTTGATTCTTCGAGTAATTTAATGGTTCGTATATTAACCCTTACGCTCGAAATAGTGGACGCAATACTTTCGGCAACTTTTTCGATAAAATCAATTTGAAAGTCTTGATACTTATTGAAACTTGCCAATTCAATTACTCCGTATACGTTGTCGTTGAATTTGAGCGGCACTAGAAGCAATGATCTGGGATTAGCATCGCCAAGTCCGCTGGTGATATGTACATAATTTTCAGGAACATCAGTCATTAGGATTTTTTCGCCTTCCAAATAACACTGACCCACAAGGTTTTCGCCAATTTCAACTCGTTTATTCACGTATTTTTTACGGTCATAAGCATAGCATGCACTCATGGTTAAGTATTGGTCGTGTTCATCTTCTTGATCGAGCAAGAACATTGCGCCTTGATTTGACTCGGTGTATTTTACCAAATTGCTTACAACATTATTGGTAAATGTTTCCATATTGTCGGTATTATTACGGAGTAACTCTCCGAATTTTGCATGACCAACTGTAGCCCATTTTTGTTCTTCTTCTTTTTCGCGTCTTAATTCTTCCTCATTTTTTGCTTTAAGTAAGCTTTCGCGCATTCCAATGAGTGCATTCCCGAGAACGTCTTGATCGCTAATGCTTTCGTATTCAGCAGACATATTTCCTTGTCCAATTTCTTTAGCAAAATGAGCAGTATTGGATAAACCTTCAATTAGTGTATTGGTTGAAGAAGCGATATCCCCAATTTCATCTTTACTTTTATAGCTAAGTTCATGCACTTTGTTAATTTCACCTTTTGCTAATAATTGTAAAGATTTTGTAATCTGAGTTAAAGGTTTGGTAATACTGTTAGAAATGAAATAGATAACCACACTCAAAAGAAACAATCCTAAAATACCAACAATGAGTGTATTACGATAAGCTGCGGTTGACTCAGCAATAATTGCACTATTTGGAATAGCAACCCCAACCATCCATGATTTGCCTTCTTCAGAAATATTAAATGGATGGAAGGTGCAGTAAAAATCACCTTTTTCTTCGGAACTAAAATTGAATGAAAAAGGTTTACCTTTTTTTATTTCCGCTAAAATATCTACTTCTTGACCGGCAAAAACATCTTTTATGGAAGTACCTACAAATTTTTTATCCTGATTTCCAACAAAAATACCATCATTAGCCACTAGAAAAACATTTGACTCATAGATATTTTCGGCTTTAGAAATAATGTCTTTAAAACGAGATAGAGGAATATCAATACCAGCAAGACCAGCAAATTGACCATTAATAATCACTGGATTACACACTGAAGCAACCAGTTCTTCTACACCATCATAATTATCTACATAAGGATCGGTCAACACATCTAAAAGTTTGGTCTTAGTTTCGAGGTATAAACTTCCAAGATCATCTCCATTGGCATTAAGGGTATCAAACTGGACTGTATTTTTCCCACCTTTTCCATGCAGATTAATGCGAATTCGTCCAAAAGGTTTTTGCCAATTGGGATCCAAAAATTGTAATTCCCAACTCATCCATACTGAACGGTAGTCGAGATGTTCAGAAAATATTTTCTCTTGTAACTTTAAGGAAGAGGCAATTTTTTGCTCACCCGATAAATCGCCCATGGTTTCGAATTGGTAGGCCATTGTCTTTGAAATATGCATTTCTTCAGTCAAAAATGACCGTACTAAATTTGCATATTGACCTGCATAAGCATCCGCAATTCGTTCGACATCATTTCTTAGGATTGGCTTTATTTTATAGCCAATGTAGAAAAAAGTGATCATAAAAACTATCACAGTAACTGAGAGAATGGAAATCAATAGCCGATAATTGAGTTTAATCTTCATGGATTTGTAAATTTTTAATAAAAAGAGTTAGCATAGAAATTTGATATATCTATTTAAATTTCAGTAAATTATGTAAAATTAAAAAGGTAATATTTTTCATTCCGAATGACATTAGTACGAATTATTTTTTGTTTTGATACAGTATATTTAAAAAAAGGGTTAGTTTTATTTTGATGTGTTAGGAAAAATCCCGTTAGGCGGTGCATTGAGACTTCGGCGTGAGCTCAGTCGAACGCTTGCCGAATGGATTAAATATTGGTAGAAAAATAGAATGAGTTTAAAATGCGTGCCATGGGTACGCAATATTTCTTAATAATTGACAGGATTAAATATATATCGCTGATCATAATCAATCTCAAATAGGTTCAAAAATTCTTCATATTCTTCTATAAAAGTTTTCTTAATATGATGCTTTTCCTGATTTTGAATATAAGTAATTACCTGATTAGCTTGAGATTTTCCATACGAAAACGCTCCATATCCTTCTTGCCATGAAAAATGACTCTTTATAAATTTCTTTTCATTAACCCAAGCAGAAGAATCACCTTTAATCTGTTGCATCAATTCGGAAATTGATTGTGTAGGTCGCATTCCAAAGAAAATATGGATATGGTCAGGCATTCCATTTATTGCCAATAGTTTATGATTATGGTTTTGGATAATCCCAGTAATATATTTAACGGGTGTTCTAAAAATTGCTTTTTCTTCGTTGGACTTCAATTATACAATCCTCACTTCCCTTCGACTTCGCTCAGGGTAGACTTGCTCAATGCATCGCATT